>NZ_JBHTJT010000051.1:0-312046 GCF_042676185.1 Tropicimonas aquimaris | reverse complement strand
GCGAAAGACGGGAAGCCCTTCGAAGCGCGCCGTTTGCCGCGAGTTTTCACACACCCTCGGCCGTCAGCATCCGGAACATCCCTGCAATCCGGATCCGCAGATCGAGCCTCGTCGCTTGGAGTGGTGTCCCGGTCGTGACGGTGAATTGGCTGCGGCATTCTTTCTCGGCGCATTGTTTCAGACCACCGCGCACAGTCGCGCAGCGCAATGGTCGCGAGTTCAGGCTGCCACAGTGCTGACAGAACCTGTCATCACCCCAGATGGCCATCTTGAGGAACAGTCGCGCGGGCCGTTCGGTCGGCATCTTCTTCGAGGTATCGCGGACTGACTTCCGTTCGGGAATCATGGGCAAGCCTTGCTTCGGGGCACCCTGAAGACTGGCGGATTTCTCCAAACCGCAACCGTCGACGTGATGACGTCGTCGAAGCGGTCGGAAGGAAAGCAGGCTTAGGCTCGCAGACGGACACGATTTTCCTCGTGGATACAGAAAAAATCTTCCCGGTGGTGATCCACCCGGGATCGGGCTGCGTAACTCCCACATGTTGACGGAAACGATCTCCTTGCCGGATACGACTTCCCTCCCGGGTGCGACCGCTTATAGTCGGCCCATCGAAGGACGTGACGGGAAGGTCGAAGTGCCGGAAACAACAGCAGAAGCGCCTGAATGGACGGGTCACGTGATCCTTATCCGGGACCATCGCGATCAAGCTGCGTTTGCCGAGCTTTTTCGGCATTTCGCGCCGCGGGTGAAGGCGTTTCTGATCCGGTCCGGCGCGAGCCAGACCATGGCAGAGGAATGCAGCCAAGAGGTCATGGCGACGCTGTGGCACAAGGCGCATCTGTTCGACCCAAGCCGGGCAAGCGTGGCCACCTGGGTGTTCACCATCGCCCGGAACAAGAAGACCGACATGCTGCGCAAGCAGCGACGTCCGGAACCGGAAGATCTGCCCTGGGGGCCGGAGCCGGAACCGGAACAGACAGAGACACTGGCCAGACAGCAGGAGGCCGAGCATCTGGGCAAGGCCATCGCGGCGTTGCCCGACAAGCAGCGGGCCCTGGTGGAAGCGGCCTATTATGGCGATCTGTCTCACAGCGAGATCGCGGCCCAGACCGGGCTGCCGCTGGGGACGATCAAATCGAGACTGAGACTGGCGCTGGATCGCTTGCGCCACGAGATGAAGAGCATGAATTAATGGGCGTTCAACACCGCATAACCGACGATATCCTGGCCGACTACGCGGCTGGCAACCTGGCTGAGGCATTCAACCTCGTGGTTGCGAGCCATGTCTCGCTTTGCCCGGAATCGCGCAATCGCCTCGGCGAGCTGGAATGCGTCGGGGGCGCGATCCTAGAAAGCGGCGAGGTTGCTCCGATGTCGGAGGGCAGTCTTGAGGCGACGCTTGCGCTGATCGCCGGCGGCGCGCCGGCGGAGCCGATCATGACGCAGCCGCCGATGCAGGGATCGGTGCTGCCCGCTCCGCTCCGTGAATACATCGGAGGTGACGTGGACCAGGTGCGCTGGCGTTCGGTCGGCATGGGAGTCAAGCAGGCGATCCTGCAGACCTCTCCCGAAGCGAGCGCGAGGTTGCTCTACATCCCCGCCGGCTGCGAGATGCCCGACCATGGCCACCGCGGTATGGAGATGACGCTGGTGCTACAGGGGGCCTTTCTCGATGGCGAGGAACGGTTTGCCCGTGGCGACGTGGAGATCGCCGGCGAGGAGCTGGAACACATGCCGGTGGCCGACGTGGGCGAGGATTGCATCTGTCTTGCAGCCACCGACGCGCCGCTGAAGTTCACCGGCGTGTTGCCGCGCCTGTTCCAGCCATTCCTCAAGATCTGAGACCAGAGCTCTCCCGCCCTCCTTGCCTGCCTCGAAGAGGCATTCCTGACGGTTGAGCCGGTCCGCGCGAAAAGCGCGCAGGCGATCTTTTGGACCAAAGATCGTGTCTCAGGAGGCAGCCTGCCCAGCCTGATGCAGCGAGCGCTTCCTTCACACGTCCTGACGGACGATCTGCACCGGCGGGCGTGCCGACGGGGCCTTCGGGTCGCGGGGCGGGTCGCCGATCTCATCGAAATCAAAACTGTCGAGACGGCGGGCGCGTTTTCCCGCCTTTTCCGCGCTGACGCGGATCTCTGCGAGATCCTTGCTGGCCTGCCCGAAATGCTTGTCGAGGTTCTCCACCCGGGTCGTCAGCCGCTCGACATCGCCATGGAGCAGCGCCAGCTCGCGGCGGATCGTGCCGGCCTGCTCGCGCATGCGGGCGTCCTTGAGCACGGCGCGCATGGTGTTGAGCGTCGCCATGCAGGTGGTTGGCGAGACGATCCAGACCCGCGCCGCGAAGCCCTCGCGGACCAACTCGGAAAAGTTGGCATGCAGTTCCGCGTAGACGGCCTCTGACGGCAGGAACATCAGCGCGCCGTCGGCTGTTTCCCCTTCGATCAGGTATTTCTCCGAGATCGCCCGGATGTGGGCCTTGACCGCCGCGCGCATCGCCTTGGCGGCTTCGTTCTGCTCCCAGGGCGTGTTGGCGTTGCGCAGCGCCTCGTAGGCTTCCAGCGGGAACTTGCTGTCGATCACGATCGGCCCGGGCGGGTTCGGCAGGTGGATCAGACAGTCGGCGCGCTTGCCGTTGGAGAGCGTGGCTTGCCAGGAATAGCTGTCCTTCGGCAGCGCCTTGGAGACGATGTCCTGAAGCTGGATCTCGCCGAAGGCGCCGCGGGTCTGCTTGTTGGACAGGATATCCTGCAGGCTGAGCACGTCGCCGGAGAGCTTCTCGATCTTGGCCTGCGCGCGGTCGATGGTTTCCAGGCGCTGCTGCAGCTCGCCCAGAGAGCGAGCGGTGCGGGTGGAGGAGCCCTGCAGGCTCTCGCCCATCCGGGCGGTGACCTCGGCGAGCCGCGCCTCCATCAGTTGCAGCATCCGGGCCTGGGCCTGGGTCTGCGCCTCGGAGACGTGGGTCAACCCGCCCGCGAGCTGTTGCTGCCCGTCGGAAAGCGCCTGCACGCGGGCGCCGAGCGCGGAGACATGCTGCAGCATCGGCTCGCCAATGCGCGCCGCCGCCCCGGCCCTGCGCACCGCCATGACCAGCAATACCGTCAGCAGGAGCAGGAGCGCCGCGGCGGCGAGGGCGGCCAGCGTGGCGGGGTCGTTCAGGTCGATCCGGATGTCGCCCAGCTGGATCATGTGCGCCCGAAGAGCCGCTCGATATCGGCGAGCTTGAGCTCCACATAGGTCGGCCGGCCGTGGTTGCACTGACCGGAATGCGGCGTGGCCTCCATCTCGCGCAGCAGGGCGTTCATCTCCTCGGCGCGCATGCGGCGGCCGGAGCGGATCGAGCCGTGGCAGGCGACGCGGCTCAGCACCGCGTCGATGCGGGCGCCCAGCGTGGTGCTGTCGCCGAGGTCGGCGATCTCGTCGAGGATGTCGTGCACGAGCCCGGAGGCGTCGATCTCGCCCAGCACCGCGGGCGTCTCGCGCACCGCGACGGCCCCGCCGCCGAAGGGTTCCAGCGTCAGGCCCATGCGGCGGAGGTCCTCGGCCACGGCCATGAGCTGCGCGCAGTCGCCTTCCGAGAGATCGACGATTTCGGGGATCAGCAGCGCCTGCGCCGCGACGCCGTTCTCGGCCATCTGACGCTTGAGCTTCTCGTAGACCAGCCGCTCGTGGGCGGCGTGCTGGTCGACGATCACCATGCCGTCGGCGGTCTGGGCGATGATGTAGTTCTCGTGCACCTGGGCGCGGGCGGCTCCGAGAGGCAGCTCTCGCTGCTGCTCCGTTTCGACGGCGTGATCGGGCTCGAAACGGGCGGAGGGGGCGGCGGCCTCCGCGAAGCCCTGCGGCTCGACCAGTGGCGCCTGCATGGCGAAGGCCGCGCCCAGCGTGCCGGGGCTCGGCCGGTCCATCTGGTAGACGCGCGGCGGGCCGGCGGGTTCGGGGCGCATCGCGCCGAGCGTCGCCCCGGCGACGGTGGAAGAGGCGCGGTGTCCGGAGCCGGCGAGCGCGTGCCGCAGGCCCGAGACGATCATGCCACGGGCCAGCCCCGGGTCGCGGAACCGCACCTCGGCCTTGGCGGGGTGGACGTTCACGTCGACCAGCTGGGGGTCGCAGTCGATGAACAGCACCGCCGCCGGGTGCCGATCGCGCGACAGGAAATCCATGTAGGCCGCCCGGAGCGCGCCGACGAGCAGCTTGTCCCGCACCGGCCGGCCGTTCACGAACAGGTATTGGGCCACCGAGGACCCGCGGGAATAGGTCGGCAGTGCGGCGAGGCCGGTCAGGCGCAGGCCTTCGCGCTCGATGTCGAGCGAGATCGCGTTTTCGACGAACTCGGCGCCGAGGATCCGCCCGATCCGGCCGCGCAGGGCGTCGAAGAGATCGCCGGTCTCGGCATCGGCGCGGAAGCTGACCCGGCCCTCGCCGTCACCGGTGACGTCGCGCAGGGTGAAGGCCACCGAAGGCTCGGCCATGGCGAGGCGCTTGACCACGTCGCCGATGGCCTGGGTCTCGGCCCGGTCCGAGCGCATGAACTTGAGCCGCGCGGGGGTGGCGTGGAACAGGTCCCGCAGCTCCACGACCGTCCCGCGGGTGAGCGCGGCGGGGGAGACCGGCGCCATCGTCCCGCCGGTGACGGTGATCCGGGCGGCCTCGGCGCTGCCCGTGGCACGGCTGGTGACGCTGAGCCGCCCGACCGCGCCGAGCGAAGCCAGCGCCTCCCCCCGAAACCCGAAGGACCGAATGTCGAGCAGGTCGGAGCCGTCTATCTTGGAGGTGGCGTGCCGGGACAGCGCCAGCGGCAGGTCGGCGGCGGGGATGCCGCAGCCGTCGTCGGTGATCCGGATCAGGCTCTTGCCGCCGTCGGCGATGGCGATCTCGATGCGCCGCGCGCCCGCATCGAGCGAGTTCTCCACCAGCTCCTTCACGGCCGAGGCCGGCCGCTCCACGACCTCGCCGGCGGCGATGCGGTTGATGACCGTCTCGTCGAGTTGCCGGATAACCGGGGGCTGCGCCGGATTTGCGCTCATGTTGCGGTGTGCGATCGTCATGCCACAAGGGGTAGCATGGACATTCGGATTCGACCACTGGTTATCCGCATCGCCGGGCCGGGAAAAATCCGCGGCCCGGCCGAGGCGGTCAGTTGCTTGCGTCGAGCCCTTCCGGCTGGCCCACCACGATGAAATGAAGTCCATCGGGATCGATCAGTTCGGAGGCCACCCGGCGCACGTCCTCGAGCGTGACGGCGCGGATCTTGTCGTTGCGGATGACGACATACTCCGGTGTCAGGTCATCCATCTGCATGCCGACGAGGATGTTGGCGATCGGGCCGTTGCCGTCGAACCGGAGCGGGTAGGCGCCGGTCAGATAGGTCTTGGCCCGCTCCAGCTCTTCCTCGGTCACACCCTCGGTGGCGAGCTTCGTCCATTCGTCCCGGATCACCGAGATGGTCTCGCCGACCCTGGCATTCACCGTGGAAACATTGCCGACCAGCATCTCGGAGTAATCCATCGGGTAAAGGTAGGCCCCGACACCATAGGTCAGACCGCGCTTCTCGCGGACCTCTTCCATCAGCCGCGACGAGAACCCGCCGCCGCCGAGGATGTGGGTGAGCACATAGGCGGGGAAGAAATCCGGGTCGTGCCGGGTGATGCCGCGCTGGCCGAAGGTGACGACGGATTGCGGCGTGTCGAAATCGACGACGGTGGTGCCGCCGGCGAGCGTGTAGTCGACCCGTTCCGGGCGCGGCGCGCCGGTTTCGGGCAGATCGCCAAGCAGGAGGTCAAGCAAGTCGCCGAGTTCCTCGGCGGTGATGTCCCCCACCGCGGCGACGTAGAGGTGGTCGCGGGAGAGCGTCCGGTCGCGCGCCTCGATCAGGTCGTCGCGGGTCAGCGCGGTGACGCTCTCAACCGTGCCCTCGAGGGAGGTGCCATAGGGATGGTCGCCGAAGGCGAGGCTGTAGAAGGTGTTGGCGGAAATCGCGTCCGGGTCGCGGGTGTCGGCATCGATCCCCGAGAGCACCTGCCCCCGCACACGTTCGATGGCGTCCTCGTCGAAGCGCGGCTCGACCAGCGCCTGCCGCAGCAGTTCCATCGCCTCCTCGCGGTTTTCCGTCAGCGCCTTGGCCGAAATGGAGACCGCGTCGTTGTGAGCGTCGAACCGGAACTCGGCGGCGAGGCTCTCGACCGCGATGGAAAACGCCTGCGCGTCCATCTCGCCCGCACCTTCCTCCAGAAGGCCGGTCATCAGGTATGTCACCCCACGCTTGCCCGGCGCATCGAGGCTGGCGCCGCCACGGAACCGCAGTTCCAGCGCCATGAAGGGGATCGAGGGTTCTTCCACCAACCAGGCCTTGATACCGCCGGGCGAGGTCACTTCCTGGATCTCGGTCTCGGCCTTCGCCGGCAGGACAAGCGTAAAGAGGGTCAGCGCCGCAACAAAGGCGCGCATGGCGGGGCGGATCACTGGGTCACCTCCTCGGATTGGGTTTCGCTGGCCGGACGGGAGAGATAGCCGGTCACGGCGTTGCGTCGGTCGAACACGCGCTCGGCGGCGGCCATCACGTCCTCGGCGGTGACGGATTGCAGGATCTCCGGCCAGGCCTGCACATCCTCGACCGTCAGGCCGCTGGTCAGCCCCTCGCCATAGCGGCGCGCCAGCCGCTGCAGGTTGTCCTTGCGGTAGATCTCATCCGCCGTGAGCTGGGTTTTCAGCCGCTCGAAGGCCGCCACGTCCACGCCTTCCTCCAGGAAGGTCGCGATCATCCGGTCCATGTCGGCTTCCGTCTCCTCGAGGCTTCGGCCCGGCACCGGCATGACGATCAGCGAGAAGGTCGTGTCGTCGAGCGAGATGCCGTCGTAAAAGGCCGCCGTATAAAGCGCCGTTTTTTCCTCGAACTGCAGCGTCCGCCCCATCAGCGAGGTCGCGCCGGTGCCGCCAAGAAGTTCGGCCAGGAAGGTCAGCGCCGCCGCGTCTTCCTGCGCGCCCGGGTCGCGTTCCGGCGCGATATAACTGCGCATGACATAGGGCTGCGCGACGCGCGGATCCTCGTAGGACAGCCGGCGTTCTGCCCGCTGTGGCGGCTCGGCCGGCCGCGCCCGCTCGCCCAGCTCGGGATTGGCCGGGATCGGGCCGAAATGCGTCTCGGCCAGCGCCCGGACTTCCTCCGGCTCGACATCGCCGGCGACGATCAGCACGGCGTTGTTCGGCGCATAGTACTGACCGTAGAAATCCAGCGCGTCCTGCAGGCCGAGCTCGCGGATCTCGTGGCGCCAGCCAATGATCGGCGTGCCGTAGGGGTGGTTGAGATACTGCGCTGCGCTGCGCTGCTCGCCGAAGAGCGCGCCGGGGTTGTTCTCCGTGCGCTGATTTCGCTCCTCGAGGATCACCTGCCGCTCCGGATCGACGACCTCGTCGGAAAGCACGAGGCCGGTCATCCGGTCGGCCTCCATCTCCATCATCAGCCCCAGCCGGTCGGAAGCGACGCGTTGGAAATAGGCCGTGTAGTCCTGGCTGGTGAACGCGTTGTCCGACCCGCCGTTGAGCGCCACCGTTGCGGAGAATTCTCCGGGCTCCAGCGTATCGGTGCCTTTGAACATCAGGTGCTCGAGAAAATGCGCGATGCCCGACTTGCCGGCAGGCTCGTCAGCCGCGCCGACGCGATACCAGACCATGTTCACGACCACGGGTGCCCGGTGATCCTCGATCACCACCACATCCATGCCGTTGTCGAGCGTGAAGCTCGTCACCTCTTCCGCCTGCGCCGGTGCCGCGAGCGCCGATGCCAGGGTCAGAGCAAGGCCGATCCGTCGAAACATGGGTGTCCCCTTCAAATGGATGCTTCGCAGAAGATACAGCCGAAGACCCCGCATTCAAGCGGGGCAACGGGGATGTGAGCGTGTGGTGATTGCCTTATTCGGCGTCCGCATCGGGCGGCGCCGCCGGAGTCGGCACTCCGGCACGACGCCAGCCTTCCAGCGTTCCATATTGGTTCAGCTCGGAGTCGCTGTAGGCGTCGTAGTAGGTCGGAACCCTGAACCAGCGCTCCAGGAGCCTGCCCTTGTTCCTGCGGCGGAACTCGGCATCGGCGACAGCGAGGTCGTTGCGGATGTTCGGATCGACGCCATAGCGGGTGGTCTGCCGGATCAGCGCGCCGTCGTCGGACAGCCGTCCGTCCGTGCGCAGCCTCGCGGGATCGCCGCCAAGCGCCGCCACAGCGTCCTCGCGCGGCGTCGCATCGGTGCGATTCGCTGCGCCCGGGGTCGGCGGCGGCAAGGTGGACAGGTCTGTCGGGATCTCGATCGGTTTGGTGGGCAGGATAGAGAATTCGTCAGGCGTGACCTGACCACGCTCGATATGCATGATGCGCGGATCTGGGCTGCAGGCGGCCACGATGAGCACAAGCGCAAGCGTCACGCCTGCCCGTGTCATCCTTGCTGCCAGCATCACCTGTCTCCCGCCTCGACTTTCGGCCTGTGTATCGCAAGCTTCCGACAACGTCACGAGGCCTTTTTACGGTCGCTCCGTTCCTTGCCGAACAGAACGAGCCCGATCGCCCCGGCAAATATGAAAACATCCGCCACGTTGAAAACATAGGGGTTATTGATTCCGCAGCAGGACATGTTGAGAAAATCCCTCACTCCGGGAAACAGGAAACGGTCCAGTGCGTTGCCCACCGCCCCCCCGACGATCAGTCCGACGCAGAAAAACTCGATCCGGCGTTCGAAGCTGCGCATGGCCCAGATCACCAGCCCCGTGCACAGGATCGCCGTGAGCCCGATCAGGAACCATCTCTGGGCGGGCGAACTGTCGGCGAACAGGCCGAAGTTGACGCCCGTGTTGAGCCCCTTGCGGAAGATCAGCAGCGGCGGAAAGATCTCGATCTGCTCGGCCTGCGCCAAGGCCATCATCCGGAAGACCAGGAACTTGGAGGCCTGGTCGATCAGGAAGGCGACCAGCGCCGTAACCCAGAGAAGACGCATGGTTCAGTGCCGGAAGTGACGCATGCCCGAGAAGACCATGGCGATGCCGGCCTCGTCGGCTGCCGCGATCACCTTGTCGTCGCGCATCGAGCCGCCGGGCTGGATCACCGCGGTGGCGCCCGCCTCGGCCGCGGTCAGCAGACCATCGGGGAAGGGGAAGAAGGCATCCGACGCAACCACGGAGCCCTGGGTCAGCGGCGCGGAAAGGCCGAGCACCTCGGCCATGTCCTGCGACTTGCGGGCAGCGATCCGCGTCGAGTCCACGCGGCTCATCTGGCCCGCGCCGACACCGACGGTCGCGGCGTCCTTGACGTAGACGATGGCGTTGGACTTCACGTGCTTGGCGACCTTCCAGGCGAAGAGCAGGTCGCGAAGCTCCGCCTCGGTCGGCGCGCGCTTCGTCACCACCTTCAGATCCTCGGCGGTGATATGACCGTTGTCCTTGTCCTGAACGAGGTAGCCGCCCGAGACCTGCCGGATCGTGGTGGCCGCCGCCAGCGGGTCGGGCAGTCCGCCCGTCGTCAGCAGCCGCAGGTTCTTCTTGGCCTCAAATACCCGCTTCGCTGCCTCATCCGCATCCGGGGCGATGACAACCTCGGTGAAGATCTCCGCAATCCGCTCCGCCGTCGGTCCGTCGAGAGGCTGGTTCAGCGCGATGATCCCGCCGAAGGCCGAGGTGCGGTCGCAGTCGAAGGCACGGGAATAGGCCTCGGCCAGGGTCGCGCCGCGAGCCACGCCGCAGGGGTTGGCGTGCTTGATGATCGCGCAGGCCGGGCCGTCGGCCGGGTCGAACTCCGCCACCAGCTCGAAGGCCGCGTCGGTGTCGTTGATGTTGTTGTAGCTCAGCTCCTTGCCCTGGTGCTGCACCGCCGTGGCGACACCGGGCCGGGAGGAGCCGTCGCGGTAGAACGCCGCCTTCTGGTGCGGGTTCTCGCCATAGCGCATGGTCTGCGCCAGCGTGCCGGCCACGGCGCGGCGGCGCGGGGTCTCGACACCGATCGCCTGCGCCATCCAGGTCGAGACCGCGGCGTCATAGGCCGCCGTCCGGGCATAGGCGATCTGCGCCAGCTTCTTGCGGAACTTCGGGCAGGTCGCGCCGTCGTGCTGGTCCATGTCGCCCAGCAGCTTCTCGTAATCCTCGACGTCGACGACAACGGTCACGTAGGCGTGGTTCTTGGCCGCGGCCCGGATCATCGCCGGACCGCCGATGTCGATGTTCTCGATGCAAGTGTCATAATCGGCACCCTTCGCGACGGTCGCCTCGAACGGGTAGAGGTTCACCACCAGCAGGTCGATCTCGACGATGCCGTGCTCGGTCATCGCGGCAACGTGCTCGTCATTGTCGCGCAGAGCCAGCAGTCCACCGTGCACCTTGGGATGCAGCGTCTTGACCCGTCCGTCCATCATCTCGGGAAAGCCGGTAACCTCGGCCACGTCCACCACCTCGAGCCCAGCCTGGCGCAGGCTGTGGGCGGTGCCGCCAGTCGACAGCAGTTCGACCCCGCGCGCGGCCAATGCCCGGCCGAGGTCCACGAGCCCCTCCTTGTCTGAAACCGAAAGTAGGGCACGGCGGATTGGGCGGGCGTCGGACATGGCAGCTTTCCTCAGTCGTAGGGCAGGTGATCGTCGTCATCGCGCAGGATGTCGCGGATGGCCTGCGGGGTATCCTGTGCCTTCGCCAAGGTCCAGTTGATCTGGCACGCAGAGTCCAGAACACGGCCGGAAAGTACGATCTGCTTCGTCGCGCGGGGCTTCAGGCGGCTCGGATCGAGGTAAACGCTCGGCTCGAGCGCCAGTTTGGACGCCCCGGCCTGCCGAAACACCCAAAGCTCGCCGCTCTTGAGCGCAAGCGACACGGCCTGTCCGTTCATGTCCAGCGTCGCGTCCACGTCCGGATGCAGATGGAACCGAATCGAAAACGCCACACCCTGCAACTGCGAGCCGGTCATCCGGCGGTCGAAGGTTCGCCGGTCGGTCTCGGTCAGGGCGCCGAGCGTGTCCTCGCCGGTGAGTTCCCGTCCGTCACGGGTAAGGGTCAGCTGCCGCACATGGGTCAGCCCGTGGCTTTCAACGTATCCGTCGTGGCCGACCAGCAGGCGCATGGCACGCGGCGCCGTGGAGGGCTGCGCCCGCACGTCCTTGGGCAGGTCGTAAAGGATTTCGCCCCTGCGACCGCGACTTAGCCCGACCACCCCGAGGTGCGAGGAAGAGAAGCCGTCGATCGCCAGTGTCGAGTGGCTGGGCGTGGAGCGGGCGGCGCGCCGCCAGGTCTCGCCAAAGGTCGCACCCGGCCCGCAACTGACGATCATGGGCCGCCGCCCGGAGGTCAGCTCGAAGGCCAGTGTCGAGGCATGGCCGTTGACCGAGGCCGTGCCGGATGGCGGCCGGGCGGCGTCGACGATCACCGTGGTGCGGCCGCCGGCGAGACGGGCAAAGCCCATCGCCAGCCCTTCGTGCGGCTCCGGCCGGATGCCGGCCGCCGCCAGCGCCTGGTCGAGCCGGCCCTGCACTCCGCGCCCGCCGCCGTGGAACCGCGCCAGCCCGCCGTCGGCATGGCGAAGCGCGCGGAGCGTCGGCGCGATGCGGATGATCGCGGCTTCCAATTCGGGCGTCGGATCGCGTCCGGAATCCAGCATCGCCTGCGCGGCCCAGATCAGCAGGGTGAAGACTTCGAGCAGTTCCTCGGGGTTGCGCGTCGGCAAGCCGCCGTGGGAATCGATCCGGCTCTCGCATTCGCGGGAGAGCGCCCGGATCGCCGGCTCGACATGGGCGTCCATCGCGGTCAACGCGAGGCCCGCATAGATCAGGCCGGTCAGCGCCTCGAACCGCGCCAGCCCCTCCGGCGCCGATTGCCAGCGGCGGCCGAGAAACAGGGTCTGAGCGCCGAGCGACGAGAAGAACGCCTCCGAGGCCGCCCGGTCCCGGCCGCGCAGCAGGAAGATCGCGTTGTTGATCCAGCCGATCAGCCGCCTCCCGGTCAGCTCGGGCGTCCAGCCCGGCCCGGCGCCGCGGCCGTACCGTTCGATCCAGCCCCAGGTCCAGTCCTGCGCGCGGGCACGCGCCGCGCCGTCGCCGAGCGCCGCGAGATCGTCGAGCCAGCGAAACTGGTGCAGCGTTTCCTCGAAGCGCGGCGAGGGCATGTCGAGGTCCCAGATGGCCTTGTCCGGCGCCTCGACCAGCGAGCCCGCGAAAAGGTAGTTGCCCGCCACCAGCTGGCGGCCACGCGCGACCGTGCCGATCGCCCGCGGCTCCGGCTGCGAGATGAAGCCCGTTGCCGGGCGCGCATGGGTCGCCCGATAGGCCTGCCACCGGTTCATCAACCGGTTGCGCCGCTCGTCCCAGCTCAGTCTGCCCTCGACTTTCCCCATCATCATCTTCGCGGAACCGGCCCCTCTCGGTATCTCCCTCGCCGCCGAGTCTAGGCAGAGCCGCAGCCGCTGTCAGGCCTTGCGCAGCGCCGCGATGAAAAACCCGTCCAGACCGCCGCGTTCGGGCCACATTTCCGGTGTCGTCCGGAGCGCGCCGGGCCCGGCGTGCCAGCCTTCCTCGACGCCGGGCAGGGCGGAGACGGCCTCCGGATCGGGCTTCAGGTCGGGGTGGCGCTCCAGAAGTGCGGCGAGCTGCGCCTCGCCCTCCTCCGGCAGGATCGAACAGGTGCAGAAGACGAGACGGCCGCCGGGGGCCAGCATCGCGACCGCCCGGTCGGCCATGGCGGCCTGCAGGTCCACCAGCGGGCGGATGTCGGCTGCCTCCTTGACGAAAGGCAGGTCGGGGTGGCGGCGGATCGTGCCGTTCGCCGAGCAGGGCGCGTCGAGCAGGATCGCGTCGAAGGGCCCGTCCGGCTCCCACTCCAACGCATCCGCCGCCACGACCTCGGCTGCGAGGCCGGTCCGCTTCAGGTTGTCGTAGAGCCGTTCGAGCCGCGCCTCGGACACGTCGAGCGCCGTCACCGAAGCCCCGGTGGCCGCGAGTTGCAGCGTCTTGCCGCCCGGCGCGGCGCAAAGGTCTAGCACCCGCTCGCCTGCCCGTGCTGCCAGCACCCGTGCCGGCAGCGCGGCGGCGGCGTCCTGCACCCACCAATCCCCGGCCTCGTATCCCGGCAGCGCCGAAACCTGCCCCGCCTTTTCCAGCCGGATCGACCCGGTGGGCAGGATCGTCCCGCCGAGCGCCTCGGCCAGCGCGGCGTCGGGCGCCTTGGCTGTGATGTCCAGCGGCGGTGCCTGCTCGAAAGCGGCCTCCATCCGCGCGACCCGTGCGTTGCCATAGGCGCTGCCCACCCGGCCGCGCAGCCAGTTCGGCAGGCGCTGCGGCTGGGTCGCCTCCCAGCCGGCGCGACCCTCTTCGGCGACGCGGCGCAGCACGGCGTTGACCATCGGCGCCGTTGAGGCGGCTTCCTCTCGCGCCAGCGCGACGGCTGCGTTCACCACCCCATGCGCGGCTGCGCCGTCAGCCAGCAGTTCGACCGTCGCCAGCCGCAGGATCGCCCGCACGCCCGGCTTCGGGTTGCGCTTCAGCCAGGGTTTGAGCGCCGCATCTGCCCGACCGGCGAGCCGGAGCGTGGTGCGGGCCAGCCGACCGGCACGGGCCCGGACTTCGGGCGGGGCCTCGGTGAAATGAGGATGAGCCTCCATCTCGGCGAGCGTCAGTCGCTCCTGCCAGACCCCCTGGACGAGTTCCAGCGCCAGACGGCGTGCAGCGGTTCCCCCGGCCTGTTGCTGGCCCATGCGACGGCCCTTCCCATTGCTTTCAGACCCGCGCGGCGTATATCACCCACGGGTGAGCGACAAGGAAAACAGCATGTCCGACGAGAGTGCAGAGCCCGCCAAGGACCTCCCGCCCGCCGCCCTGCGCGCGCTGGCCGAGGCCGCCGAGCGCCGCGAGAAGGCCGAGGCCGAAGCCAAGGCGATGCCCATTGAACTGGGCGGGCGGATCAAGGGATTGGAACCGGTGCGCTACGGTGACTGGGAAAAGAAGGGGCTCGCGATCGACTTCTGACGTTCGCCGGCGCCGGGACGCCGCGGGGATGCTATGATGGCTCCAATCCCCTGATTCCCGAACCGCCCCGAGCTGGAGAGATCCGATGTACGACCCTCGCGCCGTCAGCCGTGCAATGCAGACCTGGCAGCAGGCCTCGCTCGCCTATACCCGCATGTGGCTTTCCGCCTCCGAGGTGATCTGGACGCGCTCCATGATGATGGCGCTCGGCACCATGACGCCGAAGGAAGCCGCGCAGATGGTGTTCGAGAAACCCACGGCCTTTGCCCGCGCCGCCGAGAAGGCTGCCGTCGCCATGGCGACCAGCAGCGGGAATGCCGCCGCGGCGCTGGCCTCGATCCGCCCGATCGAAGCCAAGACGCGCAGCAATGCGCGGCGGCTGCGGAGCCGCAGCCGCTGATCCGGGGTCAGAGCCCCAGGACGTCCAGCATCGAGTAGTGGCCCGGGGTCTGCGTCTGCCCCCAGAGTACAGCCTTGAGTGCGCCGCGGGCGAACAGCGCCCGGTCGCTTGCCACGTGTCGAAGCACGATCCGCTCGCCGGCGCCGGCGAAGATCACGTCATGCTCGCCGATGATGTCGCCGCCACGAATGGCAGAGAAGCCGATGCTGCCCGGCGCGCGTGCGCCGGTGATGCCGTCGCGCGCGGCGACGTAGGCATCGCGGAAGTCGAGCCCGCGTCCTTCGGCCGCCGCCTCGCCCAGCATCAGCGCGGTGCCCGAGGGGGCATCGACCTTGTGACGGTGGTGCGCCTCCACGATCTCGATGTCGAACTCCTCGTCCAGCGCCGCCGCGACCCGCTTTGTAAGCTGGGTCAGCAGGTTGACGCCGAGGCTCATGTTCCCCGCCCGGACGATCACGGCGTGCCGGGCGGCGGCGTCGAGTTTGGCGAGGTCCTCGTCGGTCATTCCGGTGGTGCCGATCACATGCACGGCCCGCGCCTGCGCGGCGATCACCGACAGCTCGATCGTCGCCTGAGGCGTGGTGAAATCGATCACCCCCTGCGCTCCGGCCATCGCCTCCAGCGGATCGTCGGTCACGTAGACCCCCGCCGCCGGCCCGTTCATCGCGATGCCGATGTCCTTGCCGACCCAGTCATGGCCCGACCGTTCCACCGCGCCCACCAGCCGCATCGCGGGATGCGCCTGCACCTCGCGCACCAGCATCTGGCCCATGCGGCCCGACGCGCCCATGACAACGATACCCGGTGTGTCGCTCATCTGCCTGTCTCCATCTTTGCGGTGCCGGTGTAGCCGAGCCCGCCGTCACAGGCAAAGCCCGCTTGCGCAAACCCGCAAGCCGCCCTACGTGGGAAGGATGGCAAAGAACAAGTTTCATACCGGCGCCGGCCCATCGCAGCGCCAGTTGCGGGTCGGGGAACTGATCCGTCGGCGGCTGTCGGAAGTGCTCGCGCAAGGCGACGTGCACGACCCGGAGCTGAACCGGATGTCGATCACCGTGGCCGAGGTCCGCACATCGCCCGATCTCAAGATCGCTACCGCCTTCGTGCTGCCGCTCGGCGGCGACCACGCGCCGGAGGCGCTCGAGGCGCTCAATCGCAACCGGTCCGAGCTGCGCCGGATGGTGGCCAAGGGGCTGGCGCTGAAATACGCGCCGCAGCTGCGCTTCGTTCTGGACGACACGTTCGACCGGATGGACGCGACCCGGAAGATGTTCTCCGACGATCGCGTGCAGCGTGATATCGCGGCCAGCCATGAGGATGACGATGCCGTTTGAGCCAGGGCTTGGGCGGCGGTTGCTGGCGCTTCTGGCCGTTCTGTTGGCGCCTGTCGTTGCGACGGCAGAACCCGATTGCCGCAAGATGACCCAGGGCGCGGACAGCTTCTCGGTCTGCACGCTTCGCGCCGACCGCGACGAGATCCGCCTCTGGCACAGCGATCCCGACGGTCGGCTCTACGGCGGCTTCACCGCCATCGACAGCGCGCTCAAGGCCGAGGGCAAACGGCTCGCTTTCGCGATGAACGGCGGTATGTACCACGATGACCGCAGCCCGGTCGGCCTCTACCTCGAGAACGGCGTGCAGGGCGGCCCGCTGGTCACCAGCGACGGCCCCGGCAATTTCGGCCTGCTTCCCAATGGTGTCTTCTGTATCGGCACCCAAAGCGCCTCGGTGATTGAAAGCCGCCGCTTCGCAGCCAACCCGCCCGAGTGCCGCTACGCCAGCCAGTCCGGCCCGATGCTGGTGATCGACGGCGATCTGCACCCGCGGTTCCTCGTCAAGAGCGACAGCCGCTACATCCGCAACGGGGTCGGCGTGGCGGCCGACGGGGTGACGGTGCATTTCGTGATCTCCGACAACCGGGTGAACTTCCACACCTTCGGCCGCTTCTTCCGCGACGTGCTGGAGACGCCCAACGCGCTCTACTTCGACGGCAAGGTCTCCCGCCTCTTCGCCCCCTCGCTGGGCCGGTCCGACACCGGCTTCCCGCTCGGCCCGATCGTCGGTGCGGCGGTGCCGAGCGACCAGATGTAGGCTGGCTGTTCAGCTGGATGGCGGACGGCGCATCACCCAGTAGGGGCCGTCGGTGATCGGCTCTTGGAACCGGCCCACGTCTTGGTATCCCAAGCGGCGGTAGAACGGCATGTTTCCCGGTGTGAAGGTCTCCAGGTAGGTCGCGACACCGGCCCGATCCGCCTTTTCCAGCACCGGTTCGAGCAACCCCGCGCCTAGCCCTTGCCCCTGTTGCTCCGGAGCCACGCCGAGAATCGAAAGGTACCAGTCCTGGTTTGAAGTCACCCGCGACGTTGCCTCGGCCATGAACTCACAGATCCCGGCATAGATCCGCAGACACGTGTCTCCCATCCGGTGGGCGATCATCTCCTTTTTGCGGCGGGAAAGCTCCCGTTCCTGCTCCGGAGCCAAGGGAACGGCCCAGATCGACGCGCCGAAATCCCCCGCGTCGGGGAGGACCGCATGGCCATGGGCGACCGCTTCCCGGATCGAATACTCGTAATAGTAGAGCATGGCCTGCCGGGCCCGCGCCGGCTCCGCGACGCCGCCTTCGAGCGCGGCATAGAACGGGTCTGGCCGAAGCGCGGCGTAAAGCGCTTCGGAAAGACGCTGGTAATCTCCCCTGTGCTCGCCTTCGGGTTGCGTCACCTCGCGCGTCCTTTCCCCTGCTCCGTAGTTCGTCCGCGATGATCGGGCAGTCGCCTGTGCAGGGCAAGAACCGTTGTCGGCATTCCTCCCTCAGGCGAACCGCCCCTGGCAGAACCAGCCGGCTGACAGCGCGCCGCCATGGGCATAGAAGAGCCACAGCCGTTCGCCGCCCGCCACCTCCACCCGCCAGTAGTCGCGCACGCCCGAACGCCACTCGGGATCGTCCATCCACCATTCCGGGGCAATCCGCTCCGGCCCGGTGGCGCTGCGCAGCACCAGGTCGCGCCGCCGCCAGCGGAACCGCGCCGGCGGGCGCGGCGGCAGGGCCGTCTCGCCCGCCACGTGCACCGGCTCGGGGCGGAACATCAGCAGTGGGCGCGGCAACGGTGGGCGCACGGGCCAGTTTCGCGCCGGCTCCGACCAGGCGGCGGCCAGCACCTTCGTCGTCTTCTCGGGGATGTGGCTGTCGGCCGGGTGCAGCCGGGTGATCGCTTCCAGTCCGACCCGTGCGCCAAGCTTGCCGATCAGGTCGTCGAGCGCCGCGCCACCGTCCTTCTTCATCCGCGCCGCGCCGTCGGCGGCCGCGCCAAGGTGGCCGCGGTGCTGGCTGGCATGCACCGGCTCGGTCACATGCGCTTCCAGCCGCAGCACGTCGATGCCGGGGCCGGCGTCGATCTCGTCGAGCTTCATCAGCAGCAGCGGCAGCAGCCGGTCGGGCTCGGCCGAGGGCCGCGCCAGCCCCACCTCCACCGATTGCATTGTGTGATCGCAGCGGAACGCCTGCAGCCGCACCCGCCGCGCCCCCCGCCCCTTCTCGCGCAGCCGCTCCGCCAGCGCCGGCAGCAGCCGGTCGAGCCCGGCGCGCAGGTCGTCCAGCAGGCCGATCGGCTCGGGCAGGGTCAGGCGCACGGCGAAATGGTCCGGCGGTTTCGCGGGCGAGACGGGCTCCGGCACCAGCCCGAGCGCCTGGTCGAGTCGCAGCACCAGCTCCTTGCCGAAGCGCCGCGACAGCGCCGCCCGCGGCTGGCCGGCCAGCTCGTCGATCCGCCGGAGGCCCAGCCGTCCGAGCTGCGCCACGACCTCGGGCGGCAGCCGCAACGCGGCCACGGGCAACGGCCCCAGTGCGGTGCGCGTCTGCCCCGGCGCCGCGATCCGCTCGCCGGAGCCGGCGGCCGCCCGCACCGGCGCCGCGCCGCCCCGCTCCCAGTGCCGCCGCTTAGCCGCCCGCGACCGCGTCGCCCGCGCCTCCTGGTCGATCGCGTCGCCCGACCGCGCCGCCTCCGCCCCGCGCCCGGCATAGCGCGCCAGCGCCCAGGCCGCGCCCACCGTGTCGGCAATCCCGGCCCGCGCGCTCAGCCCGAGCGCCGCGCAGTCCGTCTCAATCTGCTCAAGCAGCGCCGCCTCGCCCCCGAACAGGTGCGCGCACCCCGTCAGGTCCACCGTCAGCCCGTCGGGCGGCAGCTCCGACACCCAGGGCGAGAACTTCCCCGCCCAGCGTCGTAGCACGGTCAGGAACGCCGCCTCGGCCTGCGGGTTGCACAACCGCGTCACCAGCGTGGGACACATCGCCCGCGCATCCCGAAGCGGCTGCCCGACAGACAGCCCGGCCCGCGACGCCGCGAGGTCGAGCGAGGCTAGAAGCTGCATGTTGCCGCTGTCGCGCACCACGGCAAAGGGCGCGTCCACGCCCGCACCGTCCACGCGCAGCAGCCGCTCGGCGGCAAGCCGCGGAAACCACAGCGAAAGTATCCGTCGAACCGACGACATCCGTCACTCCTGGAGAATCGCGACAGCTTGTTCCTCTTTTGTTCTACACCGACTCCCAACCGTCCGGGAGTCGAATCCGGCGCCTTCTGTCGGCAGCTATCCCCGTCGGAGCCACGAATTTTCGGACGAAAATTCGCCGCCGCGCAGCGGCGCCACCGCCGCTCGGGCTCCGCCCGGCGGCCGCCCCCGTTTCCACAGGTGACAGCCCCCCGCCCCCATGCTACCTCGCGATCATGGCAGAGCTTCCCACCAAGGCGCAGGTCCTCGACTGGATCGCGCAGAACCCCACGCAGAATTCCAAGCGCGACATCGCAAAGGCCTTCGGGGTCAAGGGAGCGGCTCGGATCGACCTCAAGCGCATGCTCAAGGAGCTGGAGGAGGAGGGCCAATTGCAGAAGGCCCGCAAGCACTACCGGGACCCCGACAAGCTGCCGCCCGTCACTGTGCTGCAGGTGCTCGCCCCCGACGCCAACGGCGATCTCTTCGCCAAGCCGCTAGAATGGCACGGCGAGGGTCCGGAGCCGCGGGTGCTGTTCATTCCCCGCGAGGCCGATCCCGCGCTCGGCGAGGGCGACCGCATCCTCGGCCGGATGACCGAGGTGCGTGCCGACGGGCACCAGTACGAGGCCCGTCTGATCCGCCGCATCGGTCACAACCCGCACAAGATCCTCGGGATCTATCGCAAACGCACCGAGGGCGGGCGGATCACCCCGATCGACAAGGGCGCGGACCGCGAATGGCAGGTGCCCGCCGGCGCCACCCACGGCGCAAAGGACGGCGAACTGGTGGAGGCCGAACAGGCCAGCCCGCGCGGCAAGCTCGGTCTGCCGACCGCCCGCATCACCGAACGCCTGGGCGACCCCTCGGCGCCGCGCGCGGTTTCGCTGATCGCCATCCACCAGCACGGCATCCCCGACGATTTCCCCGACAAGGTGATCGAGGAGGCCGACCGGATGAAGCCCGCCGGCCTGTCCGGCCGCGAGGACCTGCGCGACCTGCCGCTCATCACCATCGACCCGTCGGACGCGCGCGACCATGACGACGCCGTCTATGCCCATGCCGACGACGACCCCAAGAACCCCGGCGGCCATGTCGTCTGGGTCGCGATCGCCGACGTCGCCCACTATGTCCGCCCTGGCACGGCGCTGGACGCAGAGGCGCGGCTACGCGGCAACTCCACCTACTTCCCCGACCGCGTCGTGCCGATGCTGCCGGACCGTCTGTCGGGCGACCTCTGCTCGCTGCACGAAGGCGTGCCGCGCGCCTGTATCGCGGTGCGGATGCGCCTGAACGAGCAGGGCCAGAAGATCGGCCACAGCTTCCATCGCGGCCTGATGCGCTCCATCGCTTCGCTCAATTACGAGGAAGTGCAGAAGGCGCTCGACGGCGAGCCCAACGACAAATGCGGCCCGCTGCTCGAGGACGTGCTGAAACCGCTCCACGCCGCCTACCTCGCCGCCGCCCGCGCCCGCGAGTTGCGCCAGCCGCTGGATCTCGACCTTCCGGAACGCCGGATCGTGCTTTCGGACAAGGGCGAGGTGCTCTCCGTCAACTTCCGCGACCGGCTGGTTACCCATCGCCTGATCGAGGAATTCATGGTGCTGGCCAACGTCGCCGCCGGCGAGACCCTGACCCACAAGCGCACGCCGCTGGTGTTCCGGGTGCACGAGGAGCCAAACCCCGAGAAGCTCGATGCGTTGCGGGAAACGGCACAGGCCAGCGGCTTCACGCTCGCCAAGGGCCAAGTGCTGCACACCAGCCACCTCAACAAGCTGCTGAACGACGCCGCCGGCACAGACCTGGCCGAGATGATCAACCTCAGCACGTTGCGGTCGATGACGCAGGCCTATTACAACCCGGAGAACTTCGGGCATTTCGGCCTGGCGTTGAAGACCTACGCCCATTTCACCTCGCCGATCCGCCGCTATTCGGACCTCATCGTCCATCGCGGTCTGATCTCGGCCCATGGCTGGGGCAAGGACGGGCTGTCGCCGGACGACATCGACCGGCTGGAATCCACCGCAGAGCACATCTCGGAAACTGAACGCCGCTCGATGGCCGCCGAACGCGACACCACCGACCGCTACCTCGCCTCCTACCTCTCCGAGCGCGTGGGCAACGAGTTCCCCGGTCGGATTTCCGGTATCGCCCGCTTCGGCGTCTTCGTGAAGCTCGACGAGACCGCAGCCGACGGGCTGATCCCGATCCGCTCTCTGGGCAACGAGTTCTTCCACTACGACCGCGAGGCGCAGACTCTGATGGGCTCCGACAGCGGTCGGGTGATCTCGCTCGGCCAGCGTGTTCTGGTCCGCCTGACCGAGGCCGTGCCGGTGACCGGCGGGCTTATGCTGGAGCTGCTGTCGCTCGACGGCGAACAGATCGCACCCTCCTCCGCGCCCCGCAACCGCGGCAAGCCGGCCCGACGGATGCCCGGTAAGACGCAAGCCCGCGAGCGCTCCTTCGGCGACAAGTCCAAGCGCCCCCCCGGCGGCAGCCGCCCGACCCGCAGCAAGCGCAAGGTCACCCGCAAGCGCAAGTGAGCCCGTCGGGCCCATCGGCAAATCTCCGTGCAGCCCCCGGCAAATCTCTTTGCCGAAAGGCCGCACGGGGCTACACTCCTGCAAAACAACGGATGGCGAGCAGGAGCCACCATGACAGGCAGAGCAAGTATACTGGCAGCGTCATTGGCACTGGCCATTCCGGTGGAATCAAGCGCCGGCATGAACGCAATCGAGATATCCCTCCGGCCCGAGGCACGGCCGATTCTCGCATCGGCGCAGGCGTCGGAGGTGCAGGTGTCCAACATCGCTTTTGAACAATGGATCCCCGCCTTCCGGGAACGGGCGGCGCAACAGGGCATCTCGTCGGCAACGCTCGACAGCGCCCTTTCCGGCATCCGCTTCAACACCGACGCGATCGAGCGCGACCGCAACCAGGCGGAGTTCTCCAAGACGATATGGGAATACCTCGAGACCGCGGCCTCGGAGCTGCGCGTGACCAACGGCGAAGAGGCTCTGCGCGAGCACGCGGCCGTTCTGGCGCAGATCGAGGAGCGCTACCGGGTGCCTGCCGAGATCGTGACCGCGATCTGGGGGCTGGAGAGCGCCTACGGCAGCTTCCGCGGCTCCGAACCCACCATCGCTTCGCTCGCCACCCTCGCTTTCGACGGTCGGCGGTCGGCGTTCTTCGAGGCCCAGCTCATCGCCGCCCTGCAGATCCTCGACTCGGGCGACGTGACGCCCCCGGGCATGACAGGAAGCTGGGCCGGCGCGATGGGCCATACCCAGTTCATGCCGACCTCCTACCTCGCCCACGCGGTCGATTTCGACGGCGACGGCAAACGGGACATCTGGTCCGACGACCCGACCGACGCACTGGCCTCCACCGCCTCCTATCTCGCGGAAGCGGGCTGGGTCGAGGGGCAGCCATGGGGCATCGAGGTCATCCTGCCCGAGGGGTTCGACGTCTCGCTCACCGGCCACCCGGTCAAGAAACCCTCTTCCGAATGGGCGGCGCTCGGGGTGCGGGACATCCATGGTGACCCGGTCCCCGACCATGGCACCGCCGCGATCCTGCTGCCCGGCGGCGCCGGGGGCGCAGCCTTCATGGTTTTCCGCAACTTCAACGTGCTGGAGCGCTACAACAGCGCCGATGCTTATGTGATCGCGGTCGGGCACCTCGCCGACCGGATCCGCGGCGGCCCCGCGATCCAGGGCGACTGGCCGCGCGATCTGCGCGCGCTGCTGCTGGCCGAACGGATCGAAATGCAGGAGCGGCTCACGCGGGCCGGCTTCGACACTCAGGGCATCGACGGCAGGATCGGCCCGAACACCATCGCGGCGATCCGGGGCTTTCAGCGATCCGTCGGCATGCGCCCGGACGGCTACGCCTCGACCGACGTGCTGGAACGGCTGCGCTGACCGGAAGCCAGGACCGGGCTCACCACCCGGCCCTTGTGCGAAACACCAGCTCGCCCGCCCCGTTGCGGACCCAGAAATCGGCGTCGCGTGCATTCGCCGCGGCGCCGTCCCCGGGGACGAGAGGACAAAGGCTGAGATAGCCGAACCGCCGCAACGCCGCCTGCGCGTTGAGCGCGAGGACTTGGGCCAGAACCGGCGCGAGCCTCTCGCCGCCAAGGTCCCAACCGCCTCACGGAAGCAGGCACGGTGGAAGAACGGCGGCAGAGCATCGCCCGCTCCGGGCGGTCAGCCCCCTCATCCCAGCAAGGCATGCAGCGCCGCCGCGCGCGCGGGGTTCGGGAAACCGTCCACATTGCAAGACAGGTCTAATGAACCATCCCCCACCTGACGCTACGCCGCCCGGGATGGAGCGCAACCGCCGCGCGGGTGGCCCGACCGCTGTCATCCGCGCCCCCCCCGCGCGCCAGCGCGCGGCCCGGCCCAACGGGAGGAGGTGCATCTTCGATGCGACGACGACGGGCGGGAGCCCGCGCTTGCCTGTGCCCCCGCGCGGCGGCATCCTCGGTGGCAGGGACACAAGCTCCGCGCGGCCAGGAACCGGCCGCGACGCAGGGCGAACGAGGAGGGCAGCCATGACACAGTCACGACACGGCGGGCAGATACTTGTCGATCAACTCAAGCTCCGCGGCGTCCGCCGGGTCTTCTCGGTGCCGGGCGAGAGCTTCCTCGCTGCGCTCGACGGGCTCCACGAGAGCGGCATCGACACCATCACCTGCCGTCAGGAGGGCGGCGCGGCGATGATGGCCGAAGCCCACGGCAAGCTTACCGGCACCCCCGGCATCCTCTTCGTCACCCGTGGCCCCGGGGCGACCAACGCCAGCGCCGGGCTGCACATCGCACAGCACGACAGCACCCCGATGATCGCCTTCGTCGGTCAGATCGACCGCAAGCATCGCGACCGCGACGCCTTCCAGGAAGTCGACATGCCCGCCTTCTTCGGCCCGCTGGTCAAATGGGCCGCGGAGGTGCGCGAGACGGAGCGGCTCCCGGAATACATCGCGCGGGCCTGGAACGTCGCGCTCTCGGGCCGCCTCGGCCCGGTGGTTCTGGCGCTCCCCGAGGACATGCTCTCCGCCAGCGCCACGGTTCCGGATATCCCGCCCACCACCTTCGCGCCACCAACCGATCGCGAAGCTTTCGCGACCGCCGTCATGCGGGCGTTGCGCCTCGCCCGGCGGCCGCTGGTCGTCGCCGGCGGCCCGGGCTGGTCGGCCCAGGCGACCCGCGATCTCGAGATCTTCGCCGAGACCCTCGACCTGCCGGTCGCGGTCAGCTTCCGGCGGCAGGACTTCATGGACAACCGCCATCCGAACTACGTGGGCTACCTCGGCGTCGGCATGAACCCGGAGCTGGGCGCGCGGCTCGCGATGGCCGACGTGATCCTCGCGCTCGGCACAAGGCTCGGCGAGACGGTGACCGGCGGCTTCGAACTCCTAGACCCGGCGCGCCCCGACCCCAGACGCATGCTGATCCATGTACATCCCGATCCCGATGAACTCGGGCGTCTCTACCCCGCGCAGCTTGCGCTCGCCGCGCCCACGGCAGACGCCATATCGGCGCTCGCGGCCCATGCCGCGCCGCTGATCACCAGCCGGACATGGACCGCCGAGGCGCGCGCCGATTTCGAGGTCTGGCAGGAACCGGTGCAGACCCCCGGCGCCCTACGGCAGGAGGCGGTGATCCGCTGGCTGTCCGACAATCTCCCGGAAGACGCGATCGTCGCCAGCGGCGCCGGCAATTTCGCGGCCTGGGTGCACCGCTATTTCCGCTACAAGCGCTACGGCACCCAGCTCGCCCCGACCTCGGGCTCCATGGGCTACGGCCTGCCCGCGGCCATCGCCGCCAAGATCGAGCACCCGGAGCGCTGCGTGGTCTGCATCGTCGGCGACGGCTGCCTGCAGATGACGGTGAACGAGCTGTCGACCGCGGCGCAGCACGACGCGGCGATCGTGGTGCTGGTGGTGAACAACGGCCGCTACGGAACGATCCGGATGCACCAGGAGCGCCGCTATCCGGGCCGGGTCATCGGCACCGATCTGCACGTCCCCGACCTGCCGCTGCTGGCCCGCGCCTATGGCGGCTGGGGCACCACCGTCACCCGCGACGAGGACTTCCCCGCCGCCTTCGATGCCGCACGCACCGCCGGGACGCTGGCCCTGATCGACCTGCAGGTCGACCCGCAGGCGCTCTCGCCCGCGAGCACGCTCGACGCCACGCGCGCCGCAGGGCTCGCCGCAGCGGCGGGCGACTGATCGGCCGCCGACCTCAGCCGCAGGAGATCCGCGTCACCTGCCCGGCGGAGTCGACGAAGAAGTTGATCCGCGTCGGGTTGTATTCCTGGGTCACGATATCGGTCGGCCCGACCACGCGGTACGGCATGGTCAGCCCGCCCGCTTCCACCGAGGCACCGCTCTGGCCCATATATTGCTGCACCTCGCCGAGCTTGCAGGTGTCCGGCAGGCGCTCGGTCAGCCCACCGGCGCCCTCGCGCACCTCGCCGTAGGGATTGACCTCGACCAGCTCCAGCGCCGGGTCGACGCCGGGCTGGGCATTGCCGCCACCGTCGATCGGCGAGACCGCCACCGGGTCCGCCGGCGGGATCGGGTCGACCACCGGCGGCGGCGCCGGGTTGGCGACGAAGGTCGACTCGGTGATCGGATCGGTCACGACGGGGTCGCAGGCGGCCAGCCCCAGAAGGCAGGCAGGCAGCGCGGCAAATTTCAAACGCATCTCATCCTCGCAGGTTGCATTGTCCGGGCGCATCGCCCACGGTTTGCCCGCAGTTTAACGAGAGGAAACGACGATGAAAACGCGCGCAGCGGTTGCACTGGCGGCTGGCAAGCCGCTGGAGGTGATGGAGGTCAACCTGGAGGGCCCCCGCGCCGGTGAAGTCCTCGTTGAAATCAAGGCCACCGGCATCTGCCACACGGACGAGTTCACCCTGTCCGGGGCCGACCCGGAGGGCCTGTTTCCTGCGATTCTGGGCCATGAAGGCGCCGGTATCGTGCTCGAAGTCGGCGAGGGCGTCACCAGCCTGAAGCCGGGCGACCACGTCATTCCGCTGTACACGCCCGAATGCCGCGAATGTGAATACTGCCTCAACCCCAAGACAAACCTCTGCCAGTCGATCCGCTCGACGCAGGGCCAGGGCCTGATGCCGGACGGCACCTCGCGATTCTCCACGCTCGATGGCGACCCGATCCTGCATTACATGGGCTGCTCGACCTTCTCCAACTACACGGTCCTGCCGGAGATCGCGCTGGCAAAGGTCAACCCCGACGCCCCTTTCGACAAGATCTGCTACATCGGCTGCGGCGTCACCACCGGCATCGGCGCCGTGATCAACACCGCCAAGGCCGAGATCGGTTGCCGCGCCATCGTCTTCGGGCTGGGCGGCATCGGGCTCAACGTGATCCAGGGGCTGCGGCTCGCGGGCGCCGACCAGATCGTCGGCGTCGATCTCAACCCCGCCAAGGTCGAGATGGCCGAGCGCTTCGGCATGACCGACTTCGTGAACCCGGCCGAGGTCGACGGCGATCTCGTCGCCTATCTCGTGAACCTCACCAAGGGCGGCGCCGACTACACCTTCGATGCCACCGGCAACGTCAACGTCATGCGCACCGCGCTCGAATCGGCGCACAAGGGCTGGGGCGAATCGATCATCATCGGCGTGGCGCCGGCTGGCGCCGAGATCTCCACACGGCCGTTCCAGCTGGTGACCGGGCGGGTCTGGAAAGGCACGGCCTTCGGTGGCGCCCGCGGGCGCACCGACGTGCCCAAGATCGTCGACTGGTACATGCAGGGCAAGATCGAGATCGACCCGATGATCACCCACACGCTCAGCCTCGACGAGATCAACAAGGGCTTCGACCTGATGCATGCCGGCGAATCGATCCGCTCGGTGGTGGTCTACTGAGCCCTTGAACTTTGCGCTAACGGGCCCCTTCTTCTGACTGAATACATCTTGCGGGGGTCCGGGGGTGCAAAATCCCCGGTCCGCCGCCAACCAACAAAGGCAAACATGCCCGACCAACAACCGCTCCTCGCCGTCCTGATCGACGCCGACAACACCTCGCCGCAATTCGCCAAGGCGATCTTCGACGAGATCGCCGCCTATGGCGAAGCCTCCGTCCGCCGGGTTTACGGCGACTTCTCGTCCAGCCAGATGAAGGGCTGGTCCAAGGTCCAGGCGGAGTTCGGTCTCGTGCCGCATCACCAGCCCGCCAATACCGTGGGCAAGAACGCCTCCGACATCGCGCTGGTGATTGACGCGATGGACCTTCTGCATACCGGCCGCTTCGACGGCTTCGTGCTGGTCTCCTCCGACAGCGATTTCACCCGGCTTTCGAGCCGCATCCGCGAACAGGGCCTCGACGTCTACGGCATCGGGCAACGCAAGACGCCGGAGGCCTTCCGCAAGGCCTGCAAGCGCTTCATCTATCTCGAGAACATCGACACCCGCGCCGCAAGCGACGCCGAGCCCGCCAGCACGCGCAAGGATGCCGCCAAGGCCAAACCGCTCACCGAGGCGCGAGATCTCATCCTCAAGGCGATGGACGGCATCGACCAGGATGACGACTGGTATACCCTCGGCCAGCTCGGTCAGTTCGTGGTCTCCGCCAACCCGGATTTCGACACCCGCACCTACGGCAAGAAGAAGCTCTCGGACCTCGTGGAATCGATCAAGATTTTCGAAACGCGCCGCGGACCGGGCAATCAATTGCAGGTGCGCAGGCTGGATTGATCCAAACGGCCGTAAGCGTCGATTCCAAAAAGAAATTCTGATAGCCTCCCCGGGGTCGTCGCGTATGGGTGCGATTCCGTCGGCCATTTCGAGAGTCGAACACGTTTATTCTGCAGGGGGTTACAGGCCATGGCAAAAGTCGCATTCACGAACAATCAGAGCTACCTCGGGCGGTATTCCGACCTCGAAGACTATCAGATAGCGAAGTTCAACGCGAAAGACGGGATCATCAGGCTGGTCTATGACCAGAAGGAGGCAGGGCGCGGTTTCGATCCCGAGCGGTCGGCCTGGTCGGTCACCATCACCCTGTCGAAACTCGACACCTACAAGCCCGACCATGGCGACTATGCCGGCGAAACGCTCATCACCAACGGCAAGGTCAACCGGATCGAGTGGTTCGACAAGGCCGGCAAGACCCAGGTCAAGATGACAGACATCGGCCTGGAGGCCGGTCTGTTCCACCAGTACCTGCGCGAAGACCCCAACAAGCTCTATGCCAACCTCGTCGCCGACAACAGCACCTTCACCGGGCCGAAATCGGCTAACAGCGGCGTGGACGTGACGACCGGCGCCGGCAACGACGTGGTGAACGCGGGACCGGGCGGCAGCTACATCAAGGATGCCGGCGGCGCGGACCGCTATATCGGCACGGACAGCGACCGGTGGGACTCGGTCGCCTACGACCAATGGAACCGGACCGATCAGCCCCTGAACCGGGGCGTCGACGTCAACCTGGCCAAGAAGCGCGCCGTGGGACCGGACGGCAAGGTCGACAAGCTGGTGGATATCGAGCGCGTGATCGGCACCAACCGCAAGGACACCCTGAGCGGAGACGGCGACGACAACGCATTCGTCGGCCTGCGCGGCCGCGACGTGATCAACGGCCGCGGCGGAGACGACCGCGTGCAGTATTACCAGGACGCAGGCGCCGGCGGATATGACGGGATCGTCGCCAACCTGATCACCGGCAAGATCCGGGACGGCTTCGGCACCCTCGACCAGGTCACGAAGATCGAGGAGGTCGAGGGCACCGACACCGACGACATCTTCATAGGCAACGAGGTCGACAACTGGTTCCGCGGCCGCGACGGCGCCGACCGGTTCGTGTTCAAGGGAAGGGATTTCGGAACCGACTACGTCGACGATTTCTCCCGCAGCGATGGCGACAAGATCGAGATCCTGGCCGCCGACAGGATCCGCGACCTGACGATCACCCACCAGAGCTCGGGCACCTGGATCGAGCTGAACGACGATTCAAAGGTTTTCCTCGTCGATTGGACGGCAGACCTGCGCGGAAGCGACTTCTTTTTCTGACTGGAAACGCTCCTTCCTGTCTCAGTAGACAATGCGCGCGCGCCCTGGCGGTTTTGCCCCTGTAAGAGGCGCCCGTCAGCAGGCTTATCACGACCCATGCATATTTCATGATTTACAGATACTTAAGCTTTGTGGCCGGGCTGGGCCTCTGCCACAAAGAACGCTGCAGATCCCCAACCGGCCGATGAGGCAATCGTTACCTGCGGAATTCATTGGGGGACTCCCTCATGTGCAATCCGCCTGATAGTCTTCGCTACTGGTAGCGACATGGCGATTCCGGAAGACATCGCCACACGCATTATGGTCTGTATGGGGGATAATTCATGGCCAGAGTAGTTTACACGAAAGCGCACAATTACCATTACGGGTACTCACAGTTCGAGAACTACAGCGTCGTGCAGTTCAATGTGAGCAAGGGGTTCATGGTGATGCGCTACGATGCATCCATCGCTGGCACCTATGACCCAACCAAATCGCCCTGGAAGATCAAGATCACCTTCGAAAACCTGGAGACCTACAAGCCGAGCTCCGGCAAGTACAAGGGTGAACAGATCATCACCTCTGGCGACATCAAGGGCATCAAGTGGTACGACAAGTCCGGAGATCTCGAAGTCAAGATGACGGGCATCTCGCTGGATGCCGACGAATTCCATCACTACTACCTCGAGAATGCGTCCCGCACCTACGACAACCTCGTTGCGGGCGGCAGCACCTTTGTCGGCCCCACGAACGGCACCGGCATGGACGTGTCGACCGGCAGCGGCGACGATACAGTCGATGCGAGGGGCGGCGGCACCTTCATCAAGGACAAGGGCGGCGCGGATACCTACATCGGGTCTATCGAAAAGTACGACACCGTCAGCTACTCGTTCTGGAGCTATGATCGTCGGCCCACAGCGGAAGGCATCGACGTCGACCTGGCGAACCAGCAAGCCATCGGTCCGGACGGGGAAGTCGACACTCTGATCGGTATCGATCAGGTCTTCGGCACGGTCAGCGACGACTCGTTCAAGGGCGATGACGGAGACAATGTTTTTGCAGGCCTCAGAGGCGACGACCTCATTGGCGGCGGCAAGGGCTTCGACACTGCGCTGTATTTCCGCGACTCGATCGAGGGTGGCTATGACGGCATCATCGTGAACATGTACACGGGCGAGGTGCGGGACGGCTTCGGCACGACGGACACACTGTCGAACATCGAAAAGATCGTCGGAACCAGCACCAAGGACCGCTTCATCAGCAACAACAAGGACAACTGGTTTGAGGGGCGGGGCGGCAAAGACAAGTTCATCTTCAAGGGTGGCAAGTTCGGCTCCGACACCATCACCGACTTCACCCAGTCCCAGGACAAGATTGAGATCACGAAAGCGAATTCCCTGTCCAGGCTGACCATCACCCAGGAAGACGGCGGAACGCTCATAGCCTTCAACGACAATTCCGATATCTTCCTCAAGGATTTTGACGGCACGCTGACCGCGTCCGACTTCATCTTCTGAACGACGGGAACTGCGTCGTCGCCTCCGCGCCACCGGCGCGGGGGCGCGTCAGGCGCCGTAGCGCGCCATGAACATTTCGACCGCACCCTGCGCAATGCGGTCGTAATCCTTCGCATCGAAGTCGGTATCCACGCCGAGCAGCAGACGCGGGAACAGATCCACCTTGCACAGTTCGATGAACTGATCGGCCGCCAGCTCAAGGTCGTCGATCTTCAACTCCCCGCGCGCGATGGCATGGCGGAAATAGCCGATCAGCATGTGACGCGCCCGCGCCGGTCCGTTGCGCCAGTATTCGCGGCCGAGCTCGGGAAACCTTTCCGCCTCGGCGATCACGATCCGGAAAACGGCCCGGCCGATGTCCGAAAGCAGGAAGCACATCATCTGCGTTGCCGTCGCGGCGAGAACGTCGCGAACCGGCAGCGTCGGGTCGATCTCCTCGACCGCGTCGTAGGCCTGCTGGCAGCAATCGACCTTGGCAACTTCTAGGAACAGCAACCGCTTGTCCGGGAAGTAGCTGTAGAGCGTCGCCTTGGAGACGCCGGCCGCACGAGCGATGTCGTCCACGCTGGCGCCTTCGAACCCATACTGAAGAAAGACTTCGCGGGCGCCGCCGACCACCTGGTCGAATTTGCGCCCACGCCTGATACGGTTCGCAGCGACGTTCAAACGCGGCCCTCCTCGTGCGAGCAGAGTTTAAACCGTTCGGTTCAGTTTCCGCAAGTGGGGCCCACTGCCTGCGGTGTCGCTATTGCCCGGGGGTCGCCTGGGTCACGACAGATCCCGCACCGCGGGTGACCGGCGCCGCGCTGCCCTGCTCTTCGGACGGGAAGCTCAGATGCGGCATCTCGAAAGCGAAATAGGCGGCAGAGGGCGAGGACCAGAGCGAGGCCGCAACCGTCAACACGAAGACAAACCTGAACATGTGAAAACTCCTTTAAAAAAGACTTTGGAACGCGGGAATCATAGCACACTTACCTTACGGAAGCTTGCGGTACTTTCAGAGCACTTCGAATGCGATGCCGCAAACCCGACGGTGACGGCGGCACGGGCGCGTGCTAGGGGCTGATCATGCTGCCGATCTTTCTGAAAACCCTGCCCTTCTTCGGTCTGATTGCTCTCGGCTACGGTGCCGGGCGGATCCGGTTCTTTCCCGATGAAGCGACAGCCTGGCTGACCAAGTTCGTCTTCTACTTCGCGCTGTCCGCGATGCTGTTCCGATTCTCCGCGAACTTGTCGCTGGGCGAGGTGCTCGACTGGACCTTCGTCACGGCCTACCTCGCCGGAACCTTGGTGGTCTACATCCTCGCCACCGGCGTCGCCCTGATCCGGAAGCGGCCGATGGACGAGGCGGCCGTCGAGGCGCAATGCGCGGTGATCGGCAATGTCGGCTTCCTTGGCGTGCCGATGCTGGTGCTGTTGCTGGGCGAGGCGGCGATCGGCCCGGTGATGCTGGTGCTGGCAGTGGACCTGCTGGTGTTCAGCAGTCTCATCGTCATTATCATCACCGCCAGCCGCGACGGCCGGGTCGCGTTGGGCGTGCTGATGTCGGTGGCGCGCGGGCTGCTGCGCAACCCGATGATCGTCTCGATCGCCGCGGGGTTCACCTGGGCGGCACTCCAGATCCCGATCCCCGCCCCGATGAACGAGTTCCTGACCCTGCTCGGCGCCGCCGCCACACCCGGTGCGCTCTTCGCCATCGGTGCCTCGCTCGCCTCGAAATCCGCCGAGCGGCTCTCGGTGGCGGTATGGTTGTCGGTCTGCAAGCTGGTGCTGCACCCCGCCGCGGTGGCGGTGGCTGCGCTCTGGCTGTTCCCGGTCGAGCCCTACTCCGCCAGCGTGATGATCGCCGCGGCCTCGCTGCCGGTGGCGGGCAATGTCTATATCCTCGCGCGGCACTACGGAGTGGCGCCGCACCGGGCTTCGACGGCAATCCTCGTCTCGACCGCCGCTTCGGTGCTGACGGTTTCGACCATCATCGCCTGGGTCGGCCAATAGGCCCGCAGCGGCCCTTGTCCGGCCATCTGGTGCGCGGTAGGGCTGACGGGAAACCCAAGGAGGCGGCGATGGACACGATTTCCGAGAACAGGAGCTTCGGCGGCATTCAGGGCGTCTACCGGCATCATTCCGACAGTTGCGGCTGCCCGATGACCTTCGGGCTCTACCTGCCGCCGCAGGCTGCGACCGCCCCTGTGCCGATGCTGTGGTACCTGTCGGGGCTGACCTGTACCCACGAGAACGCGATGGTGAAGGCGGCGGCCCAGCAGCATGCCGCCCGGGCAGGGATCGCGCTGGTCTTTCCCGACACCTCGCCGCGCGGCGAGGACGTGGCCGACGACAAGGACTACGACCTCGGCCAGGGCGCGGGCTTCTACGTCAATGCGACGCAAGCCCCCTGGGCCCCGCATTTCCGCATGTGGGATTATGTGGCCGAGGAACTGCCGCGCCTGCTCGACAACGCCTTCATGATCGACCCCGACCGCCAGGCGATCACCGGGCATTCCATGGGCGGGCATGGCGCGCTCACCCTCGCGATGAACCTGCCGGGCCGTTTCGCCTCGGTCTCGGCCTTCGCGCCCATCGCCCACCCCACGCAGTCCGACTGGGGCCGCAAGCAGCTCGGCGCCTATCTCGGGGACGACGAGAGCGCCTGGGCCGCCCATGATGCGACGCTGCTGATGCGAGAGAGCGGGTTCGGCGGGCCGGTTCTGGTGGACCAGGGCAACGAGGACCAGTTCCTCGACCTGCTGAAGCCGGAAGCGCTGGCCGAGGCGATGGCCGCCCGCCGTCAGCCAGGCCAGTTCCGGATGCAGAAGGGCTACGACCACTCCTATTTCTTCGTCTCGACCTTCATGGGCGACCACGTCGCCTTCCACGCCGACGCCCTGGGGCTGGCGTGACCACGGTCTATGTCGACGCCGACGCCTGCCCGGTGAAGGTGGAAGCCGAGCGGGTGGCGACCCGCTACCAGGTGCCCATGGTGCTGGTGTGCAACGGCGGCATCCGCGCGCCGGACAACCCGCTGGTGCGGGTGATCTATGTCGACGAGGGTCTGGACGTGGCCGACCGCTGGATCGCGGCCAACGCCGGGCCCGGCGACGTGGTGATCACCGCCGACATCCCGCTCGCCTCCGATTGCGTGGCCGCCGGCGCGCTAGTGCTCAAACCCGACGGCGAGGAGCTGACCGACCGCAACATCGGCAACGTGCTCGCCACCCGCAACCTGATGACCGACCTGCGCAGCGCGGATCCGCTGCGCCCCGGCGGCGGACGGCCGTTTTCCAAGGCAGACCGATCCCGCTTCACCCAGGCGCTGGACCGGGCGTTGACACGGGAGGCCAAACGGCGAGGGTAGGCGCGACCCTGATTTGGAGAAGCTCCCCCATGCCCGTGGACCTCGTGATCTTCGACATCGGCAACGTGCTGATCGAATGGCAACCCGAACGCTATTATGACGCCGTGATCGGCCGCGACCGTCGCGAGGCGATGTTCGCCGAGGTCGACCTGCACGGCATGAACGACGAGGTCGACCGGGGCGGTGATTTTCGCGAGGTGATCTATGCCACGGCGGAGACCTATCCGCAGTGGCGCGACGAGATCCGCATGTGGCACGACCGCTGGATCGACCTCGCCCAGCCGCCGATCGACCATTCGGTAAGGCTCCTGCGGGCGCTGAGGGGGCGGGGCGTGCCGGTCCATGCGCTGACCAACTTCGGCATCGGCACCTTCGAGGTCGCCTCCGGCGCCTACGACTTCCTTAACGAGTTCGACGCGCTGCACATCTCGGGCCACATGGGTGTGATCAAGCCGGACGCGAAGATCTACGAGATGGTCGAGGCGTCTTGCGGCTGCGCGCCGGACGGCATCCTCTTCACCGACGACCGGGCGGACAATATCGCGGCGGCCGAGGCCCGGGGCTGGCAGACCCACCTGTTCGAGGGACCGCAAGGCTGGGCCGCCCGGCTGGTGGCCGAAGGCCTGCTGAGCGTCGAGGAGGCGGCATAGGCCGGACGCCCGTTAGAACTACATCCGGAACCGGAAGGGGGCTCCCCCTCCGGCTCCGGCGCTGACGCGCCTCCGGCCGTTCGGGGCGTGGCGCGCCTTCGGCGCGTCTGCCTGCGGCAGGGTCAGGCGGGCTGCATCCGGACCCGGAGGGGCTCTTCCCGCACCGGCAGGTGGATCACCGCGGAGAAGGCGCCGACGCCGATGCCGATCCACCAGACACCCGTGTAGCTGCCGGTCAGGTCGTACATCCAGCCACCCAGCCAGACGCCGAGGAACGAGCCGATCTGGTGCGACAGGAACACGAAGCCGTAGAGCGTGCCCATGTAGCGCAACCCGTAGATATGCGCGACGAGGCCGCTGGTCAGCGGCACGGTCGCCAGCCACAGCGCCCCCATGGCGATGGAAAAGATCACCACGGTTCCGGGCGTCATCGGCATCAGGATGAGAGCCGCGGCAACCAGCGTCCGGGCGGTGTAGACACCGGCGAGCAGGTATTTCCGGAAGTGTCGCTTGCCGAGCCAGCCGGCGTAAAGCGTGCCGCCGATATTGGCGAGCCCGATGAGGCTGATGGCGATGGCCCCGAGCGCGCTGGTGGTGCTCACCCCGAGGCTGTCGAGCACGCCGCCGGTCTGGATCGGGCCGCAGATCTCGGTGATGAAGGCCGGGAAATGCGCGGTGATGAAGCCGAGCTGGTAGCCGCAGCTGAAAAACCCGACGGCGATCATCGCGAAGGACGGATCGCGGAAGGCGCGGAGCAGGACCTCGCCCATGCTCTCCTCGAGTTCGGCGCGGGTCGCGGGCGCGGGGCTCCGCATCATCGGCAGCACCAGAAGGCTCGCCAGCACCGCGGCGGCGAACACGAGGAAGACGCTCTGCCAGGGCATGACGGAGAGCAGCCACTGGGCCACCGGCGCGCCGAAAACCTGTCCGGCGGAGCCGGCGGCGGTGGCGATGGCCAGCGCCATGGACCTGTTCTCGTCGCTGGCGGCGCGGCCCACGACGGCGAGGATCACGCCAAAGCCGGTGCCGGCGATGCCGAAGCCCACGAGAACCTCGAGCATCTGGTGCTGCAGCGGCGTCGTGGCGAGAGCCGAGAGCACCAGCCCGAGCGCATAGACCAGCGCCCCGGCGATGATCGCGCGGCGGTCGCCGAACCGTTCGGCGATGGCGCTGAAGACCGGCTGGCCGATGCCCCATGCGAGGTTCTGGATCGCGATCGCCAGCGAGAACTCCGCACGCAGCCAGCCGAAATCCTCGGCAATCGGGATCTGGAACACCCCGAAGGACGCCCGGATCGCGAAACTGACCAGAACGATGAGGCAGCCCGCGACGAGCACGGGCGTAAGAAGGGGAGCGCGCGTTTCCATTGCGGCAAGGTGCAGAGCCGGCCCGACACGGTCAATCGCAGAAAGGTGATGCAATTCATCAACATCCGTGAAGTCTGGCGAGGGCTGCCGCTGCGCGCTTTTCAAACCGGCCCATGCCGCCTAAACACCCAGAAATGACCCGCACGCTGATCGACATCTACAACGAGCGCGCCGCCGACGGGCTGCTGAACCCGGACCCGGCACAGGCCGCCGCCCTGCCGGAGCTCGAGCGGGTGCGCCACGAGCTTGCGCACCGGCCCGCCGCCCCCGCGCGGAGCGGGTTGCGCGGGCTGTTCTCCAAGCCTGCGGCGCCGGAACCGGTGCGCGGCCTCTATCTCTGGGGCGGCGTCGGCCGGGGCAAATCCATGCTGATGGACATGTTCTTCGAAGCGGTGCGCAGCGAGCGCAAGCGGCGGGTGCATTTTCATGCTTTCATGCAGGAGGTGCACGCCGGCCTGCACGAGGCCCGCAAGCGCGGGGTGCAGGACGCGATCCTTCCGGTGGCGGACGAGGTGATCGCCCATGTCGACCTGCTCTGCTTCGACGAGATGCAGATCACCGACATCACCGACGCGATGATCGTCGGCCGGCTGTTCGAGCGGCTGTTCGCGGCCGGGGTGGTGGTAGTGACCACGTCGAACCGGGTGCCGGACGATCTCTACAAGGACGGGCTGAACCGCCAGCTCTTCCTGCCGTTCATCGAGATGATCAAGGAACGGATGGTGGTGCGCGAGCTGGCGTCGGACAAGGATTACCGTCAGGACCGGCTCGCCGGCTCGCCGGTCTATTTCACGCCGAACGATCATGCCGCGCGGTCGGCGATCCAGCAGATCTGGGACGACCTCTCGGGCGGCGACGCGCCGCCGCTGGTGCTAACGGTCAAGGCCCGCCCGGTGGAGATCCCGGCGTTCCGCAACGGCGTTGCGCGGGCCGGCTTCTTCGACCTCTGCGGCCACCCGCTGGGCCCGGCCGACTACCTCGCCATCGCCGAGGTCGCCAAGGTGCTGGTGCTCACCGACATTCCCTGCCTCGGGCGGTCCAACTTCAACGAGGCGCGCCGCTTCGTGACTCTGATAGATGCGCTCTACGAAGCGAAGGTGCGGCTGATCTGCTCCGCCGCGGCCCAGCCGGAGCTGCTCTACCTCGAAGGCGAGGGCTCGTTCGAGTTCGAGCGCACGGCGAGCCGGCTGCGGGAGATGCAGTCGGCGGACTGGGCTGCGCCTGAGAAGATCATACAGCGCAGTGCCGGATGAATTGCCCGTCGTAGTGGCGACCCTCGGCCAGCCCATCACATGCGCACCAGACCGACATTCCGTAATCGTGCTCGGATTCCGTGTTGAGCAATGCATCGGCATGAATGCTGATGAACACGTCCTGGCCGCGCAGATCCTCTGAATTGTTCGGGAATTCCGGCTCCAGTCCGAACAGCCGGTGGCCGCGCCAGTCGGTGATCCGCGCCTCGACGAAGCCGCGCACCCCTTCCGGAATGGCCTGGAAGTCGGTGGCGGCGAAGGCATCGCGATATTGCGTGCGCAAAGCGCCCCAGAGCGCGTCCGGGCTGCCGAGCATAAGCGGCTTCACGGGATAGTTCGGCATCCCGTACATCAGTGCCCGGCGCTCTACCAACAGAGCGCCCAGAGCAGCCGCGTCCACTGAGCCTTCTGGCGGCTCTGCGGCGGCGCGGGCATGCCAGGGCTCCAGCTTGGCCAGCAGCGCCGGCGCATCCTCCATCAGCAGGGAGTAGAAGGCCTGTTTCTGCAGAATCACCTTCGTAGGCGGGTCGGGCCAATGTGCCTTTCGGCTGAAGAACTCCTCCCCGAAGCGAAGCTCACGCTGCAACCCCTGAAGCAGCAGTCGCGCGTCAAGTTCCGCAAGAGCCCAAGTGTCGATCCACGCGGCTGGATCGGCAAAGAGCTCGGGAAAGGCCGAGGGGCGCTGCTCGCCGCGATCAAGGAAAGGGACCGGATCGACCGGCCAGCGCTTGAAAGTCTGCGCATCGCCGAAATAGCCAAGCTCGTTGATCGGCGCGAGCGTGGCAGGCGCCGGGATCCGCGAGGCAACCCGCATCCGCTTGTCGTCGATGATCCGGACCGCGTAGTCGTGCAGCCCGACAAACACCAGCAGCGCACCGCTTTCCGGCAGGCCCGGCGGCCGGCTGCCGGTTTCCGGCTCGGGCTGCAACGCCCCGAGGTCGATCTGCGCGAGGAAGTGCAGCGGCGCACCATCCGTCCCGAGGGGCCAGACGAATTCGAGCGGCGCGCAAGGCGTACCACCGAGCCAGGAAGTGGCGCTCTGCCAGGGACGGAACGGCGACCGCAGTATCAGCGCCCAGGCAGGCAATTCGCTCGCCCGGTCGGCGCTGCCGGTGCGGGCCTCCAACTCGGCGAGGATCTGGTCGACATCGATCGACGCCCTCTTTTCAGGGCGCTTCGCCTTGCGCAACCACTTGAACATCAGCCGTTTCCTCTCACCGAACTCACCGGAACTCTTGCACGAGGGGCGACAGTCTCCCACGCCCCGAGGGGGCTGCCGGGCGATGTGTTGCAGTCAGGTCTCAGCCGTTGTCGCGCAGCACCGTGCCGGCGAGGTAGAGCGAGCCGCAGATCACGACGCGCGCCGCCGGGGTCTCGGCACGGATGGCGGCAAGGGCCGTGGCCACATCGGGCGCCACCTCTGCCGGGATGCCGAGCCTGCGCGCGGCGTCTGCCAGCACCTGCGGATCGGCGGCGGCGCTCTCGCCCGGGATTGGTACCGCGATCAGGCCGTCGGCCCGTCCGGCCAGCGGCGCCAGCACGGCCTCGGGATCGCGGTTGGCGAGCAGGGCAAAGATCAGCCGGGTCGGCCGTTTCGGAAGGGCGTCGAGCGTGGCGGCGACAGCGCGGGTGGCGTGGGCGTTGTGCCCGCCATCGAGCCAGATTTCCGCGTCCGACGCGGCCTCGACCAGCGGGCCGCGACGAAGACGGTGCATCCGGGCCGGCCAGCGCGCGCCCGTCATCGCCGCCTCGCAGGCGGCCTCGTCGTGGCCGAGCGTACGCAGCGCGGCGATGGCGATACCGGCATTGTCGATCTGGTGAGGGCCGGCGAGCGCGGGCAGCGGCAGGTCGAACAGCCCGGTCTCGTCCTGATAGACCAGCCGCCCCCGCTCTTCCCATGTGTGCCAGTGCTGACCCTGGGCGAGCAGCGGCACGCCGAGCCGCGCGGCACGCGCCTCGATCACCTCGAGCGCCGCCTCTTCCTGGCGGCCGACGACGCAAGGCACGCCGCGCTTCAGGATCCCGGCCTTCTCGCCGGCGATCGCCTCGAGGGTGTCGCCGAGAAACGCCTGGTGGTCCATCGCGACCGGCGTGATGACGGTCAGGCGCGGCTCGGCGATCACGTTGGTCGTGTCCATCCGCCCACCCATGCCGACCTCCAGCAGCAGCGCGTCGGCCGGAGTCTCGGCAAAGGCGGCGAAGGCGGCGCAGGTCGTGGCCTCGAAGAAGGTCACGGGCGCATCGCCATTGGCATCGAGCGTCCGCTCCAGCAGCGCCGAGAGCGCCGGTTCGGAGATATCCGCGCCCGCGAGGTAGATCCGCTCGTGGAACCGCACGAGATGCGGCGAGGTATAGGCGTGCACGCGCAGGCCCGCGCATTCCAGCCCCGCCCGCAGCATGGCCAGGGTCGAGCCCTTGCCGTTGGTGCCCGCGATGTGGATCGTCGGCGGCAGCGCGTCCTGCGGATTGCCGAGCGCGGCGAGCAGGCGCCACGTCCGGTCAAGCGACAGGTCGATCTCTGTGGAATGCAGCCCGCTCAGCCGCGCCAGCAGCGCGTCGCTGCCGGTCACGGGGGCATCGTCGGGGGCGGTCACCGTGCCTTGTTCGCCTTCTTGGCCTCGTCGGCCTTGGGCGCGGACTCGGCGGGCGCCTTGGCCTCGGCCGGCACGTCGGCGGGGATCAGTTCGGCGTCCGACGGGCTCGGTAGCTCACCCATCACTGCCGGCGGCAGGCCGAGCAGCATCCGGGTGATCGTGACCAGCTCCTCGCGCATCTTGCGGCGGTCGGTGACCCGGTCGAGCATCCCGTGGTCCAGCAGGTACTCGGCCCGCTGGAAGCCTTCGGGCAGCTTCTCGCGGATCGTCTGTTCGATCACCCGCGGGCCGGCGAAGCAGATCAGCGCGTTCGGCTCGGCGATGTGGATGTCGCCCAGCATGGCGTAGCTCGCGGTGACGCCGCCGGTCGTGGGGTGGGTCAGCACGACGATATAGGGCAGGCCGGCCTCGCGCAGCATCTCGACCGCGACCGTGGTGCGCGGCATCTGCATCAGGCTCAGGATGCCTTCCTGCATCCGCGCGCCCCCGGCGGCGGAAAACAGGATCAGCGGCCGCTTGAGTTCCACTGCCCGTTCGGCGGCGGCGATGATCGCGTTGCCGACATACATCCCCATGGAACCGCCCATGAAGGTGAAGTCCTGCGCGGCGGCGACGATCGGCGTGCGGCCCATCTCGCCCTCGGCAACGAGCATCGCCTCTTTCTCGCCGGTGGCCTTCTGCGCGGCCTTCATCCGGTCGGGATATTTCTTCTGGTCGCGGAAATGCAGCGGGTCCTGGACCGGCTCGGGCACCGCGACCTCGGTGAAGATGCCGCCGTCGAACAGGTCCGCGAACCGCTCCCGCGGGGTCACCGGCATGTGGTGGTCGCAGCTGGTGCAGACGTTCAGGTTGTCCTTCAGCTCCCGGTGAAACAGCATCGTCCCGCATTCCGGGCACTTGGTCCACAGGTTCTCCGGCACCTCGCGGCGGGAGAACAGCGAGTTGATCTTGGGCCGGACGTAGTTGGAGATCCAGTTCATGGAGGGTCCTTCGCGCCAGTTGCGGGGCCTGAGATATGCCGCCTGACCGGTAAATGCAATTGCCCGCTCAGCGGGTGAGGCGCCGCCGGGTCAGCCACCAGACGAGCACGAGCACAGCGATCGAGACCACGATGGAAAGCGTCTGCGCTCCGCCGGCGCTGATCGGCTCCGCCGTGACGTAGAGCGCGAGACCGGTGATCGTGTTGGCGGTGGCGACGCCGAGGATGCCGACGGCGTTGTTGCCGAAGTGCAGCCCCATCGCCGCGCCGAGGCTGCCGGTCTTTTCGGTCAGGTCGGCGGCGAGCAGGCCGAAGACCAGCGCCGAGAGCAGCACCAGCGGCATGTTCGCCCCGGCCACCGGCGACCAGTGGAGCGCCGCGAACAGTACGGCGGGCAGCCCCATCCAGATCCAGCGGGCGGCGAACCGGGCGGCAAGCTGCTGTTGCAGGTAACCGCGGAACACCAGCTCCTCGGCGCCGATCTGGATGAAGATCATCACCAGCGCGAAGGGCAGGAACCGAAGCCACTCCGCAAGCGGCAGGCCGGGCACCGGCGCATCGACAAGGAACCCCAGCCCGATCATCACCGCGTAGACCGGGACAAGCATGGCAAGCGCGGTCAGGAAGCCCTCGGTCCACTCGGGCAGGTCACCGAAGAGCGAGCCCGGCCCCCGGAAATGAAACGCCGCGGCGGCCAGCAGCGGGCCGACGAAGAGGCCGAGGAACGTCGCGAGGACAAAGAACACCGATTCCGGCGTCGCGATCCCGGTGGCGCCGGTCAGTTCGGCCTGCAGGCTGCCCAGGGCCGAGACGAGGTGCAGCGGCGTCGGATCCTCCGGCGCTGCGATCTGCCGGGCCCGGATGAAGATCGCCCCCACCGTGATCGGGATCACGATCGCCACGTACATGAAGGCGATGAACACCAGGCCGAGACCCAGCCGCCAGAGTTGCGGGTAGTCCCTGGCTTCCGCCAGCGACGCTTCGAAGGCTGATGCGCGCATTGGTCAAGGCTCCTGTCCTGAAGGTGTTAGCCTGCGATGGCGGGTGCTGCAATCGGGTGGTTTTCGGTCAGACCTTGAGCGCCAGCCGCGCCGCCAGCCAGCAGCAGAACGTGGTCAGCACCTCCGGCAGCATCAGCGCCGCGATGGCGGGATCGTCGAGCCGGATCGGGATATGCCAGAGCGCCAGCCCCGATCCCGGCCCGGCGACCGAGACCAGCAGGATGCTGGCGATGTTGTTGGCGGCGTGGAACCCGATGGCCGCGCCGATTGCGCCGGTGCGAGCGGTCAGGTCGGCGGCGGCCAGCCCGAAACAGGTGGCCCAGAGCGCATAGAGCGGCGCATTGGACCCGGCCGCGCCGGGAGCGAGGTGCAGCAGGCCGAAGGCCAGCGACGGCACGATCAACCACAGCGGCAAGGTCGGGAACCGGGCGGCGAGCTGTTGTTGGAGGTAGCCGCGAAAGAACAGTTCCTCGGTGCCGGCCTGCACCAGGATCGCGGCAATCGAGACCGGCAACAGCAGCACCCAGGTGCCGCGCGGCATCGCCGTGTTGCGGACCGTCTCGTAATCCTGCGGCAGCACCACCCAGAGCAGCAGCAACAGCCCGCCGACCGTGAGCAGCACCCGCAGGAAATCGGAGACCACCGCCTCCCACGGGCCGAAGAGCGTCGCCGAGTGGCGGCCGTGTAGCGCATTGACCGCAAGAGCGAGCCCGACCGCGAAGAACCCGAAGGTGAACAGGGAATAGAGCGCCGCGAAGGCCGTCGCGTTGTCGCTGTCGGTGGCCTCGAGGATCGCATCCGTGGTCTCCAGACCCACCAGGTTCGACACCAGCGCGAAGCCCGCCTGGTAGAGCGCGATCCCCGCCACGACGGTCAGCACCACGCCGGCCAGGGTGCGCCACAGTTCGGGCGCTCCCCGCGCGGGCGCGACATAACTCAGGTGCGGTCGATAGCTCATCGGGCGTCCTTTCCCGCGAAGAGGTAGGCCGTCGGGCGACCCGGCGCAATCGCCCTGCAGGTCTCCGGCGGCGCGAAGCACCTTGCTCCCTTTCGGCCCGGGGTCTATTCCAACCGGCAAGCCAGACAGGGGAAAGCCATGCTGAAGCGTCCTTATGACAAGTCCAAACTGCCCAGCCGCCATGTCACCGAAGGGCCGGCGCGGGCGCCGCACCGCTCCTATTACTATGCCATGGGGCTTTCCGAGGAAGAGATCGCGCAGCCCTTCGTGGGCGTCGCGACCTGCTGGAACGAGGCCGCCCCCTGCAACATCGCGCTGAACCGGCAGGCGCAGGCGGTGAAGCTCGGTGTCAAGCACGCCGACGGCACGCCGCGCGAGTTCACCACCATCACCGTCACCGACGGCATCGCCATGGGCCACGAGGGCATGCGCTCGTCGCTGGCCAGCCGCGAGGCGATCGCCGACACCGTTGAGCTCACCATGCGCGGCCATGGCTACGACGCGCTCGTCGGCCTCGCCGGCTGCGACAAGTCGCTGCCGGGGATGATGATGGCGATGGTCCGGCTCAACGTTCCCTCCGTCTTCATCTACGGCGGTTCGATCATGCCGGGCCGGTTCGAGGGCCGCGACGTGACCGTTCAGGACGTGTTCGAGGCCGTCGGCCGCCACCAGGCCGGCGCCAACACCGACGAGGAACTGCGCGCGCTGGAAAAGGTCGCCTGCCCCTCCGCTGGCGCCTGCGGCGGCCAGTTCACCGCCAACACCATGGCTTGCGTCTCCGAGGCCATCGGGCTCGCGCTGCTCAACTCCTCCGGCGCCCCCGCGCCCTACGAGAGCCGCGACCAGTACGCCACCGCCTCCGGTGAAGCGGTGATGCAACTGCTGGAAAAGAACATCCGCGCCCGCGACGTGGTCACCCGCAAGAGCCTCGAGAACGCGGCGCGCATCGTCGCCTGCACCGGCGGCTCGACGAATGCCGGCCTGCACCTGCCCGCGATCGCCCACGAGGCCGGGATCGATTTCGACCTCTTCGACGTCTGCGACATCTTCCATGACACGCCGTATTTCGTCGACCTGAAGCCGGGCGGACAGTACGTCGCCAAGGATCTCTACGAAGCCGGCGGCGTTCCGGTGGTGCTGAAGGAGCTTCGCAAGGCGGGCCTGCTGCACGAGGATTGCATGACCGCTTCCGGAGAGACCATGGGCGAGGCACTCGACCGGATCGAGGGCGAGGCCGACGGAAAGGTGATCTATCCGGTCGAGACCCCGCTCTCCCCCACCGGCGGCGTTGTTGGCCTCAAGGGCAACCTGGCACCTGAGGGCGCCATCGTGAAGGTCGCCGGCATGGAGGAAGAACAGCGCGTCTTCACCGGCCCGGCCCGCGTGTTCGAATGCGAGGAAGACGCGTTCGAGGCCGTCAAGGCGCGGGAATACAAGGAAGGCGAAGTAATCGTCATCCGCAACGAAGGCCCCGCCGGCGGCCCCGGCATGCGCGAGATGCTCGCCACCACGGCCGCGCTCTCCGGTCAGGGCATGGGCAAGAAAGTGGCACTCATCACCGATGGCCGCTTCTCCGGCGCCACCCGCGGATTCTGTATCGGCCATGTCGGGCCGGAAGCCGCTCACGGCGGCCCGATTGCGTTGCTCCAGAACGGCGACATGATTACCATCGATGCCATCAAGGGCGAGATCTCGGTGGCGCTGAGCGACGAGGAACTCGCTGAACGCAAAAAGAGTTGGGCAGGACCGCGAGAGACCATTTACGCCACCGGCGCGCTGTGGAAATACGCGCAGCTTGTGGGTGGGGCAAGGCTCGGGGCCGTGACCCATCCCGGTGGCAAAGAAGAGCGGCATGTCTACATGGATCTTTAACCCTGCATTGTTCACGGCGGCGCTTTCGGGCGCCGCCATGTTGCTGAGTTCGGCCTGCACGACGCAGACCCCGGTCAGCCGCGCCGCGCCCACCGCGCCGGCGCTTCGAAAACTCCCCGTCCTCGACAACGCCGTGGTGATCACAGCCCCTCCGGGCTATTGCATCGACATGTCCGGCAGCCGATCGGAACGGCGCGACGCCTTCGTTCTGCTGGCCTCCTGCCGCGCGATAACCGGAGACGACGGTGCCCCCGCGCCCTCCACGCCCGGCCTGCTGATGGCCAGCGTCGACGGCACGAACACCGCGGGGATGCCGCCGCAGGCGGAGATCGAGAAGTTCTTCGCCTCCTCCGTCGGGCGCTCCGCCCTGTCGCGGGAGGGCGATCCGGACGCGGTGACGCTCGGCGAAAGCCGTTTCCGGGACGGAACCTACATGATCAACGTCCGCGAGAGGGGCGGATCGGAGGTTCTCGGCGCGCAGAGCTGGCGAGCGGTCTTCTCGGTCAACGGCCGCATGGTCACCGCGACCCTGCGGGAGGTCGCCGAGGCGCCGATCAACTCCAACGAGGGCTTCCGCACCGTGGAACGCTTCGCCCGCGACATCCGCCGCGCCAGCCCAGCCGCACCCTGATCCCGCACGGGATTTGCAGAGCGCGCGGCTTTTCTCCTAGAAGGGTCGCAGGCAGGCCAACGGAGCGGTGGCGATGACAGGACAGGGGCGTGGGCCATCCGACCGGGGATACGCGGGGGAGTCGCGCGGCTGGCTGACAAAGCTTGGCCTTCGAACCAAGGCGCGCACGCCCGTCCAGCGCATCGCACTGTCGGCGGACCTTCCCGGGTTCGAACGGCCGCTCTGCGCCGACTGGCTCTGGCGGCCGGACCCCTGGATCAGGCCATGCTTCTCCGGCCCCGTCCCTGTCGAGGGTTCGGGCCAGAACATCACGCCGGGCGTCTCACTGTTCCACGACGCCACCGCCGCGTCCGCCACCATCGCCCATACCGCGACGCCGGAAGCCGACGCGCCGTACGGGCTCTCGATGGACGTGGGCGCCTTCGACGGCTCGTTCCTGTCGCTCGCGCTCGACCTTCCCGCCGACGGGATTGCAGGGATCTCACGCCGGCACCTGCTCGGCGTCTCTTTTCGCCTCGAAGCGCCTCCGGCGGCCAAGGTCTTTGCCCGGTTCAACCTGCGCCACGGGCCGAACACCGAGACCCTGCTGCGCGCGTTGCCTGAGACCCGGGAGGCCACCGGACGCATCCCGGTGGAATTCGACCTCGCCTATATCGAGATGAACGAGCGGCGCGTGACCGCCGCCTGGATCGATGTGATCTTCCAGCAGCCCGCGCAGACGGGATTCCGGATCGACGACCTCGTGCTCTATCGCCGGCCGCGGGCGCAGCTCTGAGCCGGGCCCGGCCGCCCGAGGTCTGACGCCGCGTTGCGCGTGACATCTCCCCACGCGCCCGGCAGTCTCCCGCGGAACAGGGAGGATCACATGACCGCGTACCCACGTCTTCTGGCGCCGCTGGACCTTGGCTTCACGACGCTGCGCAACCGCGTGCTTATGGGCTCGATGCACACCGGGCTCGAGGAGACGAAGGACTGGAACCGCGTCGCGACCTTCTATGCCGAGCGGGCTGCGGGCGGCGTCGGCCTGATCGTGACGGGCGGCATGGCCCCCAACCGCGAGGGCGGCGTCTTCCCCGGCGCGGCGGGGCTCTTTACCGAACAGGACATCGCCAACCACCGCATAGTGACCGACCGCGTGCACGATAGCGGCGGCAAGATCGCGATGCAGATCCTGCACGCGGGCCGCTATGCCTACAGCCCCGACTGCGTCGCGCCGAGCCCGGTCAAGTCGCCGATCTCCCCCTTCCAGCCGAAGGAACTGGACGAGGCGGGCATCGAGAAGCAGATTGCCGACATCGCCACCGCCGCCGCCCGCGCCCGCGAGGCCGGCTATGACGGCGTCGAGGTGATGGGCTCCGAGGGTTACTTCCTCAACCAGTTCCTCGTGCGCCACACCAACAAGCGCACCGACCGCTGGGGCGAGTCCTACGAGAACCGGATGCGCCTGCCGGTCGAGGTCGTGCGCCGGGTGCGCGAGGCGGTGGGGCCGGACTTCATCGTGATCTACCGCCTGTCGATGATCGACCTGGTGCCCCAGGGCTCGACCTGGGACGAGGTGGTGATGCTGGCGAAGGCGGTCGAGGCCGCCGGCGCCACGATCATCAACACCGGCATCGGCTGGCACGAGGCGCGAATTCCGACCATCGCGACCTCGGTGCCGCGCCGCGCCTTCACCTGGGTGACGAAGAAGCTGATGGGCGAGGTCTCGATCCCCGTGGTCACCTCGAACCGTATCAACACGCCCGAGGTGGCGGAGCAGGTGCTCACCGATGGTTGCGCCGACATGGTCTCGATGGCGCGTCCTTTCCTTGCCGATGCCGACTTCGTCAACAAGGCCGCGGAAGGCCGGGCCGACGAGATCGCGCCCTGCATCGCCTGCAACCAGGCCTGCCTCGACCATACGTTCAGCGGCAAGCTGACCTCCTGCCTCGTCAACCCGCGCGCCTGCCACGAAACCGAACTCCGGATCGAACCGGCCGCCGCGCAAAGAAGGATCGCCGTGGTCGGCGCGGGGCCGGCCGGGCTTTCCGCGGCGCTGACGGCAGCGGAGCGCGGCCACGCCGTGACGCTCTTCGACCGCGACAGCCGCATCGGCGGGCAGCTCAACATGGCGAAGAAGGTTCCCGGCAAGGAGGAGTTCCACGGGCTCGTCGCCTGGTTCGAGACCATGGTCGCGAAATCCGGCATCGACCTGCGGCTCGGCACCGAGGTTGCACCGGAGATGCTGGACGGGTTCGACGAGATCATCATCGCCACCGGCGTCCGCCCCCGCGACCCCGGCATCCCGGGCGAGGAGGGCGCCAACGTGCTCGGCTATGTCGACGTCCTGCGCGACGGGGCGGAGGTTGGTCGGAAGGTCGCCATCGTGGGTGCGGGCGGCATCGGCTTCGACGTCGCGCAGTTCCTGGCGCACGCGGGCGAAAGCGCCACCGAGAACCCGCCGCACTGGCGCAGCTTCTGGGGCGTGGGCGATCCGGAGGTCACGCCGGGCGGTCTCGCGCCAAACGGGCCGCAGCCGGACCCGGCCGCCCGCGAGATCACTCTGCTCCAGCGCAAGGCCGAGCGGCCAGGCAAACGGCTGGGCAAGACCACCGGCTGGATCCACCGCGCCGAGCTGCAGATGATGGGCGTGACGATGCGCGGCGGCGTTAACTACGACCGGATCACGCCCGAGGGGATCGAGGTCTCGTCGGCCAACGGGTCGCAGCCGTCGCTCGTTGAGGCCGACACGGTCGTTCTCTGCGCTGGACAGGAATCGCAGCGCGACCTCGCCGACGCGCTGGAGGCCGCGGGGCGCAGCGTGCATGTGATCGGAGGCGCGGACGTTGCAGCGGAGCTCGACGCTAAACGCGCCATCGATCAGGGCACGCGTCTGGCAGCGCGACTCTGACGCCGATGGGGGGCTGACTGTTTCCGGATCGAAGCCGGTTCACCATTTATTTTGCGTCATCTTAACGATTGAGGCAGCCGGGAATCGGGAAAATCTCCCCAATTTTAGGGAGTTGCGATATTGGAGTCGGCGGGCAGTGTTTCCACCGCCACAACGGTGCCGGAGAATTTCCTGACATTGTCGGCCCCTCGCCGCAGTCTTGCCGGAATTTCCATCGATACCCGGAGCGTAATCAATGATGAGTTCATGAGGACCGCTGCTATGGATCGCCTGACCGAGATGGAAGCCTTCGCCACAGTGGTGGACCAGGGCGGATTCACGGACGCTGCCAAGAAGATGGGCATCTCCAAATCTGCGGTCTCCAAGCATGTTTCCTCCCTCGAAGCGCGCCTCGGCGCCCGGCTGCTGAACCGCACCACGCGGCGCGTCTCGCCCACCGAGATCGGCCTGGCCTATTACGATCGCGCCCGCCGGGTGTTGAACGATGCGGGTGAGGCCGATGCACTTGTAACCTCGATGCAATCCGCGCCCTCCGGTCTGCTCCGGATTTCGGTCGCCACGGATTTCGGGGTGAACCACCTGTCACCGATTCTCGGCGAGTTCCTGCAGGAATTCCCCGAGATCACCGTCAACATGGTGCTCAACAACCGCTACGTGGAGCTGATCAGCGAGGGCTTCGACATGGCCGTTCGGATCGGCGAGCTGGAAGACAGCACGCTGCGCGCCCGCAAGCTGACCGAGACTACCAAGCGGATGATCGCGAGCCCGGCCTACTTCGAACAATACGGCCGCCCGCAGAAGATCGACGACCTGAACGAGCACAAGCTGCTGCATTATTCCAACCAGTCCTCGGGCAACGTCTGGAAGCTTACCGCGCCGTCGGGCGAGAAGCGTCAGGTGCGCACGGCCGGCTGGCTTACGGTAAACGACGGCCAGTCGCTGCTCAACGCCGCCATTTCCGGGCTCGGCATCGCCTATCTGCCGAGCTTTCTCTATGCCGACGCGCTCAAGCAGGGCCTCGTCCAGGAGGCGATCCCTGATCTTCCGGTCGATCCGCTCGGCATCTATGCTGTCTACCCGCCGGGGCGCTTCACGCAGCCCAAGGTGCGCGCCTTCATAGATTTCCTTGTCCGGAGTTTCTCCGAAAAGGGCCCGGATATCTGGTAAGAGTTTTCCCCCACCTGGTCTCAAGCATCAGGACTGGCCGGAGCATCCCGCTCCGGCCATTTTTTTGTTGGCGGGGTATCGCTGCCTGGCAGGCGGGGGATTGCCCTCGGGCGGAGCCCTTTGGGCGGTGGCGCGCGTGCCGCGCGCGGGGCTGCGCCCCGGGGCCTCTCAGTCCGGATCTGAGAGGATGACCTCGACTCGCCGGTTGAGGGTCCGGCCGGCCTCGGTCGCGTTGCTGGCGAGCGGCGCGAGGAAGCCGACGCCCTCCGCTGCCATTCGCGGCTCCGCAATGCCGTGGCGCTCCGACAGCCGCTGCAGAACCGCCAGCGCCCGCTTGCGCGAGAGCGCCACGTTGGCGGCCAGGGTGCCTTCGGCATCGGTATGACCAACGAGGACGATCCCGCGCTCGGGATGCGCCGCGAGATAGGCGGCCAGTTCGTCGAGCGTCGCGAAGGGGCCTTCGGCCAGTTGCGACGAGCCGGTCTGGAACGTCAGGTCTCCCAGTACCGCGCGGCCCTTGGCCTCCAGATCCGAAACCAGCCGTCCAGCCGAGGCGGCGCCGTTGCCGACCGGTGGCGCCGGTCCGACCCCGACCGTCACGCCGGACAGAGCCCCCGCATCCTCTGGCCCCGCGGTGACGCGGGTGATCTGGACAAAGCCGCGAACGGCCGAGCGGCTGACCAGCAGGCTGACATGCTCTGGACCAACCTCCCCGTCGCGCCGCAGCAGGGCGTAGCGGAAATCGCCGAGGTCGACGTGCATCTCGGGCTCCGAAAACAGCTCGATCGCATAGCGGAAATCGAAGCCGCCGCAGGCCCGCGCCTCGCATTCGAAGACCGGCTCGAACCGTGCGTCGACAAGTTGATCCCGCAGCGGCACGAGGATCTGGAGCGTGGTCAGATCGGACGCCTGGATCTGCCAGGCCTGCCGGATGACCGCCCCTTCGGCACGCACCGTCTCGATCCCGCCGTCGACCCAGCCCGCCACCGGCAGATCGGCGCTGCCCATCTCTTCGCTCTTCGACGCGGTGAGCCGGGCGGTGGCGGGCAGGGTCAGCTCGACCGCCTGCGCGGGCAGGGCAACGGCGCAGGCCGCGCAGAAGTGTAGCAGGAGCCGTCTCATCGGTTGCGGGCGTGGTATTCCGGGTTGGGGCGCATGTCGACGGCCGAGGCGATGCGATTGCTCATGTTGAAGAAGCCGGCGACCGAGGCGATGTCCCAGATATCGCGGTCCGAGAACCCCAACTCGCGGAGCGCCTGACGGTCCGCCTCCGTGACCTCGGCGCTGGCGCGGGTGAGCTTCACCGCGAAATCGAGCATCGCGCGCTGGCGCGGCTCCAGGTCGGCGGTGCCGTAGTTCATCACCATCCGCTCGCCCAGCTCCGGGTCGCCCGACAGCTCGCGCACCGCCTGCCCATGGGCCACCTGGCAGTAATAGCAGCGGTTCTCGGAGGAGACGGCCACGGCGATCATCTCGCGCTCCAACTTGCTCAGCCCGCTCTCGGCCAGCATCAGCACGTTGTACATGCCGATGAAAGCGTCGAGGTGCTCGATGTCGAAGGCGTAGGCGCGCAGCACGTTCGGAACCAGCCCGAGTTTCTCCTCGCAGAGGTCGAAATAGGCCTGCGTGCGCTCCGGCAGCGGCTCTGCCGCCGGCAGATCGAGCGCGGTTGGGGCGTCCGACATGAATGTTCCTCCCTCGGACCCGCGGGTTACCTGGTGCGGTAGTGGTACTCTTCCACAGCTTCCATGCCCAGCGAAGCATAAAGCGCGCGGGCCGGTGCGTTGGCCAGCGTGACGAGCACGGAGAGCCGGGCGGCCCCCTCGTCGCGGGCCCAGAGCGCGGCCGCCTGCATCAGGTGCCGGGCGACGCCCTTGCGGCGGTGCTCCTGCGCGACTTCCAGCGCATGCAGCATGGCGATATCGCCATGGAGCGCGACAAATCCGGTGGCGGCGGGCTGATCCCCGGCGCGGCCAAGCAGCGACAGGCGCGGCCCCATGACCCTGTCCATCACCGCGAGCCGCGCGGGTCCGATGCCGCCCTCGGCCCAGATCTCGGCCTGAACCTGCATCGGCGGCCAGGCCACGTGAAAGGCGGTCACCGGTGGCGGCGCCTTGGCGAGCCGCTCCACCGGGCAAGCCAGCAGCACGACCGGGTCCTTCACCCGGTAGCCGGCCGCCTCCAGCCGTGCGTCGAGCGCCTCTTCCCCCGGACGGATCATGACCAGCGGATCCTGCCCCAGTCCGGCCTGCGCCTCCTCCATCGCCGAGATCTCCGGCGCGTCGCCCGCGGCCGTGGCGGCAGACACCCGATTGCCACCACCCGCGCCTTCCCTCAGGCGCCACCCGTCGATGTCGATGTAGCGGGCGGCAGGCCACGTCGCGTCTATGGTGGAAAAGAGCGCCTCGCGTTCCAGTCTGCTCACCGAACGGCCTCGGGGAAGAGCTCGGCCAGATCAGACATCGCGGCGTCGACCCGGCCCGGCTCCGTGCCGCGGATCACGATGTTGGTGCCGAAGATCCCCTCGCGGGAAAACGGGTAGGACCCGATGGAGAGGTCGGAATACTCCGTCGCCAGCTTACCGAGCGGCCCGGCGACCTCGCCCTCCGGCCGATGGATGGTAAGCGATTGCGACAGCAGCGGCGCCCCGCCCACCAGCGTCGGCAGAACCCCGGCGACCATCGCCTCGAAGACGGTCGGAACACCGGCCATCACGTGGACATTGCCGATGGTGAAGCCGGGGGCGGCGCTGATCGGGTTGTCGATCAGGGTGGCGCCGTCGGGGATGCGGGCCATCCGCAGCCGGGCCTCGTTCAGCTCGTTGCCGCGCGCCTCGGCAAAGGCGGCGAGCCGGTCCCGCGCCTCGGGATGCACGCCGATGGTCACCCCGAAGGCGGCGGCGATGCAATCGGCGGTGATGTCGTCATGAGTCGGGCCGATGCCGCCGGAGGTGAACACCGAATCATAGGCTTTCGACAGCGCACGGACGGCAGCGACGATGGCCTCGCTGTCATCGGGCACGACGCGAACCTCGGCCAACCGGATGCCCCGCTTGGTAAGTTCGCCGGCGAGGAAGTGCATGTTCGAATCGCGGGTGCGCCCCGAGAGAATCTCGTCGCCGATCACCAGCATTGCGGCGGTGGGATTGGGCATCGATTCTCTCCTTCTTGTCGGGCCTCGTATTGGGGTATAGGCCCGCACCATGCGCTTTCAAACCCCGCTCGTACCCGCCCGGCTGCTTCGCCGCTACAAACGGTTTCTGGCCGACGCCGTGCTGGAAGACACCGGCGAGCAGGTGGTTGCCCACTGCCCGAACCCCGGCTCCATGATGGGCCTGCAGGACGACGGCATGCGGATCTGGCTGGAGCCCAACGACGATCCCCGGAAGAAGCTCAAGTTCGGCTGGCGGCTGGCGGAGCTCCCCTGCGGGCACTGGGCCGGGATCGACACGGCAGTGCCCAACCGGGTGGTCCGTGAGGCGCTGGAGGCGCGCGCCATCCCCGCGCTCGCCGCCTATTCACAGGTCCGCCCCGAGGTACGCTATGGCGAGGGAAGCCGGGTGGATTTCCTGCTGAGCGAACACGGGCTGCCCGACGCATGGGTCGAGGTGAAGAACGTCCACCTGCGGCGCACCGACGACTGGGCGGAATTCCCCGACAGCGTCACCGCCCGCGGCGCGAAACACCTGCGGGAACTGTCCCGCATGGTCGCCTCCGGGGACCGCGCGGTGATGCTCTATCTGGTGCAACGCACGGATTGCGCCCGCTTCCGGCTGGCCGGCGATCTGGACCCTGCCTATGCCGCCGCCTTCGACGCCGCCCGCGCCGCCGGGGTGGAAGCGATCTGCCATGGCACCGTCATCGACAGGACCGGCGTCGGGATCGGCGAACCGCTGCCGGTGGATGCGCGCCCGCAGGCCGCAGAAGCCTGACCCGCGTTCTGGCATTTCCCCGGCAACGTCCTTATGTTGACGCCAAGAACGAGTAACCAGACGAGACCCGCGACGTGGACGAGACCCGCACCCGGCTGACCAGAGATGGCATCCGCCTGCATGAGGCAAGTGATTTCGAAGGCATGCGCGCAGCCGGCCGGCTCGCGGCGGACATCCTTGACAGGGTTGCGCCCCTGGTGGTTCCGGGCGTCGCGACGGCAGAGATCGACAAGGCCGTCGAGGACATGGTCGTGCAGGCCGGAGCGACGTCGGCCACGATCGGCTACAAGGGCTACCAGCACGCCACCTGCATAAGCATCAACCACGTCGTCTGTCACGGGATTCCCAGCGACAAGAAGCTTCGCGACGGAGATATCCTGAACGTCGACGTGACCGTCATCGTCGATGGATGGTTCGGAGACACCAGCCGCATGTACGTCGCCGGCAAGCTGCCCCGAAAGGCGGAACGGCTGGTCCAGGTCACCCATGACGCGCTCTTCAAGGGCATCGAGGCCGTCCGCCCCGGCAACACCTTCGGCGACATAGGCCACGCCATCCAGACCTACGTGGAAGCGCACCGGATGAGCGTGGTGCGCGACTTCTGCGGCCACGGTCTCGGCCAGGTGTTTCACGCGCCGCCCAACGTGCTGCACTACGGGCGCCCGGGCACTGGCCCGGTCCTCGAGGAAGGCATGTTCTTCACGATCGAGCCGATGGTGAATCTCGGCCGCCCCGAGACCAAGGTGCTTTCCGACGACTGGACGGCCGTCACCCGCGACAAGTCGCTCTCGGCGCAGTTCGAACATTCGATCGGTGTGACGGCGGACGGCTGCGAGATCTTCACCCTCTCGCCCGCCGGCCGGTTCCACCCGACCTGGGAATAAGGAGCCGGATCGGAACGCAGGTTTCCGATAGGTCAAGCAAACCGGGAATTTGGTCCGCGCCGGGCGTGTTTGCACCTCGCGAGGCCGGTTGTAGCCCCTCGTGCCGTTTTGTATGCCACTGCGAGCGCTTCAACAGGAGCGCCATGGATGACATCACGACAGGAGATCCGTCTCGTGCCCATCACCCTACGCAGCCTCGTCCTCGCGGCAGGCCTCGCCTCCATGGCCGGCCTCGCCACTGCCCAGGAGGTGACGTTGCGCTTCCAGCACTTCGTCTCCCCCAAATCCGCCAACCCGACGTATTTCATGGATCCATGGGTCAAGGCGATCGAGGAGCAGTCGGGAGGGCGCATCAAGGTCGAGCTCTATCCGGCGATGGCGCTCGGCGGTAAGGCACAGAGCCAGTACGACCTGATACGCGACGGCGTGATCGACGGCGGCTGGGTGATCCCCGGCTACCAGCCCGGCCGCTTCCCGGAAGCGGAGGCGCTGGAACTGCCGTTCATGATGCCGAAGTCGGGCGAGGTTGCTTCGGTCGCCGCCTGGAACTTCACCCAGAAGCACCTGATGGACGATTTCGCCGACGTGCACCTGATCGCCGCCCACATGCACGGCCCGGGGCTGGTCCACAAGAAGGGTCCGGCGATCACCTCGGTCGAGGATTTCGACGGCCTGAAGCTGCGCGGCCCGTCGCGCCCGGCGACGCTGCTGCTGGAGAAACTCGGCGCGACGCCGGTCGGCATGCCGGTACCCGGCTTCCCCGAGGCGCTGGCCAAGGGCGTGCTCGACGGCGGCGTGATCACCTGGGAAATGTCGCCCTCGCTCAAGCTCGACGAGCTGACCGACAGCCACACCGACGTCGCGGGCGACCGGGCGCTCTACAACCTCTACTTCATCTGGGCCATGAACAAGGCGAAGTACGAGAGCCTGCCCGATGACCTGAAGGCGGTGATCGACGCCAACTCCGGCCTGATGGCCTCGGCCTGGGCCGGCAAGGCGCATGACACCGGCGACGTGGAAGGGCGCGACGCCATGGCCGCGGCCGGCAACGAGATCGCCGAGATCAGCGCCGAAGAAACCGCCCGCATCGAGGCGCTCGGCGAGGAAGTGACCGCCGAATGGATCGCGGAAGTCTCCGCCCGCGGCCTGAACGGCGCCGCGCTTGTCGAAGACGCCCGCGCCATGGTCGCAGCTGCCGTCGAGCAGTAACGGCTCTGGTCTCCTCGCGGACCCTCCTAGGACAGCACCAGGTATCCGGTGTTGGAACAGGGGTATTTGAGCCAAGAAGAAGGCGAACCGTTTCGCTTTTCTTCTTGGCGAAAATACCTCTTTCCCCAAGTTTAGTGGCAGCGCACCGTCAGCTTTCGGACGGAGCGCTGCCCACACGCTCCGGGCCGCGCAGAAGCGTGACATGGGTGTCGCCCCAGTTGCGGCGATCCTCCAGCTCGAAGCCCTCCGGCGGGTCCATCGGGGCGTTTTCCTCCCAGACCACCAGAGCGCCAGGCGCGAGCCAGCCACCGGCCAGCGCCGATACTATGGCGCGTTCTCCCAGGCCCTTGCCGTAGGGCGGATCGAGAAATACCAGATCGAAGGCCGGGCCGCGCGCCTCTCCGAGCCGTGTCGCGTCGCGGCGGAAGACCTTCGTCACCCCCTGTGCGCGCATCTTCTCGATATTCTCCCGCAGCAACGCGCGCGCTTTTCCGCCGTCGTCGACGAAGGTCACGTGCGACGCACCGCGCGACAGAGCCTCCAGCCCGAGCGCGCCGGTACCCGCGAAGAGGTCCAGCACGCGGGCGTCCTCCACCGGGTCGCCATGGCTGTGGGCGAGCAGGTTGAACAGGCTCTCGCGCACCCGGTCCGAGGTCGGGCGCAGATGCGCGGCCGCATCCCCCTTGCCCACCGACGCGAGCGCGAGCCCGCGGTTCCGTCCGGCAATGATCCTCATGCCTTCATCAGGTCCTTCAGGTCGGTGGCCGGGTCCGCAATGGCGGCCGGGTCGGCGGATCTGCCGGCATCGATCAGGCGCTTGCCGACCATGTAGGAGCGCGGATCGTTCATCGCGTCCACGGCGAGCAGTTTCTCGCCCGCGAAATACCAGTGCGAGACCACGCCATCGCGCCCGCCGGGGCGAATGACGACCCGGTCATACCCGGTATTGAGACCGGCGATCTGCAGTTTCACGTCGTACTGATCCGACCAGAACCAGACCTTCGGGTCATAGGCCTCCGCCGCGCCGAGCATGTTGCGCGCCACGAGTTCCGCCTGGTCGATGGCGTTCTGGACGCTTTCCAGCCGGATCCGGCCGTCACGCCAGGGGAAGGAGGCGCAATCGCCCGCGGCCCAGACATTGGCGTCGGAGGTGCGGCCCTGCGCGTCCACCGCGATGCCATTGTCGATCGTCAGCCCCGCGTTCTCCGCCAGCTCGGTGGCCGGGCTGATGCCGATGCCGACGATCACCATGTCCACCGGCAGGTGCGTGCCGTCGGTCAGGCGCGCGCCGGTGACACGATCCTCGCCCGTGAGCCGCTCCAGCCCCACGCCTTCGCGCAGATCGACGTCATGGCCGCGGTGGAGCACCCGGAAGTAGTTGGAGGTCTCGGGCGCAGCGACGCGTTGCAGGATCCGGTCGGCCATCTCGACAAGCGTCACGTCCAGCCCCAGCTTCGAGGCCACAGCCGCGGCCTCAAGCCCGATGTAGCCGCCGCCGACGATCAGGGCCCGCGCGCCGGGACGGATCTCGGTGGCGATCCGGTCCACGTCGCGCAGGGTACGGACCACGTGCACCCCCCCAAGCAATCCGCCAATCGCCGGCGGCAGGCGCCGCGGGATGGAGCCGGTGGTCAGCGCAAGCTGGTCGTAGGCGAGCGTATCGCCGCCGAGCACGAGCCTTCGGTCCGCAAGGTCGATCGCGTGGACCCGGCGGTCGGTGAGCAGCGTGATGTCGTTCTCGGCATAGAAGGCCTCGGGTCGCAGGTAAAGGCGCTCCAGCTCCATCTCGCCCAGAAGGTATTTCTTTGAAAGCGGCGGGCGCTGGTAGGGCGGCGCGTGCTCCTCGCCAATCAGCGTCAGCTTGCCGGTGAACCCTTCCGCCCGAAGTTTCGCCACGAGCGAGGAGCCGGCCTGTCCGGCGCCAACGACGACAATACCCGACATGGGCTTCTCCTTGGACTGGCGTGATCGCGCGCGCACCCTATCGCCGGGGGACGGCGAAAGGCAATTGGTGACGCGGGCGGCGCCGTTTCGTCCGGGGGCAGGATCAGCCGGCCAGCCGGTCCATCGCCTCGGCGAGCTTGCGGTCCCGCTCGGTCAGCCCGCCGGCGTCATGGGTGGTCAGCCGCACCTCGACCGTGCGGTAGACATTGCTCCACTCGGGATGATGGTTCAGCTTCTCGGCGTGGATCGCCACGCGGGTCATCCAGCCGAAGGCCTCGACGAAATCGGCGAAGCGGAAGCTTCGGGTGATCGCCTTGCCGCCCTCTTCCAGGGTCCAGCCCGCGTTGCGGAGCCGCTCCAGTGCGGCGGGTTCGATGGTATCGGTCAATCGTGGTCCTCCCCGGTTCGCCTGAACGGGCCATAGCTCGTCAGGATCTCGATTTCCTCGTCGACGGCACGCGCCTCGGCCTTCAGGAACTCGGCAATGGCTCGGGCAAAGCCCGGATCCGCAGCCCAGTGCAGTGAGTGGGTGGTCACCGGCAGATAGCCGCGCGCCAGCTTGTGCTCGCCCTGCGCCCCGGCCTCCACCGTCTCCAGGCCGTGGGCGATCGCGAAGTCGATGGCCTGATAATAGCACGCCTCGAAATGCAGGCAGGGATGCCGTTCGAGGGCGCCCCAGTAACGGCCGTAGAGCGCGCGCCGGCCGATGAAGTTGAGCGCGCCGGCGACGTTGAACCCCTCCCGTTCCGCCAGCACGAGCAGGATGTCGTCGCGCAGGGTCTCGTGGGCGATTTCGAAGAACGCGCGGGTGAGGTAGGGCTGGCCCCATTTGCGGCTGCCGGTGTCCTGATAGAAGACCCAGAAATCATCCCAGTGATGCGGCTCGATCTCGTCGCCGGTGAGCGCCCGGATGAGCCCGCCGAAGCCTTGCGCGGTCGCGCGTTCCTTGCGGATGTTCTTGCGCTTGCGGGAGGAAAGCGCGGCGAGGAAGCTGTCGAAATCCTCGTAGCCGGCGTTCTCCCAGTGAAACTGCTGGCTGATGCGGTGCATCAGGCCCATCTGCCGACCCGCCGCGGCCTCGTCGGCTGTGCAGAAGGTCGCGTGCAGGCTGGACACGCCGTTGTCGGTCGCAAGCTTCACCGCGCCCTGGACCAGCGCGCCCATGCCGATCTGTTCGAAGCCGGGCTTCACCAGAAACCGCCGCCCCGTTGCTGGGGTGAAGGGTACCGCGATCTGCAGCTTCGGGTAATAATCGCCGCCGGCATTCTCGTAGGCCTGCGCCCAGGAATGATCGAAGATGTATTCGCCCTGGCTGTGCTGCTTGGCGTAGAGCGGCGCGCAGGCGATCACCTCACCACCGAGCCGCGCCACCAGGTAGGAAGGCTGCCAACCGGTGCCCGGACCGACCGAGCCGCTTTCCTCCAGCGCCCTGAGAAAGCGGTGGGTGGTGAAGGGGTCGAGCGGACGGAACCCGTCGGCTGCCTCGGGGCAGGCGCATGCGTCCCACTCGGCCGCCGGGATCACGGCAAGCGACGGCAGGACCTGTATCTCGATGGCAGTCTCGGGCTGGCTCATGGCGCCTTTCGGATCTGTTGGCGGCCCTACATTTGGCGCTGGCCGGGCCGGGATCAAGCCGCGAGGTAGCCCTCGAAGGTCACGTTGTCGGCAAGCCGGCGCGCCTCCATCTCGGCCTCGGTCGAGCGGATCGTCCAGCACAGCACCGGCACGCCGCGCGCCCGCACCGCATCGACGGCGGGATTGCCCAGATCGCGGGCATGATGGCTGATGAAGCTGGCGCCCGCCGCATCGAAATCGGCGATCCGGGCCAGCCGGGTCCGGGTCGCCTCGGGCACCGCGGGCCAGTCCGCCGCCTCAAAGGCGCAGGTCGTCAGACCCCGCGCCGCTTCCGGCGCATGGGCAGCCAAGGCGATCATGGAGTGGGGGTTGAAGGACATGAAGGCGATGGGGCCGGCATAGCCCTTCGCCACCTCCGCGACCGCTTCTTCCAGGGGGCCGACATCGGGCCCCAGCGCGCCGTCCTGGTCCTTTATCTCGACCAGCAGGGGCACCTGCCCGGCGACCAGCTCGAGGATCTCTGCGAAAGTCGGAATCCCCTCCTCGCCGCCGAGAAGGCCGATCTTGCCGAGTTCGGTGGCGCTGCGCCCCCGAAGCAGGCCGTCCTCGCCGGTCAGCCGCTTCAGGTCGTCGTCGTGGAACACCATTGGCTGCCCGTCCGACGAAAGCTGCAGATCGATCTCGATCCCGTAATTCCCGGCGATCGCGGCGCGCACGGCGGCGCGGGAATTCTCCGGCCGGCCGGCGGCGCGGTCATGGAGCGCCCGGTGCGCGATCGGGCGTGAAAGGAAATCCGCATGGAGCGTCATGGCGGGCCTGCCTGTGATGGTTTGCCTAGGTCAGTCGATCTGGAAGATCGCCTCGATCTCGACCGCCACGCCCAAGGGCAGGGCCGCCGCCGAGACCGCGGACCGGGAGTGGCGGCCGGCGTCGCCGAGCGCCTCGACGAGGAAGTCCGACGCCCCGTTCACGACCTTGGGCTGATCGGTGAAATCGGCCGTGGAATTGACGAAACCGGTCAGTTTGACCACCCGTTTCAGTCGGTCGAGGTCGCCGCCGCAGGCGGCCTTGCACTGGGCGAGGAGCGAGAGCGCGCAGAGCTTGGCCGCAGCCGCGCCCGCAGGCACGTCCACGTCGGCGCCGAGCTTGCCGGTAACGAGTCCGTCGGGTCCGGCGCTGATCTGGCCGGACACGAAGACGAGGTCGCCAACTACCACGAAAGGCACATAGTTCGCCGCCGGAGCGGGCGCGTCGGGAAGGGTCACGCCGAGTTCGGCGAGGCGGGTTTCGATGACGCCTGGCATGGGCATCGCTCCTTTGGAGAGGGCGTCAGGTTTCCCGGAACGCCTTGTTGAAATAGTCGGTGAAGGGTTTGAGAAGGTAGGCCATCGGCGTCCGCTGGTTGGTCTGGATATAGGCCTCGACCGGCATCCCGGGGATGATCTCCAGCCCCTCGAGTTTCTCCAGTTCGCCGTCCTTCAGTTCGATCTCGGCGCGATAGTAGGACACCATCGTGCGTTCGTCGGTGAAGGCGTCTGCGGAGATCTTCGCCACGACCCCGTTCATCTCGGGCGTGGTTCGCGACGAGAAGGCAGAGAAGCGCAGCACGACGTCCTGGCCGATGTGCACCTCGTCGACGTGGATCGGCTCGACCCGTGTGGCGATCACCAGAGGCCGGTCCTGCGGCACGATATAGGCCACCGGATCCGCCGGCCGCACCACCGAGCGCGGGGTGTTGACGACCATGCCATAGACGATGCCCGACGCCGGCGCGGTGATCTCCATCCGCGCCAGCCGCTGGCGCAGGCTCTGGCGGCGCTCAATCAACTCCACAAGGTTGTATTGCAGGTCGCGCATCCGGGTGATGGCTTCCTCGCGGCGGGAGGTTTCGAGCTTGAGGATTTCGATGTCGATTTCCGTCATCCGCCCGAGAGCCTCGGCGCGGCTCGCGGTCAGCTCCCCGATGGTGCCGGAGAGCCCGGCCTTTTCACGGCGTAGCGCCAGGACACGGGCAGATTGTGCCAGCCCCCTGTCGAGAAGCGACTGCTGGTCGCTCAGTTCCTCGTCGATCAGCTCCAGCTGCTCGCCGAGTGCGTTGGTTTGCGAATCGATGCCCTCCACCTGCGACTGGATCTGGTCGCGACGGCGCGCGAGCTGCTCCGATTCCTTCTCCATCGTGGTGAGTCGCGCTTCGAAGAGCCGAAGTTGCCCCTCAAGAAGCTCGGCGATCTCCTCTCGCTGTCCGGCGACCTCGACCAGTTCAGGATGAAACTCGATCTCCTCGAGCCCGTCGCGTTCGGCCGTCATCCGTCCAATCCGCGCCATCAGCTCGTAAAGCTGGCCCTCGACGATGGCCAGTTCGGAGTTGAGGTCGGTCGGGTCGAGCCGGATCAGCACGTCACCGGCGGCGACCATATCGCCCTCCTCTACGAGCACCTCATCCACGATGCCGCCATCCAGATGCTGGACGACCTGGCGGTTCTGCTCCACCTCGAGTTGTCCGGGCGCCACGATGGCGCCGGAGATATGGGTCATCACAGACCAGGTGCCGAAGCCGCCCACCAGGATCAGCAGGGCGACGAAGCCGACGATCAGCGGCCCGCGGGCCGACGGAATTTGGCGCATGCTCACGAAACACCTCCCTGCCCCTTGGAGCTCTGGATCTGGGCCGCGTTCTGGACCACTTCGGAGAGAACCTCGTCGCGCGGTCCGAAGGCGCGGCGGATACCGCCATCAAGGACGAGCAGGAGTTCGCACTCCTGAATCGCCGCCGGGCGGTGCGCCATGATGATAACCGATCGCTGCTCCGACTTCATCTGCCGGATCGCACGGTTCAGCGCCTCAGACCCCTCGTTGTCGAGGTTCGAGTTGGGCTCGTCGAGCACCAGGATCACAGGATCGCCGTAGAGCGCGCGCGCCAGGCCGATCCGCTGGATTTGACCGCCGGAGAGCCGGTTGGAGGCAGAGACGAGCGGGGTATCGTAGCCCTGCGGCAGTTTGAGGATCATCTCGTGGGCGGCGGCCTTCTGCGCCGCCTCCACGACCTTTTTCGGGTCCGGCTGGGTCGAAAGGCGGGCGATGTTCTCGGCGATGGTGCCGTCGAACAGGGTCACCCGCTGCGGCAGGTAGCCGATGTGCTGGCCGAGGACGTCCGGATCGTATTGATCGAGCGCCGCGCCATCGAGCCGGATCTTGCCGCCGGCACAGCGCCAGACGCCGGTAATGGCGCGGGCGAGGGTCGTCTTGCCAGAGCCGGAGGGACCGATCACGCCCATCGCCTTGCCGGGCGGAAGCATGAAGCTGACCATGCGGAGCGAAGCCTGGCTCTCGCCGGGCGGCACCACCGTCACCTGTTGGCCCTCGAGCCGCGCGGCGGGGCGCGGCAGGGGCGTGCGCTGGATCTCCGGCGGCACGTCCGACAGCAGCCGCATCAGGTTCTGCCAGCCGCGCGAGGCTCGCTGCAGAAGCTCCCATTGGCCGATTGCAAGCTCCACCGGCGCCAGAGCACGGCCGAGCAGGATCGAGCCCGCAATCATGGCGCCGGCCGACAGTTCGTTCTGAAGCACGAGGTAGGCACCGAGACCGAGCATCGCCGATTGCAGGAACAGGCGGAGCGACTTGGTGGCCGAGGTGAAGGCGCCGGCGCGGTCGGAGGCGGAAAGTTGCAGGTCCATCGCCGTGCCGCGCGCCACCTGCCAGCGGTCGAAGGTCGAGCCGCGCATGCCGAGCGCCTCGACAGCCTCGGCCTCGTCGCGCATCTGGTCGGACATCCGCTCCGCGCGCTGGTTCATGCCGGCGGCTTCCAGCGCCGGCTGCCGGGTGCGCCACTGGTTGAGCAGCGTCACGCAGACCAGCGTAATGCCACCGGCGACGGCGAGCGCGCCGAGCCAGGGATGGAAGATGAAGATCGCGAACAGGAAGATCGGCGTCCAGGGCATGTCGAAAAAGGCGAGCAGCGCCGGCGAGCCGAGGAAACGCTGGACAATCTCGAGATCGCGCAGACCGGTCTGCGCCGCTTCGGCGCCGGGACGGCCGGTTTCGCTGCGCAGCACCGCCGAGAAAACGCGGCTGTCCAGCAGGGTCTGGAAACGCGCGCCAGCCCGGGCCATCACCCGGCCACGCGCATAATCCAGCAAACCCATCATCAGGTAGAGGAACGCCACCAACACCGACAGCGCCAGCAGCGTCTCCTCGGAGCGCGAGCCGAGCACCCGGTCGTAGATCTGCAGCATGTAGAGGGGGCCGGTCAGCATCAGGAGGTTGACGAAGATCGAGAACAGGAACGCGGATGTGAAGAGGCTGCGACTCTGGGCTCGTGCTTGCTGAAGCTCTTGCCGTCCGGCTCTTGTGTCAGGTGCGCGCATTCTCGCCGGTCTCCTCGTGTTCGGCCGGTTGTCACTCACCATCCCCATCGCTACGTTGCACGAACAATGGGGCCGGCGGGTCTTTGGTCAGCCTCGGATGGCAAACTATGATGAAGCGTTTGATAATTCCAATGAAGTTTCACACCGGATATTTTCCCTGCCGTCTGAGTGCAATCGCTTTGTCCGGTCTCATGCTGGTTCCGGCGGGATGCGGCCCGGCGGCGATCCCCAGCGGCATCAACGACCCCAATGAGGCCAGCAATCGCGAGGTCCACGAGTTCAACAAGCGGCTCGATGAGCGCGTGCTGGGCGGCGGGTCGGAGGCCGAGAGCCCGGCGCAGATCTTGGCAGACGCGCCCGAGGCGATGGACGACAGCACGGTAATTGCCGTGGAAGAGGCGCCGCTGGAGGGGCCCGGCCCGCTGCTGATCATGGTCGCCAACTTCGGCGCCAACCTGGACAACCCGCGGCGCATCGCCAACAGCCTGCTGCAGGTGCGCCCTGGCGATGCGGCGCACAATACGTTGCGGCTCGGCATCAACTCCACCATCGGCGTGTTCGGCCTGTTCGACGTGGCCCGCGCCGCAGGCCTGCCCGAGATCGACACCGACTTCGGCGAGACGCTGCACGTCTGGGGCGTGCCCGAGGGTCCCTACCAAGAACTGCCGGTGATTGGCCCCTCAACTCGGCGTGACACCGTGGGAATGGCGGTGGACTTCGCGGGCAATCCGCTGTGGTATTTGTTCCCGTGGCCGCAGAACCTCGTCGCCAACGGTTTCACCTGGGCCGGCGAGGCGACAGACCGGCTGCGGTATTCCGAGACGGTGGATTCCGTTCTCTACGACTCGGCCGACAGCTACGCCCAGACCCGGCTGATCTATCTCCAGAACCGCCGCTTCGAGCTTGGGCGCGGCGAAGTTGCAGAAGAAGATTATTTTGACCCCTACGAGGATATCTATGGCGATGACATGTCTGGCACTGGCGAGTGAACCCACCCGGCGCAAAGTGCTGGGGCTGCTTCTCGGGGGCGTCGCTCTGGCGGCTGTGCCGGGCGCACCGGCCCTGGCACTGAGCGCCGGCAGCGCGGAGCAACTGGTCACGGCCGCGGTCAACGATATCAACAAGGTGATCGCCTCCGGCAAGTCCGAGAGTTCGATGTACCGCGATTTCGAGAAGATCTTCCTGCGCTACGCCGACGTGCCGACCATCGCCCGCTACTCGCTGGGCGCAGCGGCGCGTTCCGCCAGTTCGGCGCAGATCAACGCCTATACCAAGGCCTACACCGGCTACATCTCCCGCAAGTACGGCAAGCGGTTCCGCGAATTTATCGGCGGGCGGCTCGAGGTGCAGGGGTCCAAGCCGGTGAAGAGCTTCATCGAGGTGACGACCATCGCCTACCTGCGCGGCGAAGACCCGTTTGAGGTGACCTTCCTGGTGTCGGACCGGTCAGGAAGCCCGAAGTTCTTCAACCTGTTCATCGAAGGCGTGAACATGCTGCTGACCGAACGCACCGAGATCGGCGCCATGCTGGACCGTCGCGGCGGCAGGATCGACGCGCTGACCCAGGATCTCCAGTCCCTGAGCTGACCCCGGCACGCGGTCGGCTCAGCCGAGCTTGCGCACCCTGTCGCCGACCGAGACCACCCCGTCACGGGTGACCCGGGCATAGATGCCGCGCAGGCGGTGCTGTTTGCCGGGCCCGGTATTCACGAAGACACAGGCATCCCGGCCGTAGTGGTCGATGAACTGCTGGCAGCCGGTATGCGGCTCCTCGGTGATCACGATCTCGGCGCTGCCGATGGCCAGCCGCGTGCCCGGCGGCGTATTCTCCGGCGTGAGATCCATGTCGATGAACAGGTTGTCCCCGGCGGGCGGCCAGTTCTCCCGGTCGCCGGCGATGGCCTCGATGCAGCGGGACGGCATGATGCAGATCTGCACGTCCGGATGCGGGGCCCCGTCCGCGGTGGTCTTCCAGCACCCCTTGGCCCAGTGATCGCCGTCGACGCCGCCCTTGGCGCTGATCCCGACCGTCGCCGGCGAGAGGCGCGCGCCCTTTTCCGGACGCACGACGATCACGTCGAGCCGCCCCTCGTCCTTCGGGGCGGCCAGGATATGCGGCAGGGCCGCGCCAAGTTCGGCGCGGCTCCGGTGGTTTTCTGCGGGCATGGTGCGATCCCCTGATCCGTCAGGCCGCAGCCTGCACCGGATCGTCATCCCGGCAAAGCGCGATCTCAGTTCCGGCGGCCGAACAGGTTGCCGAGCACGTCCTGCAGCACCCGCTCGGCGAGGTTGTCCTTCTGCTCGGCCTGGGCGGGTGCCTGCTGGCGTCCGGCGCCGTTGCTGTTCGCGGTGGTAGTGTTGCCCTGGTATTGCGGCGCGGCGACCCCCGCGGGAGCCTGGGGCACATCCATCGGCAGCGGCGAGATCGGCACGCCCTCGTGGACGCGCAGCATGGTCTCGCGCCAGATGTCCGCCGGCAAGCCGCCACCGGTCACGCCGCTGAGCGGCGTGTTGTCGTCATAGCCCATCCAGACCCCGGCGACGTAATCGGCGGTGAAGCCGATGAACCAGGCATCGCGCGCGGCCTGCGTGGTGCCGGTCTTGCCAGCGGCCGGGCGGTCGCCCAACTTGGCGCGCTGACCGGTTCCGGCATCGATCACCTGGCTCATCATGTAGACCAGATAGCGCGCGGCCTGTTCCGAGATCACCCGCTCGCCGAAACCGCCGCCCTGCCCCATCAGCGTCTCGTTCTCCCCCTGCAGGCGCAGCTCGTTGAGCCCGTAGGGCGTCACCGAGCGGCCGCCGTTCAGAATACCAGCATAGGCGCCGGTCATTTCCACGAGGGTCGATTCGGAGACGCCGAGCGCCAGCGCGGGGCCGTTGGCCAGCGCATTGTCGATTCCGAACTCGGTGGCGATCTTGCGCACGTTCTCGCGGCCAACCGCCTCGGATACTTTCACCGCCGGGATGTTGAGAGATTCCTTCAGGGCGTCGCTCAGGGTGACACGGCCCTTGAATTCGCGGCTGTAGTTTTTCGGGCAGTAGTCGCCCGATCCGGGCACGTTGATGCAGTAGGGTTCGTCGACCACGGTGGCCAGCGGCGTATAGCCAAGGTCCATTGCGGCGGCATAGACGAAGGGCTTAAACGAGGAGCCGGTCTGCCGCTTGGCCATCGTGGCGCGGTTGAAGGCGCCCGAAACCTGCGTCTCGCGCCCGCCGACCATGGCCCGCACCGCCCCGTCGGCCGACATCACCACGATCGCGGCCTGGGCTTCGGAACCCTCCTTCAGCTTGCTCTCGAAGACATCGCGCATCGCGCCTTCGGCTGCCTTCTGGATCCGCTGGTCGATGGTGGTGAAGAGCAGCACGTCCTCGGTGGTGTCGCGGGTCAGGAAGTTCGGACCGGTGTCCATGACCCAGTCGGCGAAATAGCCGCCGGTGTTGGATTCGGCCGCGGCGCTCAGCGTCGCCGGCCGGTCCCAGGCACGGTCCCGCTCCGCCGCGGTGATATAGCCCTGATCGTACATCAGTTTGATTACCGTGTCCGCACGGTCCTGGGCACGTTGCAGGTTGTTGGTTGGGGCGTAACGGGTCGGCGCCTTTAGCAGGCCCGCCAGCATCGCCGCCTGACCGGGGTCGAGCTGCGAGGCCGGAACGCCGAAATAGCGCTGCGCGGCCGCTTCGAAACCGCGGGCGGAGGCACCGAGGTAGGCCCGGTTGAGGTAGATCACCAGGATCTCGTCCTTGGTGTACTTCGCCTCCATGGCCATCGCGTAGATGGCCTCCTTGACCTTGCGCCAGATCGTCGTGCGCCGGCAGTCGTCCTCGTAGGCGGCCTCGGTTTTCCAGACGCTGGCATCATAGGGAACGCCGAGGCAGAGCAGCTTGGCGGTCTGCTGGGTCAGCGTCGAGCCGCCGTGGCCTGACAGCGCGCTGCGCCCCTCCGACAGGTTGATCCGGATGGCGGAGGCCACGCCGCGCGGGCTGACGCCGAGGTGCCAGTAGAAGCGCCGGTCCTCGGTGGCCACCACGGCGTTCTTCACGTTCGGCGAGACCTGGTTGATGTCGGTGATCGAGCCGAACTGCTCGCCGCGCCAGGCAAAGACATCGCCCTCCCGATCCATCAGGGTCACGGAGCCGCGGGTGCGCCCGTCGATCAGGTCGGTGAAAGGCGGCAGTTGTGCATAGAAATACAGCACCGCCCCGCCGAGTACGAGGCCAACCACGGCCGCGCTGCGCCAGGTCAGGCTCCAGATCAGGCCAAGGACAAAGCCGATGAGTCGGCGCAGCCAGCCGATCGGACCGCGCGGACGTGCGGTCGCGCCGCCGCGCCGCGATTTGCGCGGTGCAGCCTTGCGCTTGCTGACCTTGCTGGCGCTCGCGGACGGTTTTTTTGCCGTTGTGCCGCGTGATGTAGCCTTCGTGGGGCGCTTGTCGGCCCGAAGGACCGGGCGCTTTCCGCCTTTGGAGCTCATGGGAGCCTCTGGACCGTTTACCTGCTCGTTTTTCAGAGTTGATACCCCGAATGGCAATCAATTGGGAGAGCGGAGGTGCCATTGCCGCGTCTTGAGTTGGCTTAAAAAATGAGCATCACTGCCTCATTGTGCAAATATTGTGCAAAATATCCGGAATCTGCCCGAGGATCCGGCCACGGATTTCTTGAACCTCCCTCGTTCCATCGGCTGTCTGCCTGCGTAGACCCGCCGGGGACCTCCCCCCGGCCAAGCGGAAGGGGAGCAAAGTGAAACTCATCATTGCAGCAATCAAGCCGTTCAAGCTCGAGGAGGTGCGCGAAGCGCTCACCGCCATCGGCGTCCGCGGCATGATGGTTACCGAGATCAAGGGATTCGGCTCGCAGTCGGGCCACACCGAGATCTATCGCGGTGCGGAATACGCCGTGAATTTCGTGCCCAAGGTCAAGCTGGAAATCGTGGTCAACGCTGCGATGGCCGACCAGGTGGTCGAGACGATCCAGAAGACCGCCAAGACCGACAAGATCGGCGACGGCAAGATCTTCGTTCTCGACGTGAACCAGGCCGTCCGCGTGCGGACCGGCGAAACCAACGACGACGCGCTCTGAGAGCCCGGGTCCTTCAGGGGAAAAGAAAAAGACATGACGCTCAAGAAGTTCATTCCTGCCATCGCTGCGGCCGCTGTCGCGCTGCCGACGGTGGCCCTCGCGCAGGACGCGCCGGTGCCGGGTGTCGACGCGTCGACCGACAGCATCTTCATCTTCAACACGCTGCTCTTCCTCATCGGCGGCTTCCTCGTGATGTGGATGGCCGCAGGCTTCTCCATGCTCGAAGCCGGTCTGGTGCGCCAGAAGAACGTCACCATGCAGCTGACCAAGAACGTGGCGCTCTTCTCGCTCGCCGCAATCTTCTACTACCTGGTCGGCTACAACCTGATGTACCCGCTCGGCAGCTGGTCGATCGGCTCTGACGAGACCGGCGGCTACCTCGGCGCCTTCGGCCCGGCCGTTCTCGAAGCCGTGGGCATCACCCGCGATGCCGCCGACGACTACGGCTACGCTTCCACCGGCTCGGACTTCTTCTTCCAGCTGATGTTCTGCGCCACCACCGCCTCGATCGTCTCGGGCACCCTGGCCGAGCGCATCAAGCTGTGGCCCTTCCTGATCTTCACGATCGTGCTGACCGCGTTCATCTACCCGATCCAGGCCTCCTGGAAATGGGGTGGCGGCTTCCTCGACAGCCAGTACGGCTTCCTCGACTTCGCCGGTTCGACCGTGGTGCACTCCGTGGGTGGCTGGGCGGCTCTGGCCGGCGCGCTGATCCTCGGCCCGCGTATCGGCAAGTACAAAGACGGCCGCGTGCATCCCTATCCGGGCTCCAACCTGGCCCTCGCCACGCTCGGCACGTTCATCCTGTGGCTCGGCTGGTTCGGCTTCAACGGCGCCTCCCAGCTTGCCATCGGCACCGTGGGCGATGCCGCCGACGTCAGCCGCATCTTCGCCAACACCAACACTGCCGCTGCCGGTGGCGCGATCGCCGCGCTGATCATGACCCAGGTCATGTACGGCAAGGTCGACCTCACCATGGTGCTCAACGGCGCCCTGGCCGGTCTGGTGTCGATCACCGCCGAGCCGCTGACCCCCTCCCTCGGGGCTGCGACGCTGATCGGTGCCGTCGGTGGCGTGTTGATCGTCTTCGCCGTGCCGATGCTCGACAAGTTCAAGATCGATGACGTTGTCGGCGCCATCCCGGTGCACCTCGTCTGCGGCATCTGGGGCACCATCGCGGTCGTTCTGACGAACCCCGATGCGACGCTCTTCGGCCAGCTGATCTCGATCGTGATCGTCGGCGTGTTCGTCTTCGTCGTCTCCGCGATCGTCTGGTTCATCCTCAAGATGACCATGGGCATCCGGGTGCCGGCCGAGGACGAGATCACCGGTCTCGATACCGCCGAGCTGGGCATGGAAGCCTACCCCGAGTTCGCAAAAGGCTGACCTCCCTTCCAGTCAGCCCGACCCTGGCCCCGGACGCGCGAGCGCCCGGGGCTTTTTCATTGCCGAAGCCGGGTCTACCGTTCTTGGCGATGAGACGCCTCCCATGAGCGCGATCCACGCAAGCGGCGCAGTCTATCGGGAATTCGGTTTGTGGCTTCGCCCTGTCGGCCCGCCGGGTTAGCGCAGCACGGCGGCGATCGCGCGGGCGGCAGGGGCGAGGGTTTCCGGCGTCAGGCCGGCCACGTTGATCCGCCCGTCGCCGATCATGTAGAGCGCATGCTCACGGCGCAGTGTCTCCACCTGCTCCGGGGTGGCCGGCAGCAGTGAGAACATGCCGCGATGGCCGGCCAGATGGCCGAAGCGGTCGGAGCCGGACGCCTCGCGCAGAGCATCAGCCAGCCCCCGACGCATGGAATCGATCCGCTCTCGCATCTCGGTCAGTTCTTCTTCCCACTGGGTGCGCAGCGCCGGGTCCGTCAGGATTGTCGTTACCACCCGCGCACCGTGATCTGGCGGGAAGGCATAGGATTGGCGGTTGAGCCATGCCAGCGTGCCCCGCACGGCCGCAGCCGCCTTCGGCCCGTCGCACAGCGCAAGCACCAGGCCAACTCGCTCGCGGTAGAGCCCGAAATTCTTGGAGCCCGAGATGGCAACCAGCATCTCCGGCAGAGCCGCGGCGATCAGCCGGAGGCCGACCGCGTCCTGTTCCAGCCCGTCGCTGAAACCGAGATAGGCGAGGTCGACCATCGGCACGGCCCCACGCTCAGCGAGCAGAAGCGCGATGTCGCGCCAGTCCTCCAGCGCGAGATCGGCGCCGGTGGGATTGTGGCAACAGCCATGCAGCAGCACGAGATCTCCCGCCGCTACGCCCTCGAGATCGGCCTGCATCCCCTCTCGATCTAGGCCGCCGCTCGACGCGTCGTAATGGCGATAGCTGCGGCGCCTCATGCCGACCCCGTCGAGAATGGCAAGGTGATTCGGCCAGGTCGGCGACGGCGTCCAGACGGTTGCGTCGGGCCGGACCCGGCGCACCAGTTCGAACGCCTGCCGCACCGCGCCGGTGCCGCCTGGGGTCGCCAGCGCTGCGACGCGGTCGGAGGGGATGACCCCGCCCAGTACGAGCCCGCGCATCGCGGCGTGGAACGCCGGATCGCCAGACAGCGCGACGTAGCCCTTGGTCTCCTGTGTGTCAAGAAGTGTCCGCTCGGCGGCCTTGACCGCCCGCATCACCGGAGTGCGCCCATCGGCCGTCCGGTAGACACCGACGCCCAGGTCGATCTTCCCGTCGCGCGCGTCTTCGGCGAAGGCCTGCATCACACCCAGAATGGGGTCAGGGGCCGGGGCCCGGTGATCTTTGAACATGGGCTGACTCAGTCCGGAATGCGGCCGGCGTCATGAGCGCGTTTCAGCACCCGGGTATGATCGGTCCGCCGAACCGCCTCGAAGCCCATCCGCTGGTAGAGCCCGAGGGCGCGCGGGTGGTCGAGCGTGTTGGTGTTGACCGTCATCTTCTCGACGCCCGGAATGTCCCACCCTGTCAGCACGGCGCTTTCCAGAAGGAAGCGCCCGAGGCCACGGCCGATCGCCTGCGGCACGAGGCCGAAATAGGCAAGGTCGCAGATGCCCGGCTTGCGGTGATCGAGCATGAAGAACCCGTGCGGCCAGCCTTGGCGCATCAGCGTGTAGAGCGAGGTATTGTCGCTCGCCAGCCACTCGGCCAGCTCCTCCTCGCTGCGGTCGTGCATGTCTTCCCAGGCATAGTCGCGGCCGACCGCGTCATAGAGGCCGAGAAAGAACCAGACCGGAGGCGTATCGGCCTTGAGCAACGCCGAGGGCGCGCCGACGGGCTGATGCGGCCAGCCAAAGGACGGCCGCTTGGTCATCTCGAGCCAGGTTACGGTGTAGGAGATCTCGCCTCCGGCGGGGGTCAGGCTCATCCGATCTCTACCTTCAGATCCGGATACATGCCCCATTCCGCCCAGGAGCCATCATAGAGCGCGTTGCGCCCGTGGCCGAGCAGGGTCAGGGCAAGCGTGAGCGCGGCCGCGGTCACGCCGGAGCCGCAGGTGGTGATGATCGGACGGTCGAGATCCACGCCGGCCTCGGAGAACAGGCTCCGCAGCTCGGCATCGGATTTCAACGTGCCGTCCTCGTTGGTCAGCGTCTCCCAATGGACGTTCAGAGAGCCGGGAATATGGCCGGGGCGCAGTCCGGGGCGCGGCTCCGTCTCCTCGCCGCGGAACCGGCCGGGTCCGCGCGCATCGACGATCTGCCAGTCCTTGAGCTTTACGGCCTGGGCGACCTGGGTCACGTCCTTGATCATGTCCGCCTGGCGCCGCACGGTGATGTGCCGGTCGCGCATCAGCGGCGGCACGTCCTCCACCGGGCGTTCCTCGCGCTGCCATTTCGGGAAGCCTCCGTCGAGCACCGCGATGTCGAAATGCCCCATCAGGCGGAACAGCCACCAGACCCGCGCGGCCGAAAACAGCCCCATACCGTCGTAGACGACGACCTGGTGACCATCGCCCACCCCGAGCTTGCGCATCCGGCTGATGAATTTCTCCGTCGGCGGCACCATGTGCGGCAGGTCCGAGCGAAGGTCGCTGATCTCGTCGATGTCGAAGAAGCGCGCGCCCGGGATGTGGCCGGCGTCATACTCCGCCCTGGCGTCGCGGTTCATCGCCGGCAGGTACCACGACGCGTCCAGCACCCGCAGGTCGGGATCGTTCAGGTGGGCTGCCAGCCAGTCGGTGCTGACAAGCGTTTTCGGATCGTCTCTGCCCATCCGGCCCTCCACGCAAGCATCTTGTCCGAAAGGGCTACCGTCCGCGAGGCCGGGACGCAAGCCAAAGGAGGATGCCCGGCCCGGGCTCTGCCGACGGGCCGTGCAGACACAGGACGGTACTACTTGGCCAGCATCTGCTTGATGAGGCCGACGACCACCATAAGGACCCCACCACCGACGCCGCCTGAGGCAACCGAGCCGATGATGCTGCCGAGATCGACGCCACCGGCGCCGGCAGCCACATCGGTCGCCACGCTCGAGGCGCCAAGCATCCCGAGGATCTGGGCTCCGATTCCACCGCCAAGGATGCCGACAATCGAGTTGCCGAGCGTGCCGAGGCTCATGTTCTTGAGAAGCGCGCCGGCAATGTTGCCACCAATTGCGCCAGAGAGGAGACCGATCAGAAGTTCCATGCTTTCACCCAGCTGAAAGGGACTGTCCGGCCACGATACCACAAACGCCGTCCAAACGCGCGAAATCCTTGGGCGGGAGCGAAGACGTCGGAAATCTGAAAGGGTCGGGGCTGCGCTGGTCGGCCCGTCAACCGCCGTGGCGGAGCAGACGCTGCTTCTGGCGGTTCCAGTCGCGCTTGGCCTCCGTGGCGCGTTTGTCCTGGGTCTTCTTGCCCTTGGCGATGCCGATCTTCAGCTTCGCGATGCCCTTGTGGTTGAAGTAGAGCACCAGAGGCACCAGCGTCATGCCCTTGCGTTGCGTATCGTTCCAGAGCCGCGACAGTTCCTTGCGGGAGACCAGCAGTTTGCGCCGCCGCCGCTCCTCATGGCCGAACATGGCGCGATCGTAGGGGGCAATGTAGCTGTTCACCAGCCATAACTCCCCATCCTCCACTGCCGCGTAGCTCTCGGCGATGTTGGCGGAGGTGGTGCGCAGGCTCTTCACCTCGGACCCGGTGAGCATGATGCCGCATTCGAGATCGTCCTCGATCGCATAGTCATACCGCGCCCGCCGGTTCTCGGCGATCACCTTGTAATTCGGATTGTCCTTCGGTTTTGCCATGGAGGGCGGATATAGGCGCTTTGCCGGCAACTTCCAAGCGCTATGGCAGGCATGCCGCATCGGATGACGCAGCTTGCCGCGCCATTCAAAATCCGGATGACGACATCAGGCGACAGACCTAGTGTCGAGCCATGATATTGCCGCTCATTCTGTTCGCGCTTTCCCTTTCTTTGCTCGCCGTGTCCTATCTCTTCGCGGACCTGGCGGATCTTTTCCTGCTTGCCGTTCCCGCGACACTGGCGAGCCTCTGGCTGGTGGTCAGCACCGGGCTGCGCCGCTGGCGCGAGGGGCCGCGCGCACCGGCAGGCCCGGTGGTGATCGACGGATCGAACGTGATGCACTGGCGGGACGAGACCCCGCAGATGGACACGCTGCGAGAGGTCATCCGGCACCTCTCAAACCGGGGCTTCAAGGCAGGTGTCGTGTTCGACGCCAATGCCAGCTACAAACTTGCGGGAAAGTATCTCGACGAGCGGGCGCTGGCGCGGCGCCTTTCCCTGCCCAGGGACAACGTAATCGTGGTCGACAAGGGGACACCAGCCGATCCGATCCTGCTGGAAGTGGCGCGCGATCTGGGCGCGCGGGTGGTGTCGAACGACCAGTTCCGCGACTGGGCCTTCGACCATCCTGAAATCCGTGAGCCCGGACACCTGATCCGGGGCGGGTATCGCAATGGCAAGCTCTGGCTCGATATCGGCTAGGCCGCGGGCCTAGCCCTTGGGTTCTTCTCGGTCCCGCTCGAAGCTCTGGAACGGTAGGGGCGGGAGCCAGGCCTCACGCCGAACGGCCCAGCATTCGTAATCGGGGACAAGGCCGGCGGTGTCGTCGAGCGCCCCGAGGTGCAGTTCGATCTCGTCACCGCTGCGCGCAAAGACCGAGGAGCCGCAGTGCGGGCAGAAATGCCGGCCCCGGTAACTCCGGGTCTCGCCCTGCACGGTAACGGCCTGCGCGGAATAAATCGCGGCGGCATAAAATAGCGCGCCGTGGTGCTTGCGGCAATCGAGGCAATGGCACAGGCCGACCCGATCCGGCCGGCCCCTGGCCACGAAGCGGACATCGCCGCAGAGGCATCCACCGCTGAAAGGGTCCATCCAGCTGCCCCCTCTCCCGCGCCCTCCTTAGCCGAGGAGGCCTGCGAATTCCATCGCGTCGCGGATCGCCGCCTTGGTGCCATCGGTCAGCCCGACCAGCGGCAGACGCACGTCCTCGGAGCACTTGCCAAGCAGCGACAGGCCGTATTTCGCACCCGCCAGACCCGGCTCGAGGAATATCGCCGTGTGCAGCGGCATCAGCCGGTCCTGGTATTCGAGCGCCTTGGCGTAGTCGCCGGCAAGCGTCGCCGCCTGGAATTGGGCGCAAAGCTTCGGCGCGACGTTGGCGGTGACCGAGATGCAGCCGACGCCGCCATGCGCGTTGAACCCGAGCGCGGAGGCATCCTCGCCCGAAAGCTGGACAAAATCCGGCCCGCAGGTCTGGCGCTGCTTGCTGACACGGGTGATGTCGCCGGTGGCGTCCTTCACCCCGACGATGCGGGGCAGTTCCGCCAGCCGGCCCATGGTCGCGGGCGACATGTCTACGACCGAACGGCCGGGGATGTTGTAGATGATGATCGGCAGGTTGCTGGCGTCGTGCATCGCCTTGAAGTGGGCGTAGAGGCCCTCCTGCGTCGGTTTGTTGTAATAGGGCGTCACCACCAGCGCCGCATCTGCACCTACCTTTTCCGCATGGCGGATCAGGTTGATGCCCTCGGCCGTATTGTTCGACCCCGCGCCGGCGATCACCGGCACCCGGCCGGCGGCGGCCTGCACCACGCGCGCCACCACTTCGCCGTGCTCGGCATGGCTCAAGGTCGGGCTTTCGCCGGTGGTTCCGACCGGCACAAAGCCGCTGCTGCCCTCTGCGATATGCCATTCGATCAGCGCATCAAGCGTTTCCAGGTCCACCTTGCCATCCTTGAACGGGGTGACCAGAGCGGGAATTGAGCCTTTGAACATGATTTCCTCCGTTTCCCGCGCCGCGGCGCGCCTGACCGGGCCGCAGCCCGAGTCGCTCATCGTCAAAACGCGGCGGACCCTATATGGCCGAAAGGGAATTGCCAAGTTTGTGAGTTGCGGCGAGATACACGTCCTTTAGGGTCGGTGCGATCGAATTCGGACTAACAAGAACAACCGGGCAGACACCTTGCGATTCGTCCCACTGATGCTCCTCTTCCTGATGCTGCCGCTTCAGGTCGCGGCCGCGCCGTCGGCACAGGGCGCGGCGCTTGCCGATGCCTTGCAACAGATGCGCACCGGCAACTGGCGTGGCGCCGCCGTCGCGGTCCGGCCGGCCGGCGCCGAGGGGCGCGACATCATCGAATGGCACCGGTTGCGGCAGGGCGGGCAGGCCCCGTTCGACGCCTATCGCGACTTCCTTGCGCGGCGACCGGACTGGCCGGGGCTCGACCTGCTGCAGACCCGCGGCGAGGGCTCGATCCCGGAGGATGCCGATCCGGCCGAGGTCGTCGCCTATTTCGGCGGGCGCCTGCCCGAGACCGGCACCGGCGTGTTGCGGCTGGTCGAGGCGCATCGCGCCCTCGGGCATGCCGGCGACGCCGAGGCGATCGCGGTCATGGCCTGGCGCACCCGGACCCTGTCGCCCGAGATCGAGACCAGCCTGCTCGACCTCTACCGTTCGCTGCTTTCGGAGCACCACACGGCGCGACTCGACGACCTGCTCTGGCGCGGCGAGGAGACTGCCGCGCGGAGGATGCTGCAATTCGTCCCCGAGGGTTGGCAGAAGCTGGCGGAGGCCCGGCTCGCGCTGACCGCGCAGGCGCCCGGGGTCGACAGCCGGATCGAGGCCGTGCCGGAGGCGCTCGCCGGGGATGCCGGGCTGGCCTACGAACGGTTCAACTGGCGGGTCCGAAAGGGGCGCAGCGAGGACGCCATCGCGCTGATGGCCGAACGCTCGATTGCGCCAGACGCGCTCGGGCGACCGGAACACTGGGCGAACTGGCGGCGGATCTATTCGCGCCAGCTGATGCGGGACGGCGAGGCGGTCGCGGCCTATTCGCTCGCCAGCCAGCATTTCCTCGTGGAAGGCGGGAACTTCGCAGACCTCGAATGGCTGGCCGGCTATATCGCCTTGCGAAAGCTGGGTGATCCGGAACTGGCGCTGTTCCACTTCGACCGGCTCGCCGCCGCAGTTCAGACGCCGATCAGCCTTGGCCGCGCCGGCTACTGGCGCGGGCGCGCGCTTGAGGCGCTTGGCGACGCGGCGGGCGCGAGCGCGGCCTATGCGGACGGGGCGCTCTACCAGTCGAGCTACTACGGACTCCTGGCAGCCGAGGCGGGCGGTCTACCACTGGACCCTACTCTCTCTGGCCGCGAGGTCTTCCCCAAGCTGGAAGACAGTCCGCTTCGCCAGAGCTCGGTCCTGACCGCCGGTCTCCTGCTGCTCGACGCGGGCGACGACCCTCTGGCGGAACGTTTCCTGTCGCATCTGGTCGAAGGGCTGCCGCGAGAGGAAGCCGGCACGCTTGCGGACCTGATGCTGGAGCTGGGCGAGACCCATATCGCGCTGATGATCGCCAAGCGCGCGGCGGAGGGGGGAATGGTGCTCCCGGCCGCCTATTACCCGCTCAGCCCGCTGATGGAACGCGACCTGCCCGTGTCGAAGGCCCTCGCACTGTCGATCGCCCGCCGGGAGAGCGAGTTCGACCCTCGGGTCGTGAGCCCCGCAGGCGCTCGCGGGCTTATGCAGCTGATGCCGGGCACAGCCCGCGACGTGGCGGCGGAGCTGAAGATCCCCTACGACCGCGACGGGCTGACCGGAGATCCGACCTACAACGTGACGCTGGGATCGACCTACCTCGCCGGACTGATCGAGGTGTTCGGCCCGGCCCCGGTGCTGGTCTCCGTGGGCTACAACGCAGGGCCGGGGCGCTCGCTCGACTGGGTGTCGCGCTTCGGCGACCCGCGGTCGGAGGAGGTGGACGTGATCGACTGGATCGAGCACATCCCGTTCCGAGAGACCCGCAACTACGTGATGCGCGTGACGGAAAGCATCCTGATCTACCGCGCCCGTCTTTCGGGCGAGACCCGCGATGCCCCGCCCAAGGTTATCGACTTCCTCCGCAACGGCTAAACCAGCCGGTGGCGCTCCCGCCCCTTTCCTGCCCCTTGCGGGGCAGGAAAGCGTTGGGCCGGGCACGCCTTCGGCGTGCTGGCGCAGAACCCGGTCCAAGTGCAACTGCCGCGCCGAAGGCGCGGCCCGGCCCAACGCCGGACAAGCCGCTTGCGGCGCAGCTCCGGGGGCGGGAGCGCCCCGGCCTCATGGCTCGCGACGTCAGGCGGCGCGGCGTTGACGCCAGAGGGTGAAGAGCCCGGCCGAGATCACGATCATGCCGCCGACCAGCACGTTCGGGCGGATCGTCTCGCCGAAGGCCAGAACGCCAAGGGCGCTGGCGAAGACCAGCTGGAAATAGGCGAATGGCTGCACGGCGCTGGCCTCGGCGACTTCGTAGACGCGGATCAGCAGCCAGTGCCCGGAGGCCCCCGTCAGGCACAGAAGGCCCATCCAGGCCCAGTCCCCGGACGCCATCGGCTGCCAATGCGAGGCGCCAACGATCGTCATCACCACCGCGCCGGACACGCCGGTCCAGAAGAAGCTCGTGGCGCTGGCGTCACGACGGGCGGCGTAGCGGGTCATCAGCCCGTACAGGGCAAAGAGCAGCGCCGAGGCGAGCGCCACCAGCGCATAGGGCGAGAACACCGCCCGCCCCGGCTGGAGGATCACGAGGATGCCGACAAAGCCCACCCCGATCGCGGCCCAGCGGCGCCAGCCGACCTTTTCTCCCAGGATCGGGCCGGAGAGCGCCGCGATCATCAGCGGGTAGCAGGCGAAGATCGCGTGGCTTTCCACCAGCCCGAGATAGACGAAGGCCTGGATCGCGACGCAGATCTCCAGCGCCAGCAGGACGCCGCGCCCGATTTGCAGCAGCGGCTGCGTGGTCCGCGCCGCGGTCACAATTGAGCCGGAACGCTGCCGGGCGAGCGTCAGCACGAAGGCTGCGAAGAACCAGTAGCGGATCATCACCACCATGAAGACGTTGTACTCGGCCGCCAGATGCCGCGAGATCCCGTCCTGCATGGCAAAGACGAAGGTGGTGAGGATCATCAGCATGATGCCGAGGCGGTTGTTGTCGGTGCCCGCGGTCATGCCGGCATCCTCCCGGCGCTCATGTGCCGCTTGCGCCCGTAGCCCGGCCGCCGCTCGACGGTGAAACCGGCCGCGGCGAGCGCCCGTCGGACAGCGCCGGCGGCGGTATAGGTGGCGAAGCTGCCACCCGGGGCGGTGTGCCGCCCGACCTCCGCCATCAGGTCGTCCTGCCAGAGCTCCGGGTTCCGCGCCGGGGCGAACCCGTCGAGAAACCAGGCGTCGGCTGCGCCCTGCCAGGCCGGGACGGTGTCGCGCGCGTCACCGCGGATCATCACTGCCGAGACCGGACCGATGCGGGCCTCGAAGCCGGCTGGATCCCAGGCGGCGAGCAGCGGTTCGCGGAAGGCCTCGAGCCCGGAGAAGGGCGCCAGTGCGCGGGCGAGGTCGCCGGCCTCCAGCGGGAAGGCCTCGAACCCGACATAGCGGACCCCGTCCACCCCGGCCCCCGACGCGCAATCGGCCAGCGCCAGCAGGTTCAGTCCGGTACCAACACCGAGTTCGGCCACCTGGAAGCCCGGCCGAAGCCGCGCCGGAAGGTCGTTGCCGTCGAGAAAGACATGGCTGGTCTCCGCCAACCCGTCGTCGAGCGAATAATAGGGATCGTCGAACCGCGCGGAGACCGGCACATTGCCGTCCCGCCAGATCAATCCGCCGTTCTGGTCACTCTGCTGCACCTGGTCTAGACCCCTCTTCAAGCGCGCGGACAATGGGCGAGAGGTGAGACCTTGGCAAGGATCGACTGCACGGTGCGGGGGGGCGGTATCTTCGGTCTCGCCTGCGCCTGGGAAATGGCCCGCCGCGGGGCGAAAGTCTGTCTGATCGAACGGGAGCGGATCGGCGCCGGCTCCTCCGGCGGGCTGGTTGGCGCGCTGGCGCCGCATGTGCCGGAGAACTGGAATCCGAAGAAGCAGTTCCAGTTCGAGAGCCTCGTCATGGCCGCGGCGTTCTGGGCCGGGGTGGCCGAGGCCTCTGGCCGCGATCCGGGATACCTGCGCAGCGGCCGACTCCAGCCGGTGGAGGATGCCGCCGGACTCGAACGAGCGCGGGAGCGCGGGGTGGAGGCCGAGAAGCTCTGGCAGGGCAAGGCCGAATGGCGCGTGGTGCCGTCCGAGAGCTTCGGCGACTGGGCGCCGCTCAGCCCCACCGGCTGGCTGATCCATGACACGCTCACCGCGCGGCTCCACCCCCGGCAGGCCGCCGCCGCGCTGGTAGCGGCGATCGAGGCGGCCGGGGGCGAGGTGGTGATCGGCGAGGCGGAGGACGCAGGCTCAGTGCTCTGGGCAACCGGGCATTGGGGGCTGGCGACCCTGAGCGCAGATCTGGGCAAGACGGTCGGCGCGCCGATCAAGGGGCAGGCCGCGCTTCTGAAGCTCAATCGCCCCGACGCGCCGCAATACCTCGCCGGCGGCGTCCACGCGATCCCGCATGCCGATGGCACGCTCGCGATCGGTTCCACGACCGAGCGGGAGTTCGACGCCCCCGACACGGTGGACAGCCAGATCGACGAGGTCGTGGCGCGGGCGCGGGCCGCCTGCCCGGCCCTGGCCGACGCGCCGGTGATCGCGCGATGGGCCGGGCTGCGGCCGCGGGCGCGGAGCCGGGCGCCGATGCTGGGCCCCTGGCCAGGGCGGCCCGGTCACTTCGTCGCCAATGGCGGTTTCAAGATCGGTTTCGGGATGGCGCCCAAGGTGGCGCAGGTAATGGCCGACCTGGTCCTGGACGGCCACGCGGAAGGCATCCCCGACGGCTTCCGCGTCGAGGACAACCTCTGATCTGCGCGGCCGGTCCGCCGGCCGTCGGCGATTTCGGGATCAGGCGTCGCGCCCTACTGGGCGCAGCGCTGCTCGGCCTCTTCCATCGCCGCGGTGAACCCCATCAGCGAGAAGGTATCCTCGGTTCGTGTCCCGCGGCTGGACCGCGCGGTCAGCTTGGCTTCCGCACCGCGCTTCAGCGCCGTCACCAGCTTGGCGTCGTCCTCCGGCGAGGCCGGCCAGGCCCATTCGCCCTCGGTGAACAGCTCGAAGCTGCTGTCGCCCACCTCGACCGTCACGGTCGAGCCGCCGGCAAAGGGATAGCCGCCGGTAAAGGACACCTCGCCCGCGGCACCCGCACCCGGACGGAAGGTGACGAACAGCAGGATATCCCCGCGTTGCACCGAGACCGGCTTGCCATCACGGCTGTTCACGGTTTCCTTGGGCGAGGACACCCCCCAGCATTCCGTCGGGTTTTCCTCGACGAACACGCTCCAGTCGGTCTTGGCGGCGACCCGGTTCGAGGATTCCTGCGCACCGGCAACGGCCCCCGAAAGAACGAGTGCACCGGCCGCCAGTCCGGTCGTGATCCAGGATTTCATCTGTCTGCAGCCTCCAGCTGTCTCTGCCTCACACTAGCCGCTCTTGGCCCTTGATGGACTCTTCGGAAAGCGGATGGAATTTCAACCTGCTGTTTTGCATGGTAACGCAGATGTGCCGGGAGGGTGAAGCCCTGACGGCGGAAATTTGCCGGGAGAAGAGACGAAATGGCCGCCGTGGAACTGGTTGAACTCTGGCGCGGAGACATCCGCGAATCCGTGCACCGCGGACATGCGGTGATCTGTGACGGCTCTGGCGCCGTCATCGAGGCCTGGGGAGACGCCGACAAGGTCGTTCTGCCCCGGTCCTCGGCCAAGATGGTGCAGGCGCTGCCGCTCCTGGAGAGCGGGGCCGCCGATGCTGTCGGGCTGACTACCGAACAGCTCGCCCTCGCCTGCGCCAGCCACAGCGGGGCGGCAATCCACACCGGTCGGGCGGAGCGCTGGCTTGCGGATCTCGGGCTGACAGACAGCGACCTGCGCTGCGGCCCGCAGGACCCCGAAGATCCGGCCGAGCACAAGCGCCTGCTCTGTTCCGACGAGCGCCCCTGCCAGGTGCACAACAACTGCTCCGGCAAGCATTGCGGGTTCCTGACGCTGAACCGGCACATTGGCGCGGGGCCGGAATGCACCGAGCCCGACCATCCGGTGCAGCTGGCCGTCCGGGCGGCCTGGGAGGAGGTAACCGGAGAGACCTGCCCCGGCTTCGGCATCGACGGCTGCTCTGCCCCGAACTTCGCCGCCAGCCTCGCCGGCATTGGACGGGCGATGGCGGGCTACGCAGCGGCGCGAGAGGGCCGGGGGCGCCGGCAAAGCGCGCAGGCCCGGCTGGCGCAGGCGATGATGGCGCATCCCGCGCTGATCGCCGGCGAGGGCCGGGCCTGCACCGATCTGACCCGCGCGCTCGGCGGCGCGGGCGTGGTCAAGACCGGGGCGGAGGGGTTCTACATCGCGATCCTGCCGGAGCGTCGGATCGGCGTGGCGCTCAAGATCGAGGACGGAACGACCCGCGCCAGCGAATGCGTCATCACCGCGATCCTGGTGCGCCTCGGCGTCCTCAGCCCGGAGCACCCGGTGGCGCAACGGCTCCGCAACCCACGGCTGCTCAGCCGCCGGGGGTTCGAAACGGGGCAGATGCGTCCGGTGCCGGGCCTGTTCGACTGACAGAGGACCCCGCCGGAGGGGCCGGGCCGCGCGTCAGGCGCGCGCGCTGGCCTCTCTGCGCAAGGCGCGCCTGCGGAGCATCGCGGAAATCAGGCTCAGCACCGTGCCCCCGATCAGGAAGGGCGAGGCCATGAGCCCGACCGCCACCCACAGGCCGAGCGCGGCCGAACCGTCCTCGTGATCAGGCAGGCTGAATCCGAACAGAACCGTCAGCAGGGCAGCGACCCAGCATATCCACGCAAGGACTCCCGCCACTCGTCCAAGCATCGCCGTCTCCCGGTTACTCGCCCCGGTTCAACAGGGCGGACGGGTATGGCCGGCGTAAGGCGGCAAGATGACGGCCCTCGCCGTGCTCCGGCACAGGGCCGGCCGTGGTTACATGTCGAAGGTTTCCGCCACCTCGACCGTCCCGCTGCCGTCCTTGACCATCGGGCAGACCCTGGCGTGAGCGATCGCGGCCGGCATGTCCGGGGCCTGGATCAGCGTGTACCCGGAGATCGGATTGGCGCCGCCGTTGTCGTCCACGCCCTTGGAATGCACCGTCCAGGACTGGCCCACCGGGTTGCCCCCGTCGACGACCGCGTCGCCCATCGCCTCGAACCATGCCGTCCATTCGGCCATGACCCTGGCGCCTTCCTCCTCGGTCTCGGGTTTCTTCCCGCCATGATAGGCAAATACATACTTTGGCATCCCGGTTTCCTTTCCTGTTGAGATGCGGGGAAATGGCTTTCAGACGGCCAGCCGCTCCAGCTTGACGAGCGACGAGGTCCAGCCCCTCGTGTGGTTTTCCGCGGCTTCGGCGCCGGGCAGGCCGCGATGGTCGATCACCAGATGCGCGCCGCGGTCGGTTTCGGTCACGGTGAGGGTGACGTGGCTTTCGGCGCCGCGCCGACCCTGGTCATCATGCCAGGCCCAGGTGAAGCCCACCGACTTCGGCGGGTCGACATGGGTTACATGACCCGAGACCTTGAAGCGCTGCCCCTCCCCGTTCTCCATCACCGAGAACCACGGCCCCTTGCGAGTGAAATCCAGCGCATGTTCCGGAACCTTCATGCCCTCGGGGCCCCACCATCGAGCCAGGCCTTCGGGCGAACTGACATAGCGGTACAGGGTCTCGACACTGACCGGGAAGATCCGTTCCAGCCGGACGTCTTCAAGCGTTTCCATCAAATCTCCTCTTTGCTCTGCAATGCCTGTTCGAGCCGGTCGAGGCTGCCCTCCCAGAAGGCCCGGTGCGAGATCGTCCAGGCGGAAATGGCCCGCAGCGCCTCGGGGTTCACGGAATAAATGCGTTTCGTGCCCTGCACCCGCTGATCGATGACACCGGCCTCGCGGAGCACCTTGAGATGGCGCGAGATTGCCGGCGCGGAGATCGGGGCGACCTCCGACAATTCACCAGCGGTGCGTGTGCCCTCGGTCAGAAGGCGCTCGACGATGGCGAAGCGGGTGTCGTCGGCAAGGGCGGCAAAAGTCTCGGGCAGCGGTTTCATGCAACCAGCCTGCGCCGATCCCTTTATTGACGAGAATGTTGATCAAACATGCGGTGAATATCCGTCGGCACTCAGGCCTCGACGAACTCGTCGACCGAGTATCCCTGGATGAACAGCAGCGCCGTGAGGTCGCCGTGGTTGATGCGGATGTCGCATTGCGCCGCGACACTCGGCTTGGCGTGGAGCGCTACACCGGCCCCCGCGAGTTCGAGCATGCCGAGGTCGTTGGCCCCGTCCCCCACCGCGAGCACATCTGCGGCCGTGATGCCGAGCCGGGCGGTGATCTCCTTGAGCGCAGCCACCTTGGCCTCCCGCCCGAGGATCGGCTCGGATGGCACGCCCGTCAGCACGCCGTTCTCGACCAGCAGGGTGTTGGCCCTGTGCTCGTCAAAGCCGAGCCCGGCGGCGACCTGCGCGGTGAAGGCGGTGAAACCGCCGGAGACCAGCGCGGCATAGCCGCTATTGGCCTTCATCGTTGCGATCAGTTCGCGGCCACCCGGTGTGTAGGTGATGCGCTCGGCCAGCACCTTGGCGATCACGCCCTCCGGCAACCCCTTGAGCAGCCCCACGCGCTCGCGCAGCGCGCCTTCGAAATCGAGTTCACCATTCATCGCCCGCGCGGTGATCTCCTTCACGCGTGCGCCGACGCCGGCCTCGTCGGCCAACTCGTCGATGCATTCCTGGCCGATCATGGTGCTGTCCATGTCGGCCAGCAGCATCCGCTTGCGCCGCCCTTCGGCGGGTTGGACCACGAGGTCGATGCCGAGCGCCTGCATGTCCTCCCAGACCTGCCAGCGGTTCTCCGGCAGCGCCTCCATCGGGAACTCCGCCGCCGCCCCGGGCGCCAGCCAGACCGCCGCTCCACCGCCCCAGGCAGTGCGCAGCGCCTCGATGGCCGCCGGCTCGAGGCGGGGCCGAACGGGATTGGTCAGCAGCGTGGTGACATACATGCGAGGCTCCTGCGGCACGGGATCTGGCGGGCATAAAGCAGGAACCGTCCGCCTTCGCCAGCCCCCTCCGCCCCGTGCCTGGACAGACCGCCAATCTGCCCGGCTGGCGATGGCGCTCTTCCAATCACATCTTGTCCGCGGTGGCGATGGACATTCCCGACGGTGCGGAAAAGGCCTCGTCCCACAGGACCCGCTCCGTCGCGTAGAGCTGGCAGACGACCACGCCCTGTTCGGTCTGCGCCCCGACCGGCGTCGTTTTGTAATCCGATTGATCGATGCAGCCGGATACGGCCGTGAAAAGGCGCAGCGCCGGACCTCAGAACACGGCTTTGATACTGGCGCCCTTCAAGATTTCTTGGAGGGCAACCTGCGATGACGCGATGCTGCAGGACATGGACGGTCCTTCGCCTGAGGGGCGCGGCTTCAATCTGTTGTAGGAGAACGGCATTCCGGCGGCCCACCTTCTAGTGCCCCCCGGTCCCGGGAGACCATTCACAGGCCCGGCCCTCTTGCCAATCGGCGTCACGGGTTTCCGATAGGGTCGGCAGAACTCCGCATTCCGGGCGAGGGCCGCGAAACGGCACTTGTTATTTTCCCGGGGCTCTCGTAGAGGCGTCCGTGGGACACCCCTCCCCAACGAGGGGCATATATCTGTAAGGATACCAGCAATGGCGACTCAATCCCCGGCTGCGCGGCCGGCGAACCCTCGTTTTTCCTCTGGCCCCTGTGCCAAACCCCCCTCATTCACGCTCGACGCCCTGAAGGACGCCCCGCTTGGCCGGTCGCATCGCGCCGCCATCGGCAAGGCGAAGCTTTCCGACGCGATCGAGATCACCCGCGACGTGCTCGGCGTGCCCGCCGACTACCGCATCGGCATCGTGCCCGCTTCCGACACCGGCGCCGTCGAGATGGCAATGTGGTCGCTTCTGGGGCAACGCCCGGTCGAGATGCTGGCTTGGGAAAGCTTCGGCGCCGGCTGGGTGACCGACGTGGTCAAGCAGCTCAAGCTCGATGCCACCGTCCGGACCGCCGAATACGGCGAGATCGTCGATTTCACGCAGGTCGACTTCGACAAGGACGTCGTCTTCACGTGGAACGGCACCACCTCCGGCGTGCGCCTGCCAAACGGCGACGCGATCCCCGCCGACCGTGACGGGCTGACCATCTGCGACGCGACCTCCGCGGCTTTCGCGGTGGACCTGCCCTGGGACAAGCTCGACGTCACCACCTTCTCCTGGCAGAAGGTGCTGGGCGGCGAGGCCGCACACGGCATCCTGATCCTCAGCCCCCGCGCGGTGGCACGGCTCGAGAGCTACACCCCCGCCTGGCCGCTGCCCAAGATCTTCCGCCTGACCAAGGGCGGCAAGCTGATCGAGGGCATCTTCAAGGGCGAGACGATCAACACGCCGTCGATGCTGGCGGTCGAGGACTACCTCTTCGCGCTCGACTGGGCCAAGTCTGTGGGCGGGCTGGAGGGCCTCATCGCCCGGGCAGACGCCAACACGGCCGTGATCGCGCGTTTCGTGGCCGAGAACGACTGGATCGACTTCCTCGCCGCCGACCCGGCGATCCGCTCCAACACCAGCGTCTGCCTGAAGTTCACCGACGCGCGGATCAAGGACGGTGCGGCCTTTGCCAAGACGGTGGCCAAGCGGCTCGACGCCGAGGGCGTGGCCTATGACATCGGCGCCTACCGCGACGCCCCCGCGGGGCTTCGCATCTGGTGCGGCGCGACGGTCGAGACCTCGGATCTCGAGGCGCTCGTCCCGTGGCTCGTCTGGGCCTTCGAGACCGAGATCGCGGCGCAACTCGCCGCCGCCTGATCCACGACCCCATCGCCGTTCCGGGGGCCCTTCGGCCCCCGCCCTCTCCCCGTTTTCGAAGGAGTGCCACTCATGGCTCCCAAGGTTCTCGTCTCCGACAAGCTCAGCGAAACCGCTGTCCAGATCTTCCGCGACAATGGCATCGAGGTGGATTTCCTGCCGACCCTCGGCAAGGAACCCGAGAAACTCATCGAGTTGATCCACAACTACGACGGCCTCGCGATCCGCTCGAACACCAAGGTGACCGACAAGATTCTCGAGCGCGCCACCAACCTCAAGGTGATCGGCCGCGCCGGGATCGGCGTCGACAACGTCGACATCCCGGCCGCCTCCAAGAAGGGCGTGATCGTGATGAACACGCCCTACGGCAACATGATCACCACCGCCGAACATGCCATCGCGATGATGTTCGCCGTGGCGCGCCAGATCCCCGAGGCCTCCGCCTCCACCCACGCCGGCAAATGGGAGAAGTCCAAGTTCATGGGCGTCGAGCTGACCGGCAAGACGCTGGGCGTGATCGGTGCGGGCAACATCGGCGGGATCGTCTGCGATCGCGCGGTTGGTCTGAAAATGAAGGTGCTGGCCTATGACCCGTTCCTCAGCGACGAGCGTGCGGCCAAACTCGGCGTGACCAAGGTCAAACTGGCCGAACTGCTGAAGCGCGCCGACTTCATCACGCTGCACGTCCCGCTTACCGACAAAACCCGCAACATCCTGAGCCGCGAGAACCTCGCCAAGACCAAGAAGGGCGTGCGGATCATCAATTGCGCCCGTGGCGGCCTGGTCGACGAGGAGGCTCTGGCCGACATGCTCAAGGAAGGCCATGTCGCCGGCGCCGCCTTCGACGTCTTTGCCAAGGAGCCGGCCACCGAGAACCCGCTCTTCGGGTTGCCCAACGTGGTCTGCACGCCGCACCTCGGCGCCTCCACGACCGAGGCGCAAGAGAACGTGGCACTGCAGGTGGCGCAGCAGATGTCGGCTTACCTGAACACCGGCGCCGTCGAGAACGCGCTGAACATGCCGTCGGTCACAGCCGAGGAAGCCAAGGTCATGGGGCCGTGGCTGAAGCTCGCCGAACATCTCGGCGCCTTCATCGGCCAGATGACCGACGAGCCGATCAAGGCGATCAACATCCTCTACGACGGCAAGGTCGCGGAGATGAACCTCGACGCGCTCGGCTGCTCGGCCATCGCGGGCGTCATGAAGGCCTCCAACCCCGACGTGAACCTCGTCTCCGCGCCGATCCAGGCCGCCGAGCGCGGGGTGCAGGTCTCGCGCACGACCCAGGCGAAATCCGGCGTCTTCGATGCTTTCGTCAAGCTGACCGTGGTCACCGACACCCGCGAGCGCTCGATTGCCGGGACCGTGTTCTCCGACGGCAAGCCGCGCTTCATCCAGATCAAGGGCATCAACATCGATGCCGAGATCGGGGAGCACATGCTCTACACGACCAACAAGGACGTGCCCGGCATCATCGGCACGCTCGGGCGGATCGTAGGCGAGAACGGCGTGAACATCGCCAACTTCACCCTCGGACGGACCGAGCCGGGCAAGGATGCAATCGCCCTGCTCTATGTCGATGAGGCGGTGAACGACGTGGTGATCGGCAAGCTCAAGGAGACGGGCCTGTTCCAGAACGTCAGCCCGCTGGAGTTTGCCGTCGCCTGATCGGCCACGATGGACTAGAGAGATCTGCGGGCGTCCTGGCAAGGGGCGCCCGCAGGCATTTGGAGAGAACGGGATCATGCGGACCTATGCGATCGGCGACATTCATGGGCAGCTCGAAAAGCTGAGGCGCGCCCATGCGCTGATCGACGCAGACAAGGCCGCCGTGGGCGATCCGGGTGCGACCGTCGTCCATCTCGGCGACCTGCCGGATCGCGGCCCCGATACCAAGGGCGTGATCGACCACCTGATCCAGTGCCGCGACGCAGGCGCGCCGCATGTGGTGCTGCTCGGCAATCACGACCGGATGATGCGACGCTTCCTGCATCCGGAGAAGCTCAAGGACAACCTGCGGCACGACCTCGACTGGCTGTGGGAGCCGCTCGGCGGGCGTGCCACGCTCGCCTCCTACGGGGTCGATGTCTCGGCGGGCAGAGACGATCTGGACATTCACGCCGACGCGCTGGACGCCGTCCCCGTCAGCCACCTCGCCTTTCTCGACGACCTCACGACGCCCTATGCAGAGGGCGAGTGCCTTTTCGTCCATGCGGGAATTCGGCCGGGCGTGCCGCTCGAACGGCAGACCCTCGACGACCTCGTCTGGATCCGCGAACCCTTCCTGTCGGACACCCGCGACCACGGCCCGCTGATCGTTCATGGGCACACGCCCGTGGACGAGGTTATGCACTGCGGAAACCGGCTGAACCTCGACACCGGCGCGGGCTATGGCGAAGCGCTCTCGGCGGTGGTCATCGAGGGGCGCGACGTCTGGCTGCTGACGGAAGAGGGGCGCCTGCCAGTTCTGCCGTACGGCATCTGACACACCACCCGACCCGAAAAATCCATCAGGCGATGTCGGACGCTCCGCCCCGGCTTTGCTCTCGGCGAGCCTTTTTCTGAGCCCCGCTGAAACGGCGGCCTTACCGCGCGGGCAGCGCAACTGACAGCAATCCTGGCAAAAAAAAGGCAGACTTCGAACCAATTCGAGAATTTGTCTCGAACTGTCGCCGTTCGTGAACAACAGACACAGCCCGTAACAACTTGCTACTATTGTTTATCTGACTGATACCATTAACGATTTCTTAACCCGACGACTTCGCGCCGCCAAAATCTTGCAATCCCACTTGACCAAACGTCTTCCAAAATCAGAATGGGTAATCATAGTTCCGCCAATCCACCTGCGGACGTGATTCGCAATTGATTTAATACGAGTAGGGGGAAGTTATGGAAGATCACAACATGAAACAAAACGAAGCTCTGGTTTCGCCGGCCCGGCGGCGCCTTCTTGCCAAAGCCGGCACCTACGCGGTGGTGACGCCGCCGGCGGTGTCCTTCATGCTGTCGACGGCGCTGGCTGGCGATAGCGTCGCCAAGTCCGGCGGCGGGGATCAGCCCTGGAAGCAGCGCTGGCAAGAGCGCAAGCTGCAGCAGAAGCAGGCTAACAAGGCCGCCAGAAAGGCAGCCAAGAAGGCTGCAAAGAAGGCCGCTAGAAAAGCAGCCAGGCAATAACTCCGTTTCGCCGGTGTCCTGACACCGTCCGATGCCTGGACAGCTCTAACTCGCGTGCTTCAGGGCTTCATTGTCTTGAAGCACGCCAATAGCATGTTGGTAACGATTTCAGGCAGGGCTTCGTGATACACACAGCGCAACAACCGCTCCGGAGCAGGACCGCCGATCTCATGGCGGTGGCTTGCGCGGGCGTGCGTATCTCGAACGTCAAGGGATCACGTTTGCTCTTTGTGCCTGACCGACAGGAGTTGTTCGGGGTCAGCTCGACCACGCAACAGCTCTGGCCCTTGCTGCAATCGGGCATTGCGGCTGGGCAATTCGCCGCCCGTGCCGCCGCGTTGGGCGAGGACGGGCTCGCGCTGCTCGACCAGCTCGTGGCGATCGGAGCGGTTCACTACATCTCCGCCGGCGACCAGCCCCTGGACATCCACGATCGTGTCACTATCTCTGCGGGGCACACGGCGATCGGCCTCAGCTTCACCGGAGCGGAGAGCCTCGCAAGGCTGCGGTGCATTTTCCGTCATCTCGAGGCCCCTTCCCTGCCCGAAGCAGAAGTCGTGATCGTCGAGCGGGAAAACGGAGTGGGCATCGCTTTCTCGGGCGACGAGCTGGAAGTTCTAGCCTGGCGCGAAGCCGGACCGGCGCTGAAGCTGCTGATCACCGAACTCGCCCTGGACGCCGCCAGGGGCATGACGCTCCATCTCGGCACCCTTCAGAGGGACAACGAGGCGTTGCTGCTCGTCGGCGAACCCGGTGCCGGCAAGTCCACGCTGTCGGTCGCCCTCGGACGCCATGATTTCGAGTTGTGGGGAGACGATCTGGCGGAGCTGCGGCCAGATGGCCGGGTTCAACCGCTCGCCCTTCCGGCGACGCTCAAGGATGGCGCCTGGCCCATGCTCGAGCACCTGCACCCAGAATTGAAGGGGGGCGAGGCTTTCGTGCGGCCCGACGACAAGACCGTCAAGTACCTGCCCCTGCCGCCTGCGGCCAAAGCCCCGGTTCTGCGGGCGCGCTGCGCGCTCTCGCTTCGCAGGGACGCGGACGCGCCGCCGGGACTCGAGGCGCTGGATGCAAAGGACTTCATTGCGGCGATGATCGGGGGCGGATGGTCCGGCGACCATCGACTGACGTCTGATGATTTCGACGGCCTCGCCGCCTGCGCCGACGGTATCGCGTTCTTCCGGGCGACCTATCCCGACCTCCCGACCGCGCTTTCGCTCGTCGAGGAGGCATGGCGGCTCTTGGGAACGGCGCAATGAGCCCCCTGCGCCTTCCCCGGTTCCCGCCGGATCCTTCGCCTATGCGCCAGCTCGCCGCCTGTCTGCGCGGCGAAGTGAGCGCAACAACCGACTGGCACACCTGCCTCGAGGCGGCCAACCGGCACTACGTCGCGCCGGCACTGAGCAAGTCGCTGGAGCGAAGACTTGCTTCGGAGGAACTCGATCCGGAGGCGCTGCAATACCTGGAGGATCTGCGGACCCTCAACGGCGAGCGCAACCGTCGCCTGGCGAACCAGCTCGCCGAACTTGCCCTTGCCCTCAACAAGGTCGGCGTCACGCCGATTGTCATAAAGGGCGCGGCGATCCTCGCGAACGCGCCTCACCCCGAGCACTGTACCCGTATGCTGGTCGATCTCGATATTCTCGTGGAACCCTCGGAAGTCACGGCCTCCGACGAGGCGCTGCGTGGGATCGGCTACAAGATCTTCGAGGAAAGCGAGGACGAGCATTCCTCCGGCAGTTACTACCGCAACCGCGATGTCGGGGCGGTCGATCTTCATTTCTGCCTCGCGGACCGCATTGCCGAGGTGATCACGCCGGAAGACCTCGAAGCCCGCACGCGCGACGTTCCCTTCGGCAACGCCCGCATCCGGATTCCGGATGCGAGCCTGCTCTTCGTGATGAACATCGCCCACGAGATGCTGCACGACGAGGTGCTGTCCAAGGGGCGGGTCAGTCTCCGCTACCTGCTGGATCTTGTCGACCTGTCAACCGACGACGAGGCCGCCCTGGATCTTGGCTGGATCGAGGCGAAGTGCGCGCATTGGAAGTTCGACCTCGCGCTGGAACTCCAGTCCCGCATGACCGACGAACTTCTCGGCCTCCCGCTCGCAGCCGGCAGGAAACGCACTCGGCTCGGCGCGCTGCTGCATCGCCGGCGATTGCTCAAGGCGCACAGCCAGACGCTCGACGAGTTGGAATGGACGCTGATCTGGCGCTTCAAGAACCTGCTTCGGGCGACCCGTCTCGACCCGACACCGCTCATCGCCCGGCGCCACCACGGCGAACGCTAGGCCCTCCCTTTCGTCCTCACCCAAAGGTGCCACCCAGAGTCTCTCCGGTGTCGACCGTCAGCGGCACCAAGCCACGACGGATCAGCTCCAGTCGAGCACGACCTTGCCGGAGGAGCCGCCACGCATGGTCTCGAATCCTTCGCGGAAGTCGTCCACCCCGAAGCGGTGGGTGATAACGTTGCGCACATCGAGCCCGTTCTCCAGCATCGCGATCATCTTGTACCACGTCTCGAAGATCTCGCGGCCATAGACGCCCTTGATGGTGATCGCCTTGAAGACGATCCGCGACCAGTCCACCGGCGACTTGCCCGGCGGGATGCCGAGCAGCGCGATCCGCCCGCCCATGGTGAGGGATTCGACCATCTGGTCGAGCGCCGCCTGGTTGCCGGACATCTCCAGACCGACGTCGAAACCCTGCTTCATGCCGAGTTCGTGGACCACATCGGCCAGATCTTCCTCCAGCACGTTCACCGGACGCACGTCAGCCACCTGCACGGCTAGCGCGAGGCGGTCGGAGTTCACGTCGGTGATGACCACGTGGCGGGCGCCGACGTGGCGCGCGACGGCCGCCGCCATGATGCCGATCGGGCCGGCGCCGGTGATCAGCACGTCCTCGCCCACCAGATCGAAGGAGAGCGCCGTGTGCACGGCGTTGCCGAGCGGATCGAGGATCGCCCCGATCTCGTCGTCGATCCCGTCCGGCAGCGGCACGACGTTGAAGGCCGGCAGGCAGAGGTATTCGGCGAAGGCCCCCGGCACGTTGACGCCGACCCCCTTTGTCTCCGGGTCGAGGTGGAACTTGCCGGCGCGGACCTGCCGCGAATGGTGGCCGATCAGGTGGCCCTCGCCAGAGCAGCGCTGACCGATGCGAAGATCTTCCACGTCGCGGCCGATCTCGACGATCTCGCCGGCGAATTCGTGGCCGGTCACCATCGGCACCGGCACGGTGCGCTGCGCCCACTCGTCCCAGTTCCAGATATGGATGTCGGTGCCGCAGATCCCTGTCTTGCGGATGCGGATCAGCACGTCGTCCGGGCCGATCTCGGGTACCGGCACCTGCTCCATCCACAACCCGACCTCGGGCTTCGCCTTGACCAGCGCCTTCATCTGTTTGCTCATGACCCTGGGCCCTTCTTCTGCAATGCAAGCCAGGTCCAGGTGATCCCGGCGGCAATGTTTTCCGGCTGGAGCGAGGGCGCGGTCGCCTCCCGAGCGAGCGACAGACCCGCGGCCTCCGCCATTTCGATCTCCTCGGCCAGATCGAGGGAGTAGACCGGCTGGCCGCCATGGATGGCCCCGTGCCGAAGCGACAGGACCAGAACCCCGTTCGGTTCCAACAGCGCGGCGACGCGCCCATAGGCGGCGCGGCGAGCCTCCGGCGGCAGGTGGTGCCAGACCGCGACCGCAAGCACGATGTCGAACGCCCCTGCGACCCCCTCCAGCTCGGGCAGTTGCGCGGCGAGGCAGACCGCCTCCGGCATCCGCGCCGAGATGGCGTCCCGGAAGGCCGAGACCGGCTCCGCCGCCGTCACCGGGTGGCCGCGCGCCGCGAACCAGGCGAGGTCACGGCCACTGCCTGCCCCGATATCGAGAACTGTCGCCGGGGGCGGCGGCAGAAGGTCGGCCACGGGCGCAAAGAGGTCCTCCGCCGAGACGGCGTCGTATCGATGGCGCAACGCCTCCGAATGGGCTTCGTAGATCCCGATGGCCGCGTGATCGCTCACTGGAGCACGCCCGTTTCCCGCCCGGCCCTGCCGAAGGCGTCGAGTGCCCGGTCGAGGTCCGCGCGGGTCAGTGCGGCGTTCATCTGCGTCCGGATCCGCGCCGTGCCGCGCGGCACGACCGGGAAGAAGAAGCCGGCCACGTAGACGCCGTGCTCGTAGAGCCGCGCCGCCATGTCCTGGCTGAGCTTCGCATCGCCCAGCATCACCGGCACGATCGGGTGCTCGCCGGGCAACAGCTCGAAGCCGAGGGACTCGAGCCCCGCCCGCCAGTAGGCGGCATTGTCGAACAGTTGCGCCCGCAGGGCGTCTCCTTCCTCCACGATCCTCAGAACCTCCAGCCCGGCCGCCACCACGGACGGCGGCAGCGAATTGGAGAAGAGATAGGGGCGCGCGCGCTGGCGGAGAAGGTCCACCACCGCTTGCGGCCCCGCGATATATCCGCCGATCGCCCCGCCAAGCGCCTTGCCGAGCGTGCCGGTCAGGATGTCGACCTTGTCGGCGACCCCGTGGTGATGCGGCGTGCCCCGGCCCTGCGGCCCCATGAACCCGGTGGCATGGCAATCGTCCACCATCACCAGCGCCTCGTAGCGTTCGGCGAGCGCGGTGATCTCGGGCAGCTTCGCAAGGTAGCCGTCCATCGAGAACACGCCGTCGGTGGCGATCATGATGTGCCGCGCGCCGCCGTCACGCGCCGCCCTGAGCTGCGCCTCCAGCTCGTCCATGTCGGAATTGGCGTAGCGATAGCGGCGCGCCTTGCAGAGCCGGATGCCGTCGATGATCGAGGCGTGGTTCAGCGCGTCGGAGACAATCGCGTCCTCCTCGCCCAGAAGCGGCTCGAACAGCCCGCCGTTTGCGTCGAAGCAGGCGGCGAAGAGGATCGCGTCGTCCTTGCCGAGGAACCGCGCGAGCGCCTGTTCGAGCTCCCGGTGCAGCGGCTTGGTGCCGCAGATGAAGCGTACCGAGGCCATGCCGAAACCGTCCCGGTCCAGCGACGCCTTGGCAGCGGCGACGAGCCGCGGATCGTCCGCGAGGCCGAGGTAATTGTTGGCGCAGAGGTTCAGCATGTCCCGCCCGGCGACGTCGATATGCCCACCCTGCGGCGAGTCGATAGGGCGCTCGCGCTTCAGAAGGCCCTGGGCCTCGATCTCCTGAAGCGTCTGTGCGAGATGGCTGGCGAAGTCGGGCGTCATGAGGCCTCCTGCGGGTTGGCGGCAGTCTGGCGCATCGTGTCCGGTTTCGCACCGGAAGGCGAGCCCGCTTGACCATTTCGCCCGCTTGTCGCAGCTAGGGCGCGACAGACGAAAGGCACACGGCATGAGCGACTTCGACCTCGACAGCTTCCTGCCCTACCGGCTGGCGGTCCTTGCCGGACAGATCAGCCGCGAGTTCTCCCGCCGCTACAACGAGCGCTTCGGCATATCGCGCCCGGAATGGCGGGTGGTTGCGCACCTGGCGCAGTCGGGGCCGGCCAGTGTCGGCGAGATCCACCAGCGCGTCGACATGGACAAGTCGCGCGTCTCCCGCGCCGCGACGCGGCTGGAGCAGGCGGGCTATATCCGCAAGGACGCGCACCCGACCGACGGCCGCCTGGTGACCCTTCGGCTGACCCAGGCGGGGCGGGCGATGATGCAGGAGCTCAGCGAGATGGCCCGCGCCTACCAGGCCGAACTGGCCGAACGCCTCGGTCCGCAGGCCGAACATCTCGACCTCGCGATGCAGAAACTTTACGTCAGCGAGGACTGAGGGGCGGCGAGAGCCCTCCCACCATCGGCGCGCGCGGGCTATGCTGGCGGCTGAATGAGGGAGGATTCTATGGAAGATATCGTGATACTGGGCGGTGCGCGCACCGCCATCGGGACCTTTGGCGGATCGCTCGCCGGCACGCCGCCGATCACGCTCGGCAAGGTCGTCGCCGGGGCGGCGTTGGAGCGGGCCGGGGTGGAGCCCGGGCAGATCGGCGCGGTGGTCTTCGGCCACGTCATCAATACCGAGCCGCGCGACATGTACCTGAGCCGCGCCGCCGCCATCGAAGCGGGCATCCCCGACACCGCGCCCGCGATGAACGTCAACCGGCTCTGCGGCTCGGGCGCGCAGGCCATCGTCTCGGCGGCGCAGTCGCTGATGCTGGGAGACGCGGATTTCGCGCTGGCCGGCGGCGCCGAGAACATGAGCCGCTCGCCCTATGTCGTGCCCGCCGCCCGCTGGGGCGCGAAGATGGGCGATGCCGGCGGCGTCGACATGATGCTGGGCGCGCTGACCTGCCCGTTCGGCACCGGGCACATGGGCGTGACGGCGGAGAACGTGGCCGACGAGAACGGGATCGACCGCGCGGCGCAGGATGCCTTTGCGCTCGAAAGCCAGAGCCGCGCCGCGCGGGCCATCGCCGAGGGCCGCTTCGCGAGCCAGATCGTGCCGGTGGAGGTGCGGGTGAAGCGCGACACGGTGGCCTTCGACACCGACGAACACCCCAAGGCGACCACGCTGGACAAGCTCGCCGCCCTGCGCCCGGCCTTCCGCAAGGAGGGCTCCGTCACCGCCGGCAACGCCAGCGGGCTGAACGATGGCGCGGCGGCGCTGGTGCTGGCCCGCGCATCGGCAGCGGAGGCGGCAGGGCTGACGCCCAGAGCGCGGCTTCTGGGCTATGCCCATGCAGGTGTGCGGCCGGAGGTGATGGGGATCGGGCCGGTTCCGGCAGTTCAGAAGCTGCTCGAGAAGACCGGACTCTCGATCGCCGATTTCGACGTGATCGAGTCGAACGAGGCCTTCGCGGCGCAGGCGCTGGCGGTGAACGCGGGGCTCGGGCTGGATCCGGCCAAGGTGAACCCCAACGGAGGCGCCATCGCGCTCGGCCATCCGGTGGGCGCCACCGGCGCGATCATCACCGTCAAGGCGCTCTACGAGCTTGAGCGGATCGGCGGCAGAAAGGCGCTCGTCACCATGTGCATCGGCGGCGGCCAGGGGATCGCGCTGGCGCTCGAACGGATCTGAGGCTCACCGCAGCAAAACGGAGGCGCGCGCGGCCATGCCTCGCGCGTCGATCACCGAGAGGGTGACGAAGCCCTTGCCGGGGCTCTCGACGAAACTCTCCCGACTGCGCGCCTGCAGCACCAGCGGCGCGCCGTTGACCAGCCATGTGAACGGCGGCGTGCCGTCCCGCACCTTGAGCACCAGACCGTCCGGCGCCTCGATCTCGGCGCCATCGGGCGGAAAGGCGAGCTTGGGTGCTTCTGGCGGCGGCTGGAAGGCAGCGGAACGAGAGCGGAAGCGCTGCAGCGGCTGCGGCAAGCTGGCCGTCGGCAGCAGCAGGACCCCGTCCGGTGGCGGCGGCAGGGGCTCGGCGCGCGGCGCGATGGTGTCGAAGACCCGGAAGAGCAGCGGCGCGGCCAGCCCGCCGCCGAACGCGCCGGGAACGGAGGTGCCGTCCGGCCGCCCCAGCCAGACCCCGACGACATGCCGCCCGTCGAACCCGATCGCCCAGGCGTCCCGGTGGCCGTAGCTCGTGCCCGTCTTGTAGGCGAGTTTGACCCGCGCGGCGTGCGGCGGGGGGGCGATGCCAGCAAGGATATGGCCGACCTCCCAGGCCGCTTCCTCGGAGAGCACCTGCTTCACGGGTTCGGACGGCACGTCCGAGGCATAGCGCAGCGCCATCGCCTCCCCGCCGCGGGCCAGCGCCCCGTAGAGCCGCACCAGATCCTCCAGTGTCACGCCCACGCCCCCGAGCGCGACCGCGAGGCCCGGCGCGCCCTCCGGCAGCACCGGCGTCACCCCAGCCCGCCGTAGCCGCGCCATCAGCCGCGCCGGGCCGATGGCCTCGGTCAGCGCCACGGCCGGGATGTTGAGCGACAGCTCCAGCGCCTGCCGGACCCGGATCGTGCCGCGATAAAGGCCATCGAAGTTCACCGGAGCGTAGCCGCCGAACGCGGTCGGGCGATCCTCGATCAAGGTCTCCGGATGGGCGAGGCCGAGGTCGAAGGCGAGCCCGTAGATCAGCGGTTTCAGGGTCGAGCCGGGCGAACGCAGGGCGCGGGTCATGTCGAGCCAGCCGCCGCGCCGCTCGTCGAGGTAGCCGGCCGATCCGACACTGGCCAGCACCTCGCCACTCCGATGATCCGCCACGAGGATCGCCGCCGAAAGCTGCTCGCCGGCCGTCCCGGCGGTCTCGGCGGCCAGCCGTTCCAGCGCCGCCTGCAGGTCGCGGTCGAGCGTGGTGTCGTGGCTTCCCCTAAGCGGTTGGTCTGCGCGCAGCCGTTCGGCAAGATGCGGCGCGAAGGCCGGGAAGCTGCGTCGGATCGCCGGAATCGGCGTGGTCCGTGCCGCCGCCGCGGCCTCCGCCGCGAGCACGCCGGCGCCTTCCATCCGCGACAGAACCCGGTCGCGGGCGATCGTCGCCGAGCCCGTGTCGCGGTCCGGCCGGCGGCTCGCCGGCGCCTGGGGGATCGCCACCAGCAGCGCCGCTTCTGCGGGGGTGAGCCGCCGCGGCTCCTTGCCGAAGTAGGCCAGCGTCGCGGCGCGCACGCCCTCGAGGTTGCCGCCGAAGGGTGCCCGGTCGAGATAGAGCCCCAGGATCCGCTCCTTGGAAAGGCGCCGTTCCAGCGCAAGCGCCACCCGCATCTGCCGCAGCTTGCCCTTCATCTGGCCGGTGGTGCCGTCTTCCAGCAGCCGCGCCACCTGCATCGTCAGGGTCGAGCCGCCGGAGACGACCTCGCCGTTCCGGACCGCCTGTCCGGCGGCACGCATCATCGCGATCCAGTCCACCCCGCCGTGCCGGTAGAAACGCTTGTCCTCGAACGCGACCAGCATCTCCAGGTAGAGCGGGTCCACGCCGCCCGGCCGACTGGCCAGACGCCAGCGGCCATCACCGACGGTGAAGGCGCGGAGCAGCCGGCCCTCCCGGTCGAGCACCTCCACCGAGGTCTCGCTCACCAGCACCGGCAGGTCGGTGGCGTCGACCCAGGCGTCGAAGCCATCGCGCGCCGCCGCACCCAGAAACAGCAGCAGCGCCAGCAGAAGCAGGCCACGCCGCTTCACGGCGTCACCGTCACCCGGCCGGCCTCGGTGCTGGCGCGGAACTGCGGCCGGTACATGTCCTCAACGCTCGCAGCCGGGTGATGGTAGCTGCCGGGCGAGACCGCCCGCACCACATAGGCGAGGCGGAACGGATCGTCGGAGCGCCAATCGACGGCGGCGAGGAAGCGCTCCTGCCGGAACTCCGCGGTGCGGGTCTCGGCCGTCTCCAGCCAGGGGAGCGCACGGATGTCGCCGCCCTGCACGAGGCTCGGATTGTCGATCTCGAACCCGGCGGGCAGCGGGTCGTCGACCATCAGCCGCGCCTCCACCAGGTCGAAGGGCGTGACCGTCAGCACCGCGACCAGTCGCGTGCCCTGCGTCACCTGCGCGGGATCGGCCGGCGCGCCCTCGGTGGTGAAATACTCCCGGGTCAGCGCATAGCCGTCGCTGCGGCGCGTTGCGGGATCGGAGGGCACGCCAAAGGTGGTCAACGTGAGTTCCGTGTCGCGGCCGGAAGTGTTGGCGACCACGACGGGCTCGGCCCTCGCGTCATCCTGCAGAACCCAGACAAGCGGCCCCGTGGCCGGCTGGCCGTCGATCATGAAGCCCTCGCCGGCGCTGACCACCAGCGCATGGGCGGCGAGCAGCGACCAGGCGGATTCCTGGGTCGAGCGGGCGCGCGAAGCGGAGGCAACCCGCTGGCTGAGCGCCTCCCGGTCCACCGCCATGCTGCCGGCCTCTGCAGCAAGCGCCAGAACGCCGGCGCTGTCGCGCAGGTTGGTGCCGTAATCGGCGCGCCAGAGCTGCTCCGACTCGTCCTGCAGACGCGGCAGCAGTTGCGCCGCAGCGCGGGCGAACATTGCGTCGGCCCGCTTCTGATCGCCGTAGAGCGCAAGCGCGGCGCCGATCTGCGCCGTGGCGAGCGGCGTGGCAAAGGCCGCGCCCTTGACGTCGGCATAGTAGCGCAGGTCGCCGATCGGGGCAGCGCCCTCGCGCGCGAGCACTAGCAGCGCATAGGCCAGATCCTCGCCGCCCTCGTCGAAATCGGGCGCGTAGTTGAGCTTGTTGCGCAGGTTGTCCAGCGCCTGGGTGAAGGCGCGCTCCGGCACCTCGTGCCCCTGCGCCCGCGCCCGGCTGAGGAAGTCGGAGACATAGGCGTCGAGCCAGAAATCGTCGTCCCCCGGCCGCCAGAGGCCGAAACCGCCGGTGCCGGACTGCCGCGACAGAACCCAGTCGACCGCCTCCCCGATCCGGGCGTCGACCGCCTCGCGGTCGCCGAGGCCGAGCGCCTGCGCCATCTCGTCGAAGTAAAGCAGCGGCAGCGCCTGGCTGGTGACCTGTTCGGTGCAGCCATAGGGATAGCGGTCGAGCGCTTTGAGCAACCCGGGCGCGTCGAACCGCGCCACCGGGCCGAGCGCCAGCGTGGCGGAGCCGGTGCCGGGCCGAAGTCCCGCGAAGACATCGCGCGAGAGCATGAAGCTGTCGCCCGCGGCGAGCGGGAAGCGATGGGTCGTGGCGACCTCTGGATCGTTGACCTGCACCGGAAGCGCGAGCGTCTTGTCGAGCACCTCGCCGCCCGGCGTGGTCAGGGCGATCTCGACAGTGGCAAGGCCCGGCGCACCCGCCCGGATCGGCACCTCGAAACTCCGCCGCCCCTGTTCGGAAAGCTCGATCTCGGCGGGTACGGCCGCGCCGTCCAGTGTCAGCCCTTCGGCCGTGATCGCGAGGCCGGCCTGACCAATGGGTCCCTCGGCGTGAACCAGTTCCAGCAGCAACCGGCTCTCGTCGCCCGGCGCGAGGAACCGCGGCAGCGACGCGGTGAGCACCACCGGGTCGCGCACCAAAATGTCGGAAGCGGCCTTGCCGACCCCGCTGTCGGACCAGACCACCGCCATCAGCTTCACCTGCCCGTTGAAGGCGGGCAGGTCGAAACGCGCGCGGGCGTAGCCGTCCTCCCCGACCTCCACAGGGCCGAAGAAATAGGCGACCAGCTCCTCGGTCGGCGGCGGGCTTTCCATGCGCATCTCGGCCAGCGCGTCACCGCCAGAGCGGATCAGCCCGCGGGCGCCGGTCTGGCCATCGATCAGCCTGCCATAGATGTCTCGCAGCCCCATGCCGAGCTTGCGCTGACCAAAGTAATAGCCCGGTGCGTCGGGCGGCTGGTGGCCGGTGAGGTTCAGGATACCCTGATCCACCGCCGCGATGGTGGCATAGGCGCGCTGGCCCACCACCAGCCCGTCGACCTTGAGCGCAACGTCCAATGGCGCGCGCGGTCGTGCGGTCTCCGGCACGTCGAAAGCGGCTGCGAGCCGGGCATCACCCGGGTCCACCGCGGCATGGGCCAGCCCGAGGGCCCGGGTCGGCCCGCGCCCCTCGGCGCCCTCCATCGGCCGGATCAGGGTGGCGGTGACATAGGCGCCAGCGCCCCAGTCATCGGTCACCGGCAGCTCCACGGTGCTCTCGCCCTCGGGCAGGTCCAGCGTCTTCATGGCGATCAGCCGGTTGGAGACGACCGTGACCAACGCCTTGCCGGCCTCGCGCGGCACCACTCGCAAGCGGGCGGTTTCGCCCGGAAGGTAAGCGGACTTGTCGAGCGAAACCTCCAGAACGTCCGGCGTCACGCTGGCATCGGCCGGCGCATACCAGCCGGCTTTGAAATCGATCGAACTGGCCGCGTAGGGCCCGTCGATCCGCTCCACCACCAACTCGTACTGGCCCCAGTCGACCGGTGCGGCGACGCGGGCCGGCTCTGCGCCCAGGGCCACGTCGCCCGAAGCGACGCGGCTGCGGCGGGTGATCGGCTCCCAGTCCCAGCTGCCGTACTGGGAATACCACTGGTACCGGGTCTCGATCCGGTTGAGCACCCATTTCACCCGCATCGGCATGGCCGCGCCATCCGGACCGACCCCCAACAGGTCAAATGCCGCCTCGGTGCCTTCTGCGACAACGCCGTCAAAGGCCGGGCGGATGCCGATCATCGGCAGAGACGGGGTGAGCGCGCGGGTCAGGCGGCGCTCCACCGGGCGACCGGAGCCTTCGGAGACGCGCAAGGTGAGCCGGGCTTCCAACGGCCGCGCCGGGTCGGCGATCTCGGGGAAGGCGAGCGGAAGTACAGCGATACCGGCCGCATCCGTCCGGGCGTTCTCCAGCACCTCCATCCGCGGTTCGAACGGGGCATCGTGGAGGCCGAAGCGGTAGCCGGGCAGCCCCGCAAGCCCCTCGGCCGCGCGCAGGTGCACCTCGCCCTCGACAGGCAGCTCGGCCCCCGGCGCACCGAAAAGATAGCGCGCCTCCACCCGAAGCGGCGGCGTGTCCTCCAGCCGGATCTCGCCCTCGGGCAGGCGCATCTCCACGTCGATCCGCTCGGGCAGGAAATCCTCGACCAGCACCGTCTGGCTGGCCAGCGCCGGCGCCTCCGGGTCGGCATGGAGCGCGAGCGTCCAGGTGCCGCGCGGTGCCGTCCCACCCACTGGCAGGGCAAAGACATGGCCACCCGCGACGCCGCCATCGCTGACGAGGCGGCTGTACTCGACGCCATCGGGCCGGGTCAGGATCGCGGTCAGCGGCAGCCCGTCAATGGCCTTCGCCTCGCCATCGCGGGCGAGCGCGGTGACGTGGATCGTCTCTCCCGCCCGGTATGCGCCGCGGTCCGTGGCGAGGAACACGTCGATCGGCCCGGCGGCCGGCCGGCCCTCGACGCCGCGGTCCGACAGGTCGAACTCCGGATCGGTCAGCGGCAGGAAGCCGAGATCCTCCTCCCCCAGCTTCGCCAGCACCAGAGCCGGTGCGGCCCCGCCGCGTCCCAGCGTCAGGCCGGGCGCGAACCGGGCGTAGCCCTCGGCATCGGCCTCGACGGTCGCGAGCACCCGGTTGGAACGGGACAGCAAAGAGAGCTCGACGCCGTCCAGCGGCTCGGCGCTGGCGAGGCTCCGCGCGAACACGTGCAGACCGTCGGCGCCGCTCATGCTGGCCAGCCCGATGTCGGAGATCACGAACCACTGGGTCGCGGGCGGCGCGTCGTAGGGGTCTGCGCCCGGAATGGCGGCCTTGAGCGCATAGAGCCCCGGCGCCAGCCCCGCGATGGCCTCGCCCATCGGAAGGAGGGTCGTGACATCGCGGTTCAACTCCGAGACGACCTCGCCCGTGCCGCTCCAGACCTCTTCCGCCAGCGTGCCGCCGAGCCGGCGGTCCTCCCATTCGGAGACCGGCTGGCCGAACATGTTCTCCTGTATCATCTGGAGGATGTTGCGGTCGCTCACCCGCCGCAGGGCCAACTCCACCTCGGGAAGGTTCACGGTCACGATCGGAAGGGCGGCGTCCCCGGTGCGGGGCAGTACGAAGGCGCGGCCGGGAAAGCGGACCGACGGCGCACGGTCGCGTACGTAGATGTCAAGCGGCATGTCGCGGATCAGCCCCTCGCCGGACGCCGCCGGCAGGCCGGCCCGGAAGGTCACGCGGTAGCGTGCGCCATGCTCCACGCCCTCGATGCAGAGTTGCCGGTCGCCGGGCTCCACCGCAAGGCTGACCGCCGGAAGCTGCACATAGGGCTCGAACTCGACGCCCTTCGCCAGCGGCTCGCTGAAGGTCACGCAGAGGTTCGGTACGGCAAGGTCGCTGTTGACCTGGTGATCGACGATGCGGAATCCGTATTTCCCGATGGCGGCATCGAGCGCCCCGGCCACGCGCGGGCCGGGCGCAAGCCGCTCGGCCAGCCGCAGGGCGGGCAGCATGTCGCCCCCGCGCCGGGCTGCCTCCAGCGCCTCCGACAGGGTGATGAGCGACTCGGCCTGCGCCGCTGGCGTGGCGGAGCGGAGATAGGCGTTCACCGCAGCCGGCAGGGCGCGGGCCCGGTAGGTTTCGGTCTCCTGTCGGGAGTTCCCCTCGGCGGCCAGAGCCTCGCTGGCGTAGGCGCGCCAGTGGTCCGCGCTGTCGGTGACGACCAGCGCCAGACCGATCCAGCGCATCCGCTCGGCGGCAGAGCCCGCGCCGCGAATGGCGGCCTCGATCTCGTCCAGGCCGACACCCCCGGCCAGATGGCGGCGCGGCAACGCCTCCGCCTCCCGAAGTCCAGCGTCGAGGTCCTCGGGCCGCAGGAAATCGAGCTCCGCCGCCCGCTGCCGCGCGGCCTCCAGCATCGCCGGCGGCGTTTCCAGCACCACCGCGGACATCGCCCCCTGATACGGCTCCCGCCGGGTCATGCCCCGCTTGGGAAAGCAGCTCCCTGAGCGCGCGTTGAAGGTAAATGCCCCGCATTCGGCATCCGTCAGACAGGCGGTGCGGCAGGCCTCGTAGCTGGTGTCGAACAGCGCCCGCAGGTCCGCGCCGTAGTAATCCATGTCGCGCTCGACGATCACGCGGCGCGCGGGCACCGGATCGGACACGGGCTGCGCCAGCGCCGGGCCGGGACGTTCGATAAGCAGAACGAGAGCGAGGAAAAGCAGAACAAGCTGTCGCATCGGGACGCGGCTCCGTGAATGATCGGGCACCCCGAGCGTGACACAGCGTGCTTTCGGTTGGCAACGATTCCCCCACCGCATCGTCAACGCCTGTGCCGGGCTGCGGTTAAAGCTCCCTTCACCATCAGTCGGCAGGATGCTCGCCAGATCCCGTCGGCTCATTTCCAGGGAGAGTGCACCGATGAACATCACCGAGCGACTGGCCGCAGAACGCCGCGGACGCCTTGCCGCGGAACGTCTCCTCGAGCTCAAGAGCCGGGAGCTGTTCGAGGCCAACCGCAAGCTCTCGCAACACGCGCTCGAACTGTCCGGGCAGATTGTGGAGCAGCGCGAAGAGGCAGCAGAGCTGAAGGACAGGAACGTGCGCGCCGAGGCCGACCTCAGGCGCGCCGAGGCGCAGGTGGGTATCGTGGAGCGGCGGCTGTGGGACTCGGTCGAGACCATCGCCGACGGCTTCGCTGTTTTCGACGCGCAGGACCGGCTGATCGCCGCCAACCGCGCCTGGCTCTCGCTCTTCGACCATGCGGACCTGATCCAGCCGGGACTCTCCTACCTCGAGCTCCTGCGCTTCGCCACCGAACAGGGGATCGTCGACATCGGCGATGCCGCGCCCAGCGAATGGATCGGCGCCATGCTGGATCGCTGGGACGCCGTCCCGGTTTCGGAAGTCACGGTCAAGCTGTGGAACGGTCGGCACTACCGGATGCTCGACCGCCGCTCGCGCGATGGCGACATGGTCTGCCTTGCCCTCGATGTCACCGCGACCATCGCCCGGGAGGCGGAGCTGCGTGAGGCCCGGGCGCGCGCCGAGGCGGCCAGCCGGGCCAAGTCCGCCTTTCTGGCCAACATGAGCCACGAGCTTCGCACGCCGATGAACGGCGTGGTGGCGATGACGGATCTCCTGCTGGAGGGCGACATGGACGAGGAACAGCGGCTCTACCTCCGCACCATCCGCAGCTCCGGCGACGCGCTGCTCGCGATCATCAACGACGTGCTGGATTTCTCCCGTATCGAGGCCGACCAGATGGCGTTCCGCCCTGAATCTTTCGACATGGAGCGGATGCTGCACGAGGTCCTGACCCTCGTGGCCCCTCTCGCGCGGGAAAAGGGTCTGGATCTGCACGTGGACTACGACCTCTTCCTGCCAACGCGGCTGATTGGCGACCCCGGGCGTATCCGGCAGGTGCTCACCAACCTGATCGGAAACGCCGTGAAGTTCACGGACGAGGGGCACGTCCTGATCCGCGTCGTCGGCATGGAGGCCGCCGATAATACCTGGCAGATCCATCTCACGGTCGAGGACACCGGGATCGGCATCGATCCCGACATGCAGGAGCATATCTTCGCCTCCTTCGCCCAGGTCGAACAGGACAGGAACCGCAGCTTCGAAGGCACCGGGCTCGGGCTGGCGATCAGCCGGGAAATCGTCGCGCGCATGGGCGGGCAGATCTGGGTCGAGTCGGAGAAGGGCAAGGGCGCGTGTTTCGGGTTCCGCGTCACCCTGCCCGGGGCCGAGCAGCGCCACCCCGCGCCGCGGGGCCTGAACCCCGGGGAGGTTCGCGCCATGATGGTGGGCAGCGGCGAAGATCTCGACCAGGTGATCCTGTCCCGGCAGTTGCGGCAGCTCGGGCTGGAGGTGCGACAGGTGGACACCGGCGCCAAGGCAATGCAAGCGCTCCGGACCGAGGCGCTCCCGCAGATCGTCCTGATCGACGAGCGCCTGCCGGACCTGCTTGGGTTGGACCTCGCCGCCGCGATGCGCGAGGCCGGCCTGCATTCCGCGACCGTGCTGCTCTGCGCCGATCCGCATCACGCCGCAGCCACCGCCGGGCAGGAGAGCGTCGACGCCACGCTGGTCCGTCCCATCCTGAGAAGTGCGCTCTTCGACACCCTTACGAGGCTGGCCGCGCGGCAGGAGCCGAGCCCGATAACGCATGTCCCGCCGTCCGGCTTGCCCGCCGCCGGGTCGAACACTCCAGGCAAGACGCAAGCTGACCCGGGGGCGACGCCCCTCCACCCGGTCCAGCCGCCCCGGATGCGGGTGCTCGCTGCCGAGGACAACCGCACAAACCAGTTCGTCTTCCGCAAGATCGTCAAGGAACTCGACATCGACCTCGCCTTTGCCGGCACCGGGCGCGAAGCGGTGGACCTGTTCCGGTCCTTCGCACCGGATCTCGTGTTCATGGACATCTCTATGCCGGAGATGGACGGCAAGGAGGCCACGCGGCGCATCCGGGCGCAGGAGGCGGCCGGCACGCGTATCCCGATCATCGCGCTCACCGCCCACGCGCTCGCCGGGGATCGGGAGGAAATCCTCGCCGCCGGGCTGGATTCCTACCTCACCAAACCCCTGAGGAAGTCCGAGATCGTCGAGGCGATCCTCGCCGGCTGCCCGGAGAGCTGCCGCCCCCCGCTGGAGGCCCTTCCCGCCGCGGTCGAGTAGAATAGCCTGCACCGAAGGTGCCACGCCCAACCGCCGGGGCCCCGCCTCTGGCGGGGTTCTGGTGGGCGGGAGCCTTTCCCCGTCCGCGCCCGCGACCCGACGTCAGGCGGCGCTCTGCTTCGCCTCGGCCCGGAGGAACACCGGCCGGTCCGGATCCGAAAGTTCGGGCCGGTAGGCATAGCCGCCAAGGTCGAACCCGGCCAGGCCCTCGGGGTCGGTCAGCCGGCGCTGCACGATGAAGCGGGCCATCGCGCCCCGCGCCTTCTTGGCAAAGAAGCTCACGATCTTCGGCCCGCCCGGCTTGTCCTCGAGAAACACCGGCGTCACTACCCGCAGCCCGAGGACCTCCGGCTTCACCGCGCCGAAATATTCCTGGCTCGCGCAGTTCACCAGCACGCCGGTCCCGGCTGCCTCGGCGGCCTCGCGCAGGGCATGGGACAGCGTATCCCCCCAGTAGTCGTAGAGGCTGGCGCCCCGGCGGGTCTTGAGACGGCTGCCCATCTCGAGCCGGTAGGGCTGGATCCCGTCCAGCGGGCGCAGCACACCGTAGAGCCCCGAGAGGATCCGCAAGTGATCCTGCGCCCAGGCCAGCTCCTCCGCGTCGAGCGACTTCGCTTCCAGCCCGGCATAGGTGTCGCCGGCAAAGGCGCGAACGACGGGGCGCAGATCCTCCTTCCCGGGCGCGTCGGAAAAGGCCGCGAACCGCTCCCGGTTCAGCTTGGCGAGGTCCGCGCTGATCCCCATCAGCGCCTGCAACTTCGGCGCGGACAGCCTGCGCGCCACGGCGGCAAGGGCGTTCGCATCGTCGCGGAGCGCCGGTTCGGTCATGTCGATGCCGTCGGTTTCGGACCAGTCGAGCCGTTTGGCGGGCGAGATGACGACGAGCATGAGGATCCCCTTGTGGTTTGCAGCAGCGCGGATCATAGCGCCCGTGACGGCGGGTTCCAGCGCTTCAGGACGCCTCGGCCAAGACTTCGAGGAACGCCGGGCCGAAACGCTCGACCTTCTGCGTGCCCATTCCCGGGATCCGGGCGAGGTCGTCGAGCGACCCCGGGCGCCGTTCGGCGATCTGGCGCAGCGTGGACTGGGTGCAGCTGAGATACTTGTCGACCCCGTCGGGCCCGCGCGCCAGGTCGCTCTGCACCTCCTGGAGCCGGTCGAACACGCCACCGGCCGCGCGCCCGGCCAGCCGCCGCCGGGCGGGATGCATCGGCGCCTCGCCGGCACCGGTGATCACCTCGAGGAACAAGGTGCCGTATCGTTCGAGCTTGCTCGCCCCTACGCCGCCGATCCGCGCCATCTCGTCGAGCGTTCCGGGGCGGGTCTCCGCCATCTCGATCAGCGTCCGGTCGTTGAAAACGACATAGGCCGGCACCCCCGCGGCCTCGGCCAGCGCCCGCCGCTTCGCCTTCAGCGCCGAGAGAAGCGGCGCATCCTCCTCGCGCACCAACGCCTTGACCACGGGCCGGTCCTTGGCGCGCTGCACGCTGTCCTTGCGCAGGGTGATCGAGGCCTCGCCGCGCAGGATCGGGCGGGCCGGATCTGTCATCCGCAGAGCGCCATGCCGCTCGGGATCGGGGCGCACCAGATCATGGCCCATCATCTGCCGGAACACCGCCTGCCACTGGCGCTTGTCGTATTCCGTGCCGACCCCGAAGGTCGGCAGGCCGTCGTGGCCGCGCTCCCGCACCTTCTCGGTCGCGTTGCCTAGCAGAATGTCGATCAGATGACCGCTGCCGAAGTATTCGCCGGTCCGCAGGATGGCCGAGAGCGCCTTGCGCACCGCGGTCGTGCCGTCGAACAGCTCCGGCGGCCGGTCGCAAAGGTCGCAATGCCCGCAGGGGTCCGCGCGCTCCTCCCCGAAATAGGCCAGCAGCGCCTGACGCCGGCAACCAAGCGCCTCGGCAAGCCCCAGCAGCGCGTTGAGCCGCCCGTGATCGGCCGCCTTGCGCTCCTGTGGCGCCAGCCCCTCGTCGATCTGGGCGCGGCGCAGGCGGATGTCGTCCGGGCCGAAGAGTGTCAGCGTCTCTGCGGGCGCACCGTCGCGGCCGGCGCGGCCGATCTCCTGGTAATAGGCCTCGATGCTCTTGGGCAGGTCCGCATGGGCGACCCAGCGGATATCGGGCTTGTCGACCCCCATGCCGAAGGCGACAGTCGCCACCACGATCAGCCCGTCCTCGGTCTGGAAACGGTGCTCCACTGCGCGCCGCGCGTCCGGCTCCATACCGCCGTGGTAGTGGCAAGCCAGGTGCCCGGCATCGCTCAGCGCTTTCGACAGGCTTTCGGTCTTGGCGCGGGTGCCGCAGTAGACGATCCCGGAGCGTCCCTTGCGGGCGGCCGCGAAATTCAGGATCTGGGTGCGCGGCGAGTTCTTGGCCTCGAAGGCGAGGTGGATGTTGGGACGGTCGAAGCCGTGCAGGAACACCCGCGGCGTCTGGCCGTCGAACAGCCGGGTGACGATCTCGCCCCGCGTCTCCTCGTCGGCGGTGGCGGTGAAGGCGGCCAGCGGCACGTCGAGCGCCCGCCGCAACTCCCCGATCCGCAGGTAGTCGGGCCGGAAATCGTGGCCCCACTGGCTGACGCAATGCGCCTCGTCCACCGCGATCATCGAAACGCCGGCCCGCCGCAGCATGTTCGCCGCCGCCCCAGAGGCCAGCCGCTCGGGCGCCATGTAGAGCAGCTTCAGCTCGCCACGGTCGAGCGCCTCGAAAACCGCGTCCGTCTCTTCCGGCGTGTTGCCCGAGGTGAGCGCACCGGCGGCGACGCCGGCCTCCCGCAGCCCCCGAACCTGGTCGCGCATCAGGGCGATCAGCGGCGAAATGACGACGGTCACGCCCTCGCGGCAGAGCGCAGGGAGTTGGAAGCAGAGCGACTTGCCGCCGCCCGTGGGCATGATCGCGAGCGTGTTCTCGCCCGATGTCACGGCCTCGACGATCTCCGCCTGTCCCGGGCGGAACGCGCCGAATCCGAAGACCGACGACAGGAGGTCAGATGGGGAGGGCGCGGCCATGGCCGATCCTGCGGATTGTGTTCAACTGCTCGTTATGGCCTGGAACATCCCACACCGGGAATCGGTGCACAAGGCCCCGAGGGGTCTCAGTAGACCGAGCGGGCGAGGGCCGGCAGGAAGATGTCGCGCGCCGCGATGATCAGAACGAAGACCGCGAGCGGCGCCAGGTCCAGCGGACGGGTGTCCGGCAGGATGCGCCGGATCGGGCCATAGATCGGCTCCAGCAGCTTGTTCAGCCCGTCCCAGATCCCACGCACCAGCGGCTGGTTGTAGTTCAGCACGTTGAAGTTCAGCAGCCAGCTCATGATGATGTGCACGATCATGATGAAGAAGGCCACGCTGAGCAGCAGGTCGATGAACTGGATGATCGCGATCATGGGGTCGGGCTCCGGGTTATCCGCGCGAAGGATGTAAGGCCCGACGGCGGCGCGCGCAACCGTCCTGCCCTCATGTAATAGTTGACGTTCGCGTAAAGATTGGATTGACACGGGGTGGAAAAAGGAGCCGCGCATGTATCCCGTCATCCGCCTCGTCAAGGAAGTGATCCGCCACCGCAACGCGCCCCGGCTGCCGCTGACCGGCACGCATGTGGCCCATCATATCTGCTGGCCGTGGGACATCGATCCGTGGATGGAGCTGAACAACGGCCGCACACTGACGCTGTACGATCTCGGGCGGGTGGTCCTGTTCGAGCGGATCGGGATCGTGCCCCTGATGCGGGAGAACCGCTGGGGCGGGACGATCGCCGGCTCCTCATTCCGCTATCGCAAGCGGGTGCGCGCCTTCGACCGCTACGAACTGCGCACGCGGATGGTCGGATGGGACGACAAGTTCTTCTACGCCGAGCAGGCGATGTGGCGGAAGGGCGAGTGCTGCTCGCACGGGCTCCTGCGCATGGCGATCACCGACCGCAACGGGCTGGTCCGGACCGCCCAGGTCGCCGCCGCGCTTGACGCCGCGCCCGAGAGCCCGCCGCTGCCGGACTGGATCCGGGCCTGGATCGCGGCCGAGGCGGAGCGGCCCTGGCCGCCCATGCAGGCCGAACCCGCCGCCCGCGAGATTGCAGCCTGAGGTCAAAGCGGCTAGGCCAGCGGGGCACTGCCCCGAGGACCTTCCATGACCGACCCCGTTGATCTCACCGCCGCTCTCGTCCGCTGCCCCTCGGTGACCCCCGAGGAAGGCGGCGCGCTGGTCCTGCTCGAAGAGCTGCTGCGCGAGGCCGGGTTCGACTGCACGCGCGTCGACCGCAACGGCACCCCCAACCTCTTCGCCCGCTGGGGTGCGAAGGGCCACGCCCGGAGCTTCGGCTTCAACGGCCATACCGACGTGGTCCCGGTCGGCGATGCCGGCGCCTGGAGCGCCGATCCCTTCGGCGCCGAGATCAAGGATGGCGTGCTCTGGGGGCGCGGCGCGGTCGACATGAAATCCGGTGTGGCGGCCTTCGTCGCCGCGGCGGTCGACCTCGTCTGCGATGCGCCGCCGGACGGGGCGATCCTGCTGACGATCACCGGCGACGAGGAAGGCGACGCCCGGGACGGCACCACGGCCCTGCTCGACTGGATGGCCGAGACCGGCGAGGCCATGTCGGTCTGCCTCGTCGGCGAACCCACCTGCCCCGAAGAGATGGGCGAGATGATGAAGATCGGCCGCCGCGGCTCGCTCACCGCGCGGTTCACCGCGCGCGGCGTGCAGGGCCACGTCGCCTACCCGCACCGGGCAAGGAACCCGGTCACCGCCATCGCCATGCTGGCCGCCCGCCTCTCGGCGCATGCGCTGGACGAGGGGACGCCGCATTTCGATCCCTCGACGCTTGCCCTGACCACGATCGACACCGGAAATCCGGCCACCAACGTGATCCCGGCCACGTGCCGCGCCACCGTCAACATCCGGTACAACGACCTGCATGACGCCGCGAGCCTCACCGGTTGGCTGCAATCGGAAGCGGATCGGGTCGCCGAAGAAACCGGCGTCGAGATCGACATGGAGGCGCAGAGCTCCGGCGACGCCTTCGTGACACCGCCCGGCGCGCTCTCCGAGATCGTGGCCGAAGCGGTGGAAGCCGAAACCGGCCGCCGACCCGCCCTCTCGACCTCCGGCGGCACGTCGGATGCCCGCTTCATGAAGAACCACTGCCCGGTCGTCGAATTCGGCCTCGTCGGAAAGACCATGCATGCCGTGGACGAGCGGGTGCCCGTGGAGCAGATCCGGCAGCTCAAGGCGATCTACACCGGCATCCTCGAGCGCTATTTCGCCTGAGACCGCACCCGAACTGAGCCGGCTGCAGGACACGCCGGCTCAGACCCGATGCATGGGCCGGACCGCCTGCAAGGACAGTGCAGCGGGGATGCGGGGTATTTGTTGCCAGAAAGAAGGCTCAGGCTTTCAGATCTTCTTGGCCGAAATACCCAGACCCACCGGATCGGGAAGGACTGCCGCGCGAATGCCGGGCGCGGCCTGCCTCTTGGAATGGATCCCCGGATTATGTATATGCGGGGCTTCAACCCCGAAGGATCTGCCCCATGCCCGCCAGCGCCCCCATCACGCAGGACGTTGTGACCATTGCCCGCAAGCTGCCCGAGACCGACCGGATCAACCTGGTCGGGCTGACCCGTGCGCAGTTGCGAGAGGCGCTGATCGCGGGCGGGACGCCCGAGAACAAGGCGAAGATGCGGGTCGACCAGATCTGGCAGTGGATCTACCAGAAGGGCGTGCGCGAGTTCGACGCCATGACCAACCTCGGCAAGGCCTACCGGGCCGAGCTGGCGGAGCGGTTCACCATCGAGATCCCCGAGGTGGTGTCGCGGCAGGTGTCGGCGGACGGCACGCGCAAGTACCTTGTCCGTATCGCCGGTGGCCACGAGGTGGAGACGGTCTACATCCCGGAAGCCGATCGCGGCACGCTCTGCATCTCGTCCCAGGTCGGCTGCACGCTGACCTGTTCGTTCTGCCACACCGGCACGCAGAAGCTGGTGCGCAACCTGACCGCCGGCGAGATCGTCGGCCAGGTCATGCTGGCGCGGGACGACCTCGGCGAATGGCCGGAGCCGGGACGCAACCCGAAGGACGAGACACGGCTCATCTCGAACGTCGTGCTGATGGGCATGGGCGAGCCGCTCTACAATTTCGAATCGGTCCGTGACGCGATGCGCATCGTGATGGATGGCGAGGGCATTTCGCTGTCGCGCCGCAGGATCACGCTGTCGACCTCGGGCATCGTGCCGGAGATCGCGCGCACCGCCGAGGAGATCGGCTGCATGCTTGCGGTCAGCTTCCACGCCACCACCGACGAGGTGCGCGACAAGCTGGTGCCGATCAACCGCAAGTACAAGATCGCCGAGTTGCTGGACGCGCTGCGCGCCTATCCGAAGCTGTCCAACTCCGAGCGGATCACTTTCGAGTATGTGATGCTCAAGGACGTGAACGACACGGACGCGGACGCCCGCCGCCTGGTGAAGCTGATCCAGGGCATCCCGGCCAAGATCAACCTGATCCCGTTCAACGAATGGCCCGGCGCGCCCTACGAGCGCTCGGACTGGGAGCGGATCGAGAGCTTTGCCGACATCATCTACAAGGCCGGCTACGCCAGCCCGATCCGCACCCCGCGCGGCGAGGACATCATGGCCGCCTGCGGCCAGCTGAAATCCGCCACCGACCGGGCACGCAAGACGCGCGCCGAGATCGCGGCGGAGGCCGGGCTGAACACCTGAGCCACGGGCCCAAAGGCCCGCGGCGCGGTCTGTAAGATCAGCTCTCGGCTTCCTGGCCGTCGCTGCTCAACGCCATGGCGAGCGACCAGACGCCGTCCGACAGGAGCTCCACCCCCAGAAGGATTCCGAGCACCACCGCGGCGGATTGCGGGAAGTTGGTGAAGACCATCACCGCGAGGATCACTGACACGACGCCGGATAGCAGGATCGCCCAGAAGAAGCGCCGGTCCTCGAGCGAGAAGGCGAGGATGATCTTGGTGATCCCCCCGGCCAGGAACAGGATGCCGACCATCATGGTCAACGTCACCATGCCCCGCAGCGGATGCCCCAGAATCGTGATGCCAAGGTAGATCGCGAGCGCGCCCATCAGCAACGTCCAGATCTTTGCGCCGGCGCCGGGCACGCGGAACCCGGCAATCACCTGCAGCACGCCGAAGATCAGGAACATCCAGGCAGCGATCGTTGTCGCGGCAAGGCTCGCTGCAAACGGATTCATCAGCGCGAAGATACCACCGGCGATGGCAAGAAGCGCCATGATGATCCACAGGATTCGATTGGTCATCTATTCCCTCCCCAATCTGGAAACCTGTCAAAGTCGTGCGCCTAAAAGCCCGAAAAATCAACAATTCCCGTTGGATTCAGGAAATTCCTCTGCTGGCGTGGTGCCGGAGCAAGGTAATCCGGTAGGGTTGCTCCACCCCTGAAGGCGTGCGGTGCACGTGGCGCCGGCCATCGATCAGGGCAAACCGTTCCGGGGCGATCCGGTGCAGTTCGGCGGCAAGCGCCTGCGAAGACCACCGCTGCACGGCCAGGCCGGCGCAGCGTTCCGGGCCATCCTCGGCGAAGGTCGCCATGATCGCGAGCCCTCCAGGTGCGAGGGCCGCGCGCATGGCGCTGACGTAGAGCGCGCGATCCGCGGGCTCCGTGAGGAAGTGGAACACCGCCCGGTCGTGCCATATGGACCAGTCCCGGCCGGGCGTCGGCTGCCATTCGGTGATGTCGGCCTCGATCCACTCGACCTCCGAAGCGCGGGCGCCCAGCCGCGTCCGGCTGCCCTCCAGCGCCGTCGCCGAGAGGTCGAGCACCGTGACGGGACCGAGGCCGCGGGAGAGCAGGCCGTCCACCAGCCGCGACCGGCCACCGCCGGCATCGATGATCGCCTCCCCCGGCTGCGCATGTGCCGCGATCAACTCCAGCGAAAGCGCAGCCTCCGCCTCGTACCAGCCCAGGTCGTCTTCGGCCCTGGACCGGTAGATCTCCTCCCAATGTCCGCGCCTGCCGGCCACTCCTACCTCCCCGGAACGACATCCCTCTTGAGCCCGGCGCCATTCCAGTTGTCGATCGCCGCCACCGCCTCCTCCGCGGTTTCGACGATCCGGAACAGGTCGAGATCCTCGGGACTGATCGTCCCGACCTCGGCCAGCGCCTCGAAATCGATGACCCGCTCCCAGAACTGCCGCCCGAAAAGCAGGAACGGAACCTGCCGCATCCGGCCGGTCTGGATCAGGGTGAGCGCCTCGAAGAGCTCGTCCATGGTGCCGAAACCGCCGGGAAAGATGGCGATGGCACGGGCGCGCATGAGGAAGTGCATCTTGCGGATGCCGAAATAGTGGAAGTTGAAGCAGAGCTCCGGCGTGACCCACTGGTTAGGCGCCTGCTCGTGCGGCAACACGATGTTGAGCCCGATGGACTTGCCGCCCGCATCGGCCGCGCCGCGGTTGCCGGCCTCCATCACGCCCGGGCCACCGCCGGTGACGATGATGTCCTCCCGGCCGCCGGAGTTCGCCAAGCTGCGCTCGGTCATGATCCGCGCGAAGTTGCGCGCGACGTCGTAGAAATGGCTCATCGCGGCCATCTGGGGTGTGGGGGCACTGTCGGCGTCCTCCGGCGGGCGAATGCGGGCGCCGCCGAACAACACGATGGTCGACTGGACGTTCTGCTCGGCCATCATGATCTCGGGTTTCAGCAACTCCAGTTGCAGGCGCACCGGGCGCAGCTCGTCGCGCAGGATGAAATCCAGATCGTCATAGGCGAGGCGATAGGCGGGGGAGAGGGTCTGCTCGGTATCCGGCTGCCCGAAGGTGGAGCGCATGTCCTCCTGAGCATCACGGAAGGATCGTTTGGACTGGTCGTCTTTCATCGCGCCTTTTCCTGTATGAACGGCCCAAGGCTAGCCCGGTGCGCCGGCAGGGGAAAGTGTCATCGCGTGGCGCTTGTACCAGAGGGGATGCAGCGATCAGGCGTCGAACCGGATCCCGTCTGGGCTCTGGGGCCTCACGTCCATTTCGCTGATCGAGAAGAGATCCTCGAGGAAATAGGCCGAGAGCTCCGCCCGGCTGGCAAGTCCGGATTTCCGATAGACGGACTGCGCCTGCTGGCGAGTGGTCGCCTCGGAGGTGCGGCGCAGAACGGCGATCTCGCGCAGGGTGGCTCCCTTGAGCAGCAACCCCGCAACGTCGGCTTCGGCGGGCGTCAGATCCCAGTCAGAAAACTGTCGCTCGATGGCGGCGCTCAGACCATCGAGAAACCGGCGGCTCTGCGCCCTCCAGGCCTTCCCCTCACGGGCGGCGCGTTCGACGTTCAGTTCGAGCCGATCCGTCCGATCGCTCAGGTGCGCGAGGCGCAACACCATCAGGGTGGCAACGACGGCCGCACCAATGAGGATCAGCCGGTCGAAGAAGTCGACTGCCAGCCCGGGGAGCCATCCTGCCCCCTGCTCCACCAGCAGATCGAGCAAGGTGAGCAGCAACGCAAGCGTCGCAACGCCCGTGGCGGCCAGAATCGACAGGATCGGTCGCGGCACAGCAGGGTCCTCGCTGCAAGCGGTCTCCATGTGCCGCCTATCCTACCCGCCTCGGCCCGATACGCCCATCCGTCAAATGGCGGATGGCGCCGTCCGGCCGCGACGGAGGGGCCTGTCGCCCGGATGGCGGATGGACCGCCAGCGCTCCGGGTGGCGTTGTGAAACGGCGATTCCGCGCGTCACGCAGTGCGACGGATCGATCTCTCGCAAACAGGAAGGACTCCAGTCATGCTTCTCGACATTCCACAACCCGATCCGACGAATTTCACCACAATCATCGACAATCCGTTCATGACGCTCCGCCCGGGCACAACCTTCTTTCTCGAGAAGCCCGAGGACGGCGAGCAGGTCTCCGTGACCGTCACCCACCAGACCCGGGTGGTAGACGGTGTGACCTGCGTTGTCGTGCACGACGTGGAGCGTGTGAACGGCCTCGTCGTGGAGGACACCTACGACTGGTATGCCCAGGATGCCGGCGGCAACGTCTGGTATTTCGGCGAGGAAACCGCCGAATACGAGCCGGGCTCCGACACGCCCGAGACCACGGACGGCTCGTGGGAGGCCGGGATCGACGGCGCGCGCGCCGGCATCGTGATGCTCGCCGAACCCGAGGTCGGCCTGCGCTACTACCAGGAATTCTACGAGGGCGAGGCCGAGGACTGGGCCGTGGTGCAGTCGCTCGACGACACCGTCAACGTGCGATACGGCGACTTCGAGGAGGTGCTGCGCACCCGCGACGTCAACCCCCTCGACCCGTCCGAGGAGCGCAAGTTCTACGTCGAAGGCGTGGGCTTGGTGCTGGCGACCGACGAGGAAGGCGGGCGCGAGGCGCTGACCCGGATCGAGGTGCACGGGCGTGATGGCGACGACCGGCTGCTTGGCTATTCCGGCGGCGACAGCCTGTTCGGCCGCGGCGGCTCCGACATTCTGCGCGGTTTGGAGGGCAATGATATTCTCGCCGGCCAGAGAGGCGCCGACAGCCTGCGCGGTGGCAAGGGCTTCGACGTGCTCAGGGGCGGCGGGGGCAACGACACGCTTCGTGGCGGCGTCGGCGGAGATACCTTCGTCTTCGGACGGTTCGACAACGGCCGGGCCGAGACAGAAACGATTGCCGACTACGACATCGAGCAACTCGACATGATCCGCCTCGCCGGCGGTTCCGCATCGGTGGCCAGCCAGGTCGAAACCGCCGATGGCTGGGAGCTGACGATGGCGGGCGACGGCGACGTGCTGCGCATCCTCGGTGTCGAGGACGCCGAAGGCGATGGCCAGATCTTCGACGATCTGCTCTTCGTCTGAGCCCTTCAGATTGCCAGCACGCGGTCTGCACACTATAGCCTCGACCCCAAGCATTGCACCAAAGGGGAAGGGGCCGCCGATGTCGACCGCTCAGACCAACGCACAGCTCGAAGCTGCCATCGAAGCTGCCTGGGAGATCCGGGACACGATCAATCCGCACACTGGCGGCGAGACGCTGGAAGCGATCGAGGACACGCTCGCCGCGCTCGACAGCGGCACGCTGAGGGTGGCCGAGAAGCTCGAGAGCGGCGACTGGCACGTCAACCAGTGGGCCAAGAAGGCGGTTCTGCTGGGCTTCCGCGTCAAGGACATGGAGCAGCAGGACGGCGGCCCGCAGGGCGGTCACTGGTGGGACAAGGTCGACAGCAAGTTCAAGGGCTGGGGCGACAACGAGTGGAAGGCAAGCGGCTTCCGCGCGGTGCCCAACTGCATCGTCCGTAAGTCGGCCTACATCGCGCCCGGCGTGGTGCTGATGCCCTCCTTCGTGAACCTCGGGGCCTATGTCGACGAGGGCACGATGGTCGATACCTGGGCCACCGTCGGCTCCTGCGCCCAGATCGGCAAGAACGTGCACCTGTCGGGCGGCGTCGGCATCGGCGGCGTGCTGGAGCCGATGCAGGCAGGCCCCACGATCATCGAGGACAACTGCTTCATCGGTGCCCGCTCCGAGGTCGTCGAGGGCTGCATCGTCCGCGAGGGCTCGGTGCTCGGCATGGGCGTCTTCATCGGCAAGTCCACAAAGATTGTCGACCGTGAGACCGGCGACGTGATGTACGGCGAAGTGCCGCCCTATTCTGTCGTCGTCGCCGGCTCCATGCCGTCGAAGAACGGCGTGAACCTCTACTGCGCGGTGATCGTGAAGCGCGTGGACGCCCAGACCCGCTCCAAGACCGGCATCAACGAGCTGCTGCGGGACTGACCTTGGGTATTGCAGCGGGCCAGCTGACGACGACTGGCCTGCTGTTTCTAATTTTTACACAATGGGCCGCGTTTCGACATTTTGTGCGGCATGCGGCGAGATTTTCGCGCGATCACGTTCAATTCGGGGCGCTTCCCGAAAATGACCTTTATTCCGAGATAATCCGCCATCTTTCCGGCGAATTTGCCTTGCATTCGAGACAATCATGCAGGCACCCAACCCACCCCTTCTCGGCTTCCGTGCGCTTCAGGCGATCATGGACCTGAGAGCGGCTGCCGGACGTCAGCCGCAAGCGGCGATCCGCGGGATCGTCGCGCATTTGCCGCCGGGCGACCGCGAACGCGGTGCCGACGCGCGCACCCTGAGCCGGGTGATCCTGCGACAGGGGTGCCGGCTGGAAACCGCGGACGACCTGCCCCTGCGCGACGCCCTGCTGCTGACCGCGACGCAGCCGGAGCGCGACCTCCGGGCGTTTGCCTGCGCGACCGCCGTGCTGCTGGCCGACCGCTTGCAGGACGGGCTCGGCCATGACGACCTCGGCTCCTACTGGGACGCGTTTCGGACCGTCTACTTCGCGATGGAGCCGGCCGACCGGGCGGCCATCGTGCAGGGTTTCCTAACCGGCAGCGCCATCGGCCGGGTGCGCTGCGCCGATCTCCCACCACCCGAGATGCGGGTGACCCTCGGGCTGGACGCGTTGCGCCGCGACCTGATCGGGCTGTCCCGCACCGAGGCCACGGCATTGGCGGAGGCTGTCGAACGGACCTTGCCGGGCAATGGGGCGGAACCGGCGCTCCGACACCTGCACGCCCTGCTCGCCGGCATCTCCGTCGAGCCGCTCACGGGCGACAGCCCGCTCTTTCCGCCGCTGCTGGCGCTTGCGAGCTACTCCGAAACGCCGCTCCTGGCCGCCGCGACGGCGCTCCTGCTCTCCGAGGCGCTGATGACCAGCGACGACGAAGGCTGGTTCGGCATCACGCTCTGGTCCGAGATGGCCCCTGTCTGGCTCGCTCTTCCCGAGACCGAAGGGCGCGCGATCCTCGGTGGACTGCGGCACCTCTACGAGACCGATCCGCACTGGGTGCCGATGCCTCAGATCCACGCCAGCCCCGAGAACGCCGGCCGCCTGCCTCTTCTGCCGGTGCTCGATACTTCCTACCAGCCGCGCCGCCCCGATGGCGCGGACGGGCGACCCCGGCTCTAGCGGGGCTTGGCAACCGCCGCCAAAGCGCCTAAGCCGCGCAACATGACCGACACGAGCCCCGATACACCGAAGAAGAAGAAACGCCCGCAGGAGGTGTACACGCTGCTGGTCGAGGTCGGCCGGCACGACGGCGACGGCCTGCCCGAGGGCGCGACCGGCGCGGCGCTGATGTGCTACGCCTCGGGCGTCGACGAGGCGGAAGCGGTGCGCGAGACCGTCGCGATCCTGAAACAGGCCGACCTGGCGCCGCTCGACGTTACCGGCTACGGGACGCTGGAAGAGCGACTGGCCGACGGGCACGAGGTGCCGGACGAGGAGCGCGAGCTCATGGCCCGGGCGCTGGCCGAGAACTCGGTCATCGTCGCCCAGATGACCCCGTTCTTCGACTGACCCAGCGGTATTTCGCGCAGTCTCAGGCCGCGGTAAGCGGCTTTTAACCTGAATGGCAACAGTATGGCGCCGTGACCGCATTGGTTCGGCATGGTGCCCCATTGCTGCCCAAAGCGCGTGTCACGCTTGACGGGAACCGAAACCTCGGAGCTCAAGATGCGCCCATTCAATCTCGCATATGCCCTTCTCGGCGGCGGCGTCGTGACCACGGGACTTCTCGGACTGACCCTGTTCCTGTTCCCCGTCGCCATCACGGATCCCGCCGACATCGATCTTGCCCACTACTATCCGTCCAACGTGTCGGAGCCCGATCCCGTCATGGATGCGACGGCGAGATCGGAGGCCAACCCGGCGAACGGGCCGACCGAACTGGCGCTCGCCAACTCCGTCACCGGACAAGGCCCGACGCAGGCGGCGCCGGTCCGTGTGCGCCCATCCTCGTCGGACCATCGCGCGCTCCTCGCCCGTCCGTCGCTTCCGGAGGCGGACATTGCCCCGACAGTTCCCCAGCCGGTGCTCCTGCGTTCCAAAACCGAAGAACGAAAGATTGCCGTCGCCGCGCCCCCGGAGCCCGCACGGCAACCCCGCATCCTCCGCGTGGCAGATGTCACCACACCGGAAATCGCCAGCGTATTTCCCGAGCAATCCGATGCGGACCCGCACCGGGCAACCTTCGGTACGCCGGTTGCCGAACGCAAGGTGCTCCGCATCACGCGCTGATAGCGGTCCGACGGGCGGCGGACGCGGGCCAGCTTGCCGGTGATCGCCGGTTGTTCTAAGCCGAAGGCTGGCGCCAGCGGCAGGGCAGGACAGCGAATGGTCACCAGCTCCCATCGGAAACGCATCTGGGGATGGTTCTTCTTCGATTGGGCCAGCCAACCCTACAACACCCTGCTCCTGACGTTCATTTTTGCGCCCTACGTCAAGGAACTGCTGGACGACGGCGCCGCTGCGCAGGCCGCGTGGGGCTATACCATCGGCCTTGGCGGCGCCCTGATCGCATTGCTCGCGCCCTTTCTCGGAGCAATGGCCGACAAGGGCGGGCATCGCTTATCGTGGGTCGCAGCCTTCTCGGTTCTCTACGTCCTCGGCGCCAGCGGCATCTGGCTGGCGGAACCCGGCACCACGAACCTGACGCTGGTCCTCATCCTGTTCGGCCTCGGGCTGCTCGGGATGGAATTCGCGACGATCTTCACCAACGCCATGCTGCCGGACCTCGGAGAGCACGACGAGATCGGGCGGATCTCCGGCAGCGGATGGGCCTTCGGCTATGTCGGCGGGCTGCTTTCGCTGGTGATCATGCTGCTCTTCTTCGCCGAGAGCGCCGCCGGAACGACGCTTCTGGGATGGGCGCCCGCGTTCGGACTGGACGCCGCGGCCCGCGAGGGCACGCGCTTCGTGGGCCCTTTCACGGCGCTCTGGTACGTCGTCTTCATGGTCCCGTTCTTCCTCTGGGTGCGCGAACTGCCGGGACACGCCCACGAACCGCTGCGCCAGGCCGCGCGCGATGCCTGGCCGGAGCTTCGCTCGACCCTCCGGCAATTGCCATCGGCGCCCTCGCTCTTCGCCTTCCTCGGCTCCTCCATGTTCTACCGCGACGCGCTCAACGGCCTCTATGTCTTTGGCGGTCTCTACGCGGCGGGCGTGCTGGGCTGGAGCGTCGTCGACACCGGCGTCTTCGGGATCCTCGCGGTCATCAGCGCCGCAGTCTTTGCCTGGATCGGCGGCCGCGCCGACAGCCGCTTCGGGCCGAAACCGGTCATCACGATCTGCGTCCTTCTGCTGACCGCGATCTGCGTGTCGATGGTCTTCGTCTCGCGGGAGGCGCTGTTCGGTGTTCCCCTGGCACCGGACTCGCGCCTTCCAGACGTCGCCTTCTACGCCCTCGGCGCGGCCATCGGGGCGGCGGGCGGCGCGCTCCAGTCGGCCAGCCGGACCATGATGTGCCGGCAGGGCGACCCGGAACGGATGACCCAGGCCTTTGGGCTCTACGCACTTGCGGGCAAGGCGACCTCGTTCCTCGCCCCCCTCTCCATCGGCCTCGTGACCGACCTCAGCGGCTCCCAACAAATGGGAATCAGCCCTCTGATAGGCCTTTTTTTATTGGGGCTGATCCTGCTACACTGGGTAAAACCAGATGGGGAGAGAGCAGCATGTCCACCATCCGCACAATCCTCGCCGGCGCCCTGATCGGGCTTCTGGCGTTGCCTGCGGCCGCAGAACCCAAGGCCAATCAATTGTTTGGCGCAAAGCCGACCGCTTCTCAGCAGAAGTCGCAACCGATCGGCTTCTATTCCAAGGGCTGCGCCGCCGGAAACGTCGAACTTCCCGAGACCGGCCCGACCTGGCAGGCGATGCGGCTGTCGCGCAACCGCAACTGGGGCCAGCCGGTGATGATCGAATTTCTCCAGGACCTCTCGGCCTTTGCGACGAAGGTTGGCTGGCAGGGGCTTTATATCGGCGATATCTCGCAACCGCGCGGCGGGCCGATGACCTCCGGGCATTCCTCGCACCAGATCGGGCTCGACGCCGATATCTGGATGAAGCCGGCCACCAACCTGCGCCTCAGCCGCCGCGACCGGGAGAACATCTCCTCCATCGATGTGCGCTCCTCCGACCAGCGCAGCGTCAACGGCAACTGGACGCCAGCCCATGCCGCCATCCTGAAGCGCGCTGCGATGGACCCGCGCGTCGACCGGATATTCGTGACCCCACCGGTGAAAATCGAGTTCTGCAAGACCGCGAAACGCAGCGACGCGAAATGGCTGCAGAAGATCCGTCCGATCTATGGCCACAATTACCATTTCCACGTTCGTCTCAAATGCCCGAAAGGGGCGCCCGGTTGCGTCACCCAGAGCCCCTCTGTCAACGAACTTTCCAAGGGCGGAACCGGATGCGATGCCTCGCTCCAGTGGTGGGTGACCGACTACCTGAACCCGCCGAAATCCACCAAGCCCGCAGCGCCCGCACCGAAGAAACGCGGCGCGCGTGACTACACGATGGCCGATCTGCCCAACCAATGCGGCGCTGTCCTCGCCTCGCGCTGACGCTGCTCGTCGCGCTGGCCGGTGTCGCAGGCGTCGCGGCGCGCAGCCACGCGCCCGCGACGGTGGCTCGCGTGGATTGGCATGGCGATGCGGAACTCTTCGGCGGCTGGTCTGGTATCGACGTGTCCGACGACGGCGAAGCCTTCTGGGCGGTGAGCGACGCGGGCCTGATCACCCGCGGGCGGCTGCTGCGGCAAGACGGCCAGCTTGTGGGCGTCGAGGCGCAGACCCCCTGGGCGATTGCCGGCGAGCGGACGCCGGAGAACCTGTTTCTCGGTTCGGATTCAGAGGGGATCTCGATCGCGTCCGACGGCTCGCTCGCGATTTCCTACGAGGGGATGAACCGGGTCTGGCTCTACGACGATCCCCACGCGCGGGCGACGCGGCTGGACCAGGCGGGTGCGTTTCTCGAGCTCGAGAACAACAAGGGGTTGGAGGCCGTCGCCACCGCCCCGGACGGCGCGCTTCTGGCGATCCCCGAGAACCTGCCGGAAGGTTGGGAGGATTACCCGGTCTTCCGCCATGCCGGAGACCGCTGGGACCAGCCGTTCGCGCTGGAGCAGGAGGGGCTCTGGCGCTCGGTCGGGGCGGATTTCGGGCCGGACGGCCGGCTCTACCTCCTCGAACGGAAGTTCGTCGCCATCGGCTTCGCAAGCCGGATCCGCCGTTTCGACCTGTCCGACCCGGCGGAGGTGAAGCCGGGCGAGACGATCTTCTCCTCGCCGGTCGGGCGGCACGACAACCTCGAAGGAATCGGCATCTGGCGTGATCCCGACGGCCGGCTGCGGGCCGTCATGGTCTCCGACGACAATTTCCTGCCCTTTTTGCGCAGCGAGATCGTCGAAGCCATCCTGCCCGATTGATCTTGCCGAACAGGCGCCGGACCGCTAAGAGGCGGTCTTTCCCCACCGGGGACAAGTCGCCGCAACCTTGTCAAAACGGGCATCCGATTCATGACGCGCAAACATCTTCCCGGCATTCTTGCCATGGCCGCCATCGTCGTGGCCTCCAATATTCTCGTGCAGCATCTCCTCGGCCAGTGGCTGACCTGGGGGGCGCTCACCTATCCGTTCGCCTTCCTCGTGACCGACCTTATGAACCGGCTCTACGGCGCCGCAGCGGCACGCCGAGTCGTGCTCGCGGGCTTCGTGGTGGGCGTGGTCTGCTCGCTGATCGGCAGCCAGATCCATGGCGAATTCGGTCCGCTGGTAACACTGCGCGTGGCGATCGCATCCGGCACCGCCTTCCTCGCAGCGCAAATGATGGACGTAGCGATTTTCGACCGCATGCGCGAAGGGCATTGGTGGCGTGCGCCGCTGGCCTCCACGCTCGTCGGCTCGACGCTGGACACCGCCCTGTTCTTCAGCATTGCCTTTTCCGCCGCCCTGAACGGCATGGAGCCCGCCAACCCGCCGCTCTGGGCCCAGGAAACGCTGCCGCTGCTGGGCGCCGGGCCGGTTGCACCGCTCTGGGCTTCGCTCGCCATCGCCGACTGGTCTGTCAAGCTTGCCCTCGCCTTGATCGCCCTGATCCCGTTTCGCCTCATCGTTCAGCGCTTGTCGCCTGCCCGCGTGGAAATTCATTGACAGGTAAGCGTTCTGTGTCACGCTGAAGGGGACAGAAACAACTGAAAGGAGGTGATCCAGTGTCGAGAGTCATGCTGGAGAGGGGTGTCGTGAAATTCGGAAGGACGTGCCACTAAGGCAGCCTTCGAGGTAGTCTTCCGACGGGCTTATGCGCCCATGACACCTCACCTCCAAGATAGCTCGGAGAGCCGTTTCCCGACCGGGAGACGGCTCTTTTCGTGTCCGGGCAACGCCTGCCGGACGTCGCGGACTAGGCGCGATTGCCCCAGCGCCAACGGAAGCCGCTTTTCCGAGACTGGCGCGGCAGCGGCATTCTGGCCTAAGGAAGCACTGGAAAGGACGGTGCCATGCTCAGGGTCACGGACGACATCGCGATCGAGGATTGGGAGCTGACGGAGCAGTTCGTCAGGTCGTCGGGCCCGGGCGGGCAGAACGTCAACAAGGTATCGACGGCCGTCGAGCTGCGGTTCGAGGCCGCGCGCAGCCCGAACCTGCCAGACCCGGTGAAGACCCGGCTGCGCAAGATCGCCGGCCGGCGGTGGACAGCCGATGGCGCGCTGATCCTGCGGGTCGAGGATACGCGCAGCCAGGCCCGCAACCGGGAAATCGCCCGCGAACGGCTGGCGGAACTCATCCTCAAGGCCACACATCGGCCGAAACGCCGGGTCGCGACCCGGCCCACGCTCGCTTCCAAGCGCAGGCGGGTCGACGCCAAGACTCGGCGCGGCACGGTAAAGGCGTTGCGCGGCAAGGTGTCGGACGAGGACTGACGCAGATGGAGAGCCTTGCCGAGCGCCGCCAACGGCTGATGGGGCCGAACGTGCCGACGTTTTACCGCGACCCGGTGCACATCGTGCGCGGCGAGGGCGTCTGGCTCTGGGATGCCGACGGCCGGCGCTATCTCGACTGCTACAACAACGTGCCGCATGTCGGGCATTGCCACCCGCGCGTGGTGGAGGCGATCAGCCGTCAGGCCGGCATTCTGAACACCCACACGCGCTACCTGCACGAGGGGATCCTGGACTACCTCGACCGGCTCACGGCGCGGTTCGATCACGGGCTGACCCAGACTATCCTGGTGTGCACGGGGTCGGAAGCCAACGACGTCGCGCTGCGGATGGCGGAGGCCGTGACCGGCAAGACTGGGATCATCGCGACCGACAACACCTACCACGGCAACACCCGCGCCACGAGCCAGCTCTCCACCCGGCGGCCCCCCATCGGTGGCTATCCCGGCCATGTGCGTCTGGTCCCCGCGCCCGACAGCATGCATCCGGTGGGTGGATCGCCAGAGGGGCAGGCGCAGGCTTTCGCTGCCGAAGTTGCCCGCGCCATCGGCGAATTGGAGGAGGCGGGGCACGGGTTCGCGGGCTTCATGCTCTGTCCGGCATTTGCCAACGAGGGGCTGCCGGTGCCGCCGCCGGGGTTTCTCGACCCGACGGTCGCGGTGGTCCGCGCGGCCGGCGGCCTGGTGCTCTGCGACGAGGTTCAGCCGGGCTTCGGGCGACTCGGGAGCGCGTGGTGGGGGCATTCGCATATGGGGTTCGCGCCGGACGTGGTGACGCTCGGCAAGCCGATGGCGAACGGGCATCCCGTGGCCGCGGTGATCTGCCGGCCCGACGTCATGGCCGCCTTTCGCGGCGCCTTTGGCTATTTCAACACCTTCGGCGGGAACCCGGTTTCTGCGGCAGCCGCGCTGGCAACGCTGGACGTGATCGAGGCGGAGGACCTGGTCGGGAACGCGCGGGACGTGGGCGCCCAAGCGCTCGGTCTGCTGCGTGGCCTGTCTCATCCAAAGATTGCCGAGGTGCGCGGGCAGGGGTTTTTCCTCGCGGTCGAATTCGCCCTTGAGGACGGCACGCCCGCGACCGCCTTTGCCGAAGAGGTGGTGGAAAGGATGCGGCAGCGGGGGGTGCTGCTCAACCGGATCGGGCGGAAGATGAACATTCTCAAGATGCGCCCGCCGATGGTCTTTGCCCGGGACCACGCAGAGATGCTCGCCGCAACGCTGGCGGACGTGCTGGACGGGATGCCCGCGTGAGCACGGCGGCGATGACTGCGCTCGCCATGGCGGCGGCGGAGGCCTGGGGCGGATGCCTTGGCACGCCGAGGCTGGTCGCGCAGCGCGAGAATACCGTGTTCGACCTTCGGCTCGCGGACGGCGCCCGGGTTGCCTTGCGGCTGCATCGACGGGGCAACGTCGATCCGGTTGCGGTTGGAGCGGAACTGGCGTGGACGGAGGCGCTTGCCGAGGCGGGTGTCGCCTGTCCCGCACCGCGTCGCACCCGTACGGGAGAGTTGGCGATCGACTGCGATGCGCAGCTCGTTTCGGCCGTGGCCTGGATCGATGCGCCGCCGCTTGCCGAGGCGCCGGGCGACCCCGTGCAGCAGCATCACCGGCTCGGCGCCACCCTCGCCGACCTGCATTCGGCCGCCGACAGGCTCCGCCTCTGCCCGGTGCCGCGCCGGACCTGGAAGCGGGACGACCTGATCGGCGAGGTGCCACGGTGGGGCGGCCATTGGCTCAATCCCGCCCTGGACGACGCGGAGCGCACCTTGCTCGCGGAAGCAAGGGATGCGGCGCGCCGGCAACTCGCCGCCGTTTCGCATCCGGATGTGGGACTGATCCATGCCGACACGCTGCGGGAGAACGTGCTCGACGACGGTGCGCGGCTGTGGCTGATCGATTTCGACGACAGCGGGTTCGGGTATCGCGGCTACGACCTCGCCACCGCGCTGATCCAGCAGATTGACCTGCCGGGATGGGAGCTGCGCGCCGAGGCGCTGCTGGAGGGTTACCTGTCCCGCCGGCCCGACGCCGCGCGGCTGCGCGACGACCTCGCGATGTTCGTGCTGATCCGTGGGCTGGCGACGGCTGGCTGGATCGTCAACCGGGCGCCGCACGACGACCCGCGCCAGAGGCTCTATGCCGAGCGGGCGCTTGCCGCGGCGCGGCTTTATCTCGGCGGGTAGGCGGTCAGACGATCACCTCGAGCGCTTCTTGCTCGCCCACGCCGAAGACCCGCTTGTAGCGCGCAACCTCGTCGGCCGGTCCCATCGACTTGTTGGGATTGTCGGAGAGTTTGACGGTCGGATTGCCATTGGCGCTGACCGCCTTGCAGACCAGCGAGAACGGGCGCAGCGCGTCGTTCGGCACCAGCCCGCGGAAATCGTTGGTCAACAGGGTGCCCCAGCCGAAACTCACCCGGACCCGGCCCTCGAACTGGCGGTGCAGCTCAAGGATCTTTTCCACGTCGAGCCCGTCCGAGAAGATCACCAACTTCTTTCGGGGATCCTCGCCACGGGATTTCCACCACTCGATGGCGGTTTCGGCGCCGGTCGCCGGGTCGCCACTGTCGATCCGCATGCCGGTCCAGCTCTCCAGCCAATGCGGCGCGCGTTTCAGGAAGCCCTTGGTGCCGAACGTGTCGGGCAGGATGATCCGCAGGTTGCCCTCGTGCTCCTCCTGCCAATCCTCGAGCACCCGGTAGGGCGCCTTTGCCAACGCCTCGTCGGTCTCGGCGAGCGCTGCGTAGACCATCGGCAGTTCATGCGCATTGGTGCCGATCGCCTCCACCTCCTGGCGCATCGCGATCAGGCAGTTGGAGGTGCCGATGAAGGTGTCGCCCAGGCCTTCGATCAGCGCCTGCACGCACCAATCCTGCCACAGGAAGGAATGCCGGCGGCGGGTGCCGAAATCGGCGATGCGCAACGCGGGCACCTTGCGCAGGCGCTCGACCTTTTCCCAGAGCTTGGTCATGGCGCGGGCGTAGAGCACCTGCAGCTCGAACTTCTCCATCCGGTTCAGGACCGCGCGGCCGCGCAACTCCATCAGGACGGTGAGCGCAGGGATCTCCCACAGCATGACCTCGGGCCAGCTGCCTTCGAAGGTCAGTTCGTATTGCCCGTCGCGTTTCTCCAGGTGGTAGTCGGGCAGGCGCAGCGCTTCGAACCACTCCATGAAGTCGGGGCGGAACATCTGGCGCTTGCCGTAGAAGGTGTTGCCGCGCAGCCACGTGCTTTCGCCCCGGGACAGCGACAGCGACCGGATATGATCGAGATGCTCGCGCAATTCGCCCTCGTCGATCAGTTCGGCGAGCCGCACGTCCTTGGTCCTGTTGATCAGGGAAAAGGTGACGCGCGCGTCCGGCTTGTTGCGAAACACCGACTGGCACATGAGAAGCTTGTAGAAATCGGTGTCGATCATCGACCGGACGATCGGATCGATCTTCCACTTGTGGTTCCATACCCGCGTGGCGATATCGATCATGAAGCCCCCGTTGCGCTGATGCGGAGCAGGCTATCTTTCGCGCACGCCGAAGAAAAGGGCCGTCACCCGGTTCCTGCCCCGGCCATTCGGCTTAGCGGAACGATCCGATGGAGACGGGGACCTCGTGGCCGTCAGGGCCGATCACCTCCGCGGCGGGAGACCGTTTCGGCCGGTCGACCGGCGTCGCCGTCTCGGCCAGGCGGACCTGCTGGACGGAGCCGGGATCCGGCGCGTGCCGCAACGCGCCATCCTCCGTTGATCGGGTCCGGGCGCTATGGAACCCACGCGCTTCCAGCAGTGCCTGATGCAGATCGTGCTTGCGGAAAGGCTTGGTCACCACGTCGTCCATGCCGGCCAGCAGGCACATCGTGCGGTCCTCGGGAAAGGCATTCGCGGTCAGGGCGATGATCGGGGTCGGGGCGTCGCCGTCCTGCGCCTCCTTCTCCCGGATCTCCCGCGTTGCCTCCAGCCCGTCGAGGATCGGCATGTGCATGTCCATCAGCACGATATCAGGCCGGCGCAGGACAAACAGATCCACCGCCTCGCGGCCGTTCACGGCAAAGACGGTTTCAAGACCCATGGCCGACAGCATCTTGTCGATGAGCAGGGTATTCGTTTTGTTGTCCTCGGCCACCAGCACGACCAGCCCGGCAAGCTCTTCCACATTGGGGAGGACCGCAGCCTCGGATGTTCTCGGCGCGGCAGCCTCGGTTGCGGCCGCAATTGGCACGCTGAAAGAGACGTGAAAGACCGAGCCCTTGCCAGGGCGCGACTCCGCCGAGATCTCACCGCCCATCGCCTCGGCCAGAAGGCGGGAGATCGACAGGCCGAGCCCGGTTCCGCCAAACCGGCCCGCGACATTGGCGTCGGCCTGGGTGAAGCTGTCGAAGATGTGGTCGATCCGTTCCATCTCGATCCCGATGCCGGAATCGCGGATCGAGATCAGGAAATGGCACTTGCCACCGTCCATGCGCAGGCTGACCTCCACGCGGACGAACCCTTCCTCGGTGAACTTGATGGCGTTGCTCAGCAGGTTGAGCAGGATCTGCCGCCACCGGCCGTCGTCGCCAACTACACGCTCCGGCAGGTTCGGCGGAAGTACGAGGCTCAGCTCCAGCCCCTTTGCCTCGGCCAGCGGGAACACCAGCTCGAGCGCGTGGCGCAGGCATTGCTCCGGCGAGAACGGTTCGGCGACCACGTCGAGCCGGCCGGACTCGAGCTTGGAGAAATCGAGGATGTCGTTGACGATGGCGAGCAGCGCTTCCCCCGAGGAGGTGATCGTGCGAACGAGGGTCCGTTGCGCCTCGTCCAGCGGGGTCTCGAGAAGCAGATCGGCCGTTCCGATGACGCCGTTCATCGGCGTCCGTATCTCGTGGCTCATGGTGGCGAGGAAATTGTGGCGCGCCCGCACGGCATCCTCGGCCGCCTTCCGGGCCGCCGCCACCGCATGTTCGCGGCGCTTGGCTTCGCTGATGTCCCGCTCGACGCTCACCATGTGTTCCAGCTCGCCGGAATCGTCGAACACCGGGGCGATGCTGACCTCGACCCAGATCGGATGCCCGTCCTTGTGCCGGTTGACAATCTCGACCCGGACCGGCCGGCGCTCCGCCCGCGCACTGTTCAGCTGCCGGATCGCCGCTTCGCTGGTCTCCGGGCCGTTCAGGAAGTTCACGTTGCGCCCGACCGCCTCGGAGAAGCTGTAGCCGGTGACCTCGGTGAAGGCGCGGTTCACCCAGGAAATGCAACCGTCGCTGTAGCTGATGATGACGCTGTCGTTGGCGCGCTCCGCGACATGGGCGAGCCGGCGGGTGGTTTGCCGCGAGCTTTCAAGAGCGACGTTGGCATGGGCGAGGTCGCGCGCGCTCTCCAGAGTGGCCAGTTGCATGACGCTTCGGCGCTTGCGTGTCTTGTGAAGGTGGCGGGCGAAGACCCAGACCACATAACCGATGAGCAGAGCGGCAGCCACGTCGTAGTAGCTCGCCCGATCGCCGCCGAACGGCCCGACGATCGCGTAGACGAGGATCACCGCCAGAGTCACGCTGTAAATCATGATCCGGACCAGGGCAGCCTTGCTGTGCACGCCGTAAAGCAAGGAGGCGTCCAGTAGGGCCGCCATGCAGAGGGCCCCTGCCAGCGTCTGCGCATCATGGCCGCCGAGCCGATGAACCAGCGCCACGAAAAGGCTCAGGGACAGGGCCTGCAGCCCGCCCAGCGCCGTGGTGACGACCTGGGCACGCGGATAGTCCGCCCCCATCGTGCTGCGCTTTCCGTAATGCCGGAGGACGGCGCAATCCAGCGCGTCGCCCAGGAACACGATTGCCGCGGTCAGCAGCGCCGTGCCGGTGTCCGCCATGGTCAGAAAAATCGGGAAGCAGACGACAACGAGCAACTGCCGCGTCCAGAAATGCCGCGAACGGCCACGGCAATAGGACAGGAAACGGCCTTCGAGGCTACGGCTGGCGCGGAATTCGGCAAGGCTTCGGTCTGCAGCCTCGGTTCTCGGGTCCATTCCGTCTCCGTTGGGTCAACGCGCAGAGATCTGTCTGCAGCCACGGCAGGCAGGAAACCAGAAACTGGTTCCCGATTGCTTAATTTCCGGCAAGCCGGACAATCAGCGGCCGTCCAGCACGATTCCGGCGTCGAGCATGGCTTCCAGGGCCGCTTCCCGCGAGCCGTCGAGGTCGATCGCCCTGCAGCAGGCGAGATCGACCGTCACCGCGTAGCCCAGCCGCGCCGCGTCGACGGCCGAGTAATGGACGCAGAAATCGGTGGCGAGGCCAACCATCCGGAGCCGCTCGACCCCGCGGGTGCGCAGGTAGCCGTCGAGCCCGGTGGGGGTCTCGTGGTCGTTCTCGAAAAAGGCGGAATAGCTGTCGATCTCGCGCCGGAACCCCTTGCGGATGATCAGGTCGGCCGGGTCGGTCAGGAGATGGGAGTGGAACTCCGCACCCCTGCTTCCCTGCACGCAATGATCTGGCCAGAGCACCTGCGCGCCATATGGCATGTCGATCACCTCGAACGATTTCTTGCCGGGATGCCGGGAGGCGAAGGAGCCATGATCCGCCGGGTGCCAGTCCTGGGTGAAGACGCGAACCGGGAAATCGGGAAGCATGGCGTTGATGGCGGGCACGATCTCGTCGCCGCCGGGGACGGCCAGCGCGCCGCCCGGGCAGAAGTCGTTCTGGACGTCGATCACGATCAGGGCTTCGGTCATGGCAGGCACCTCCTGCCCTATTGGCTAGGCAAGCCGGGGCCCGGGGTCAATCGGGCTTGTTCTTTCGTGGTGTTCCGGCCTAGGGAAACGGCCATGCTGACCATCGCCGCACTCTATCATTTCACCCGCTTCGATAACCCCGACGCGCTGCGCGCGCCGCTCAAGGCGCTGTGCGAGGCCGAAGGCGTGCGCGGCAGCCTGCTGCTGGCCGCCGAGGGGATCAACGGCACCATTGCCGGACCGCCGGACGGGGTCGCCCGGGTTCTCGCACATATCCGCACCCTTCCCGGGTGCGAGGGGCTGGAATGGAAGGAGAGCCAGGCAGAAGAAATGCCGTTCGGCCGCATAAAGGTCCGCCTCAAGCGCGAGATCGTCACCATGGGTCAGCCACAGGTGGACCCGACCGCCGCCGTCGGCCGCTATGTCGACCCGGCGGAGTGGAACGCGCTGATCTCCGCACCGGATGTCGCGGTGATCGACACCCGCAACGACTACGAGGTCGCCATCGGCACCTTCGAGGGAGCGGAGGACCCCGGCATCCGGTCGTTCCGCGATTTCCCGGCCTGGTGGGAGGCGAACCGCGAGCGGTTTCACAACAAGCGGATCGCGATGTTCTGCACCGGCGGCATCCGTTGCGAGAAATCGACGAACTACCTGATGGGCCTTGGCGAGGCGGAGGTGTTCCACCTCAAGGGCGGGATCCTGAAATACCTCGAGGAGGTGCCGGAGCGGGACAGCCTCTGGCACGGCGAATGTTTCGTCTTCGACCAGCGGGTCGCACTCAAACACGGGCTCGAGCAGGGCAGCCACGCGATGTGCCACGCCTGCCGCCGCCCGGTGTCCGAAGACGACCGCCGCTCCGATGCTTTCGAGGAGGGCGTTTCCTGCCCGCGCTGCATCGAGGAGTTCTCCGACGCGGATCGCGAGAGGTTTCGGGAACGGCAACGCCAGGTGCGTCTCGCCGGAGAGCGCGGCGAGAAACATCTGGGCGCCGAGGGCTGATCCCTTTCAGTCACCCGCCGCGATGCCGGGCAGCCAGTCGAGGATGTGGCCGGCGGTCTCCGACAGGAACGCAGGCTCGTACATCGGCATGTGCCCCGCGCCGGCGACGATCCGGGGGCGGCTGCCGTAGTAGAGACCGGTCAGGTGGACATCGAGCGGCGGCACGAAGCGGTCCTTTCCGGCGCCGATCACCAGCAGGTCGGAGCGGGGGCCGGGCAGCGGCGCGAAGGGCGGGAAGCCCGAGGTGCGCGCCGTCGCGGCGAGCGCCTCGTCGGTCAGGCGGCTGAGAACGGTGCGGAACTCCGCCTCGGAGATACCATTCGGAAACATGTTGTCCCGGATCACCCGCGGGTCGGTCGCGGCGACCCCGAAGAAGGACAGGTCGAACATCGCCTTCCAGAGCGCAAGGTTGGTCGTGGCCATCTCCATCGACGCGCGCCAGAGCCCGTAGGGCGGCGCCGAGCAGAGCAGCACCGTCGCCGCCGGGCGCCCGCCGCGCCGCAACAGGTTCTGCGCGACGGCCCCGCCCAGCGAATGACCCACGACGACAGTGGGCCGGCCAATGGCGGCCAGGGCCTCCGCGAGGGCGTCGGTGAGCGTGTCGAGACCCCCGGCCCGTCGAAGAGCGATGCGCCCGGGAGCGCTGCCGCGAGGGCGTCGAGCGCCGCGCCCGCATCGCCGCCCTGCATCGCTTGTGACAGCACGCGGTCCAGAACGCCGGGATCCGTGGCCATGGTCGCGCCAGCGGGGCGGCCCGGCAGGCTCATGGTCCAGCAGCGGTGCCCTGCTTCGGTAAAATGGCCGAGCCAGCGCTCCGTCCAGACCCAGCCGCCCGCAGACATGCCGTGCAGGAACAGCAGGTCGGGCAGATCTCCCGCGCCTGCCGCCTCGTGGCGGGTCAGGGACCAGCTCTGGTAGCTGTCGAGCGTGATGTCTTCGGAGGGGCTTGCTGTGGTGTGCATCGTGATCCGTCCTGACGCGACCTGTGTCCACCTGCAGGATATCGCATGTCGCGCCAGAACATGCTGCGACGCAGCGTCTATGGTGGCGTATCCAACCACCGCCCTGTGACAGCATCACCACCATCGGGGCAAAACCGCCGATGGAGCCCGCACACGCTTTGCCACCGCAGCGACCCGCGTCCTAGATTCCGGCCAGACAGCGCGGGGCGGTGCGCCGCCTCCGATAAAAGACGTGCCCGACGAGCAGGACGTAACCCGTGCAAGACACCACCAGTTCCGCCGACCAACCGGTGGACCACCCGCCGCTTCTTGCCGTCGATCTCGACGGCACGTTGATCCGCAGCGACATGCTTCTGGAAAATTGGTGGAACGTGGTCTCCCGCGATATTCCTGCCGCCGCGCGGGCGCTCAGGGCGCTGCCGGAGGGCAAGGCAGCCTTCAAGAAGGCGCTAGCGGATACGGCCAAGGTGGATGTCAGCAAGCTGCCCTACAACGACGAGGTGCTGGCGCGTATCCAGAGCCACCGCGACGCCGGTGGCCGGGTGGCGCTGGTGACGGCCTCCGACCGGCAGGTCGCGCAGCAGATCGCCGACCATCTCGGCATCTTCGACGAGGTGCATGGCTCCGACGGCGAGACCAACCTCAAGGCGGACCGCAAGGCGGCCTTCCTGATCGAGCGGTTCGGCCGTGGCGAATACGACTACATCGGCGATCACGAGGCCGATCTCGAGGTCTGGAAAGGCGCCCGCAAGGCGATCACCGTCAATGCGCCCGACGATCTGCGCACCGGCGCGGAAGCTGCAGCCGCCGAGGGTGCGGATCATCTGGGGCGCGCGGAGCTCGCCGGCCCGAACAAGTCCTGGCTGCGCGCGGTCCGTCCGCACCAATGGGCGAAGAACGTCCTGATCTTCCTGCCGGTTCTGATGGCGCACAGCCACGATCCGCGCGACTGGGTGGCTGCGATGCTGGCCTTCATCGTGTTCAGCATGATCGCCTCCAGTGTCTACCTGCTGAACGACCTTCTGGACCTGTCCGCCGACCGCGCGCACCCGCGCAAGTCGAAACGTCCGCTGCCCTCGGGCGAGATGGCGTTGCTGCACGGGTCGCTGCTGGCGCCGGCACTGTTGCTGGGCGGGCTGCTGCTGGCTCTGCTGCTTCTGCCATTCGACTTCTTCCTCGTCCTGCTGGGGTATTTCATCCTCACCACCGCCTATTCGCTCAACCTCAAGCGCCGGCTGGTGATCGACATCTGCACCCTCGCCACGCTCTACACGGTGCGCATCATCGCCGGCGGGGCGGCGACCGGCATCCTGATCTCCCCTTGGCTGCTGGCCTTCTCCGGCTTCCTGTTCCTGTCGCTGGCGGCCATCAAGCGGCAGGCCGAGCTGATCAGCGACGTGGCCGCAGGGCGCGAGGGCTCCGCCGGGCGCGCCTATGTCACCTCCGACATTCCCGTCGTCTCAGGCATGGCGCTGACCGCCGGCTACGTATCCGTGCTGGTCCTCGCGCTCTACATCAGCACACCGTCGGTCTCGCTGATCTACGAACGCCCGAAGCTGCTTGGCGCGGTTTGTGCGATCCTTCTCTACTGGATCAGTCGCGTCGTCATGCTCACCCACAGGGGCAAGATGCACGACGATCCGGTGGTCTTTGCCCTGAAAGACAGCACCAGCCGCATTTGCGGCGTCATGATCTTGCTGATCGCCGCCGCTGCCTCCTTCGGCTGAGCCTCCGACCGGGTCGAACTTGAAATTCGTCCCGGAAGCCGCTTTACCGGTGTGAAACACGGGGAACCGTCCCATGACCCTCAAGAGTCCGAAGTTCAACGAAAAGCTGGCGGCGCTGCTGGCGCAGATCTATCCGGACGCGGATATCCCGCAGCTCCGGGAGGACACGATCGCGGCGTTCTGGCCCGAGGGCACCGCCTCGCGCAGTCGTACCCGGCCGCCGGGCAACAACCTCTGGGACGAGACGGACACGCTGGTCATCACCTATGGCAACAGCATCGTCGACGGCGAGCATCGCCCGCTCGACCTGCTGCGCCATTTCCTCCAGGAGAACGTGTCCGCGGTCATCAGCGGCGTGCACATCCTGCCGTTCTTCCCCTTCACCTCGGATGACGGCTTTGCCGTCACCGACTATCGCAGCGTGAATTCGAACCTCGGCAACTGGTCGGACATCAACCGCATCGCCTCCGAGTTCAAGCTGATGTCGGACCTGGTTCTGAACCACGTCTCCAGCTTCTCGATCTGGTTTCACGAATACCTGCAGGGGCACCCACCCTACGACAAGTTCTTCTTTGAAGCCTCGCCGGAGGACGACCTGAGCGCGGTGGTTCGGCCCCGCACGTCGTCGCTGCTGCGCGAGGTCCAGACGGCCAACGGCCCCCGCTGGGTCTGGTGCACCTTCAGCCACGACCAGGTCGACCTCGACTTCCGCAACCCCGAGGTGCTGCTGGAGTTCCTGCGGGTGATGCGGCTGCATATCGACAACGGTGTGCGGATCATCCGGCTCGACGCCGTGGCCTTCATCTGGAAGGAGGTTGGTACCTCCTGCATCCACCTGCCACAGACCCACGCAATTGTCCGGCTGATGCGGCTTCTGTTCGACTATGCCTCCGAGCCCGTGGTCCTGCTGACCGAGACCAACGTGCCCAATGCCGAGAACCTTTCCTATTTCGGCAACATGAACGAGGCGCATTCGGTCTACAATTTCTCGCTGCCGCCGCTGATCCTGCACGCCATGCTCAACGGCACCAGCAGCGCGCTCAGCCGCTGGCAGATGGCCATGCCCCCGGCCCAGCTCGGCTGCGCCTACCTGAACTTCACCGCCTCCCATGACGGGATCGGCGTGCGCGGCGCCGAGGGGCTCTTGCCCGACACCGAGATCGGATCCATGGTCAAGGCCGTGCGCGATTTCGGCGGGCTGGTCTCGATGCGCTCGATGCCGGACGGCAGTCAGAAACCCTACGAGCTGAACATCACCTGGTTCGACGCGATGAAGGGCACGGTCGACGGACCGGACGACCTGCAGTTCGAGCGTTTCCTCTGTAGCCAGACCATCGTGATGGCGCTGGAGGGGCTGCCGGCCTTCTACATCCACTCCCTGCTCGGCACGCCGAACGACCATGCCGGCGTCGAGAAGACCGGGGTGAACCGCGCCATCAACCGGCACCGCTGGGACTACCCGACCCTGCGCGAGGCGCTGGCAGATCCCGAGACGATCCACGCCCGCGTGCTGGCCGAGATGAAGCGGCGGATCTCCATTCGCATCCGCCAGAAGGGATTCCACCCCAACGCCACGCAGTTTACCCTGCACCTCGGGGAATCCCTGTTCGGCTTCTGGCGGCAGAGTATCAACCGGGAGCAGTCGATCTTTGCCATCCACAACGTGACCCGCGAGCCCGTCACGATGGCGCCTCATGCGATCAACCTGATCGGCGGCGAATCCTGGGTGGATCTGCTGAGCGGCGAAGCCATCGACCCGCTCGGCGAAGACGTGACCTTCGCCCCCTACCAGTGCCGCTGGATCAGCAACCGCCACTGAGAACGGCAGGCCGATACGTCATTGACGGTCTGCCAAGAGCACGTCCAAGTGCCGGCCACAAACGGTCGCGCAGTTTTTCTGCGAAATGTCGGGAGGGACGCGCGACCGATCCTTCTTTCACAAAAATGACCTCGTTCCCGAAACGGCACTCGCCCGTGTGCCCGCCGGCGCCGGTTCGGCCAGCGAGACGCATTTGACCGACATCATGGTTGCCGCAGACTCACTGACTTAGGGTCATCGGTATGGGGAGTGGGAGGTTCAGGTGGCGATCCAGACAGGCCAGAAGAATATCCTCCTGATCACAATCGACGACATGCTCGATGTCGTCCGTTACCGGGATGCGTTTGGCGTTCCGATCCTTACGCCGGCAATCGACGAATTGATGCAACGCGGGGTGACCTTCGAGAATGCATCGACGGCAGTGCCGCTGTGCGTCCCGTCCCGGACCGCCGTCCTGACCGGTCGCAGCCCGTTCCAGACGGGCGTTCATGACAACGGCGGCCCGCAGACACAGGATATCGTCACGGCCAGTCAGACGTTGATCGGTCAGGCACACGAAGCCGGTTGGTTCACAGCATCGCGCGGAAAGCTGTTTCACGGCCAACTCGCGAACCTCTCGGTGCAGGAATACCTCGATCCCGTTCTGGATCTCGCTGATTGGAGCGATGGATATTACCGATCCGATTTGCCGTTTCCCTATCCTCTCGGAGATTCGCCTGTTCCCGAGGACGAAACCTACGATGCTCTCACGGCTGAATTCGCCGCAGCGTTCCTGAAGGACCATTCCGGCGAGGCGCCCTTCTTTCTTTCAGCCGGAATCGTGAAGCCTCACTTTTCCTGGGACGTCCCGAAACAATACTATGACCTCTACGATCGCGCCGAGATCCGGGTTCCCGACGATCCCCTGATTTTGCACGAGGATCTGCCCGAGTATTTTGCCGATGTCCTGAGTGGCGGAACGTTCCGCCATGACAAGATCCTGGCGAGTGAGCCCGAACTCTGGGGTGATGCGATCCATGGCTATCTTGCGGCGGTGAGTTTTGCGGATGCGCAAGTCGCCAAACTGCTCGAAGCCATGGACGAACAGGGCCTTTGGGACAGCACGACGGTCCTTCTGTGGTCCGACCACGGCTTCCATCTGGGTGATCGGGAGCACTGGGGGAAGTTCACGCTCTACGAGGAAGCTGTTGCCTTGCCTTTCGTGGTCGTGGATTCGGACATCGGGGCGCCGGGGACGAAAGTTTCGACGCCAGTCAGCACGCTCGACATCTGGCCGACATTGTCGGCGCTCGCCGGCATTCCCGCCCCGATCGATGCGGCGGGACTCGATCTTTCACCTTTGATCTCCAATCCCGATGCAGAGTTTGATCGACAGGGAGTCATCACGTCGCTTTACGGCAACCTGTCGGTCCGAACGGAAGCTGCGCGCTACAACCTTTATATGTCAGGCGAGGAGGAGCTCTTTCTTCTCGACAGCGGCCAGGTGTTCGGCACGGACCTGTCGAAAGACGATCAATACCTCCCGCTGCTCCAGGAGATGCGCGCGACGCTGAAGCAAGAGGCTGGGGCGTTGGGCGTGGAACTCGTAAGAGACGGGGAAACCGGACGGGGCACGGACGGAAACGACGTATTCGTTCTGATCGGCACGACCGAAGTCGAGGATCAGGGAGGTGACGACGCCTATTACCTGACCTCGCAGGCAGTGGTGATCGAGCCCGAGAACGGAGGCATGGACCGAGCTTACATAGGCGAGCCCGACCTTGTGCCACTTCCCGAACACATCGAGTTCGGCGAGATCGTCGGGACGGCCCCCGGCGGCTTGATCGGTAACTCCGAGAACAACGAGCTGATCGGAAACAACAAGGACAACGCCCTCTACGGAATGACAGGCGATGACAGGCTCGTCGGGCTGAACGGAAATGACGTCCTGAAAGGCCAGTTTGGAAACGACCATCTCTACGGGGGAGAGGGGAACGACGTTCTCTGGGGCGGAAAGGGCGACGACATCATCGAGGGTTACTTCGGCGACGATACCCTGCTCGGCGGGGATGGCGATGACATCCTGCACGGCGGCAAGGGCGTCAACCAACTGACCGGCGACGAAGGAACCGACATGGCCTCCTATTCGGGTCCGGTCGGGGTCACGGTGAGCCTCAGAAACCACGATTTCCAACAGGTGAACATCGACCGGACGGATCTGTTGGCCGATATCGAGAACATCCGTGGCAGCAATGGCGACGACACACTCGAAGGCAACCGTTACAGGAACTACCTGATTGGCGGCGACGGAGAGGATCAGTTGCATGGCATGGGGGCGAACGACGTGCTGAGAGGTGGCGACGCCGCCGACCTCGTCGCCGGCGGTGAAGGAGCCGACAGATTGTTTGGCGGAGCTGGAAACGACACTCTCATTGGCGGAAATGGCAATGACCGGATCGAAGGCAATTCCGGAACCGATATTCTCAAGGGAAAGCGGGGCGATGACAGTCTGATCGGCGGCGTTTCCTCCGACACATTCGTCTTGAAGCCGGGTTACGGAAACGACGTGATCCTCGACTTCGAGAACGACCTCGACAGGATCAAACTGGACGCCCTGCTTTGGACGGGCGCGCTTACCAGGGTCGAGGTAATCCGGAACTTCGCCATTTCGGCAAACGGCGACACCGTGCTGGATTTCGGAGACGACAGCCTGACGGTGATCGGAATCGACGATCCATACGACCTCGTGGACGACATGGTGATCGTCTGAGGTCAGAGATACAGTCCATCAACAGGTGAATGCCGCTCGCGCGTGCCTCACCGCAGCCTTCCTGTGGACATGACCAGGGCGGCACTACCTGGTTCGGCGCACCTGACGCGGTTTCGGCGACACGCCACCCTCTACCCGGGTTGGCGTCATCGGATCCTCCACATAGACCGGAAGTCCCGAACGGGCATTCGGAATAGCGAGGCCCGGCTGAGTGCCTACGGGCATTGCAAGGCTCGTGGTTGAAGCGACACCTAGAACCCGCGAGCTGCCGATCAGGGCATAAACCAACATCGGAACGAAGGTGGTATGCAATCCGACACTGAAGGGCGGCGCTGCCACGGTCGTATGGCCCAGGAACTTCGGCAGCACCACCGAGGAGCCTCCAAGCCCGGCGATGGGATCTTGGCGAATTCGTTGACGAGAGCGAAAGAGATCGACCTTTTCAACCTGACGGCAGAATGGAGTCAGGTGGAAGACGAGCCGCTTGGGCGCGGCGATTTCGTGGTGTTCGTCGGTCGCACCGGGCGACGCTGGTATCCTCGTCCAGGCAGAAGCTTAGTCAGAACCGGGCCGACCGCCACCGATACCCGGAACAGATCGATCCTGGCCGCGTGGAGCAGTGGCTCAGACGATTTTTCGCGATCTGCGTTGCCGGAACGACGCCGAGCCGATATGCCAGCGGGCCCGGCTCCGCCAAATATCCACTCTCGATACGAAGATTGAGTCAGCGGCCTGCCCCTCGATCGAGGAAGAGTTTTCAACGCACACCGCCCGATCCAACGGCTGTTGCCTGTGGCCGGAATTCAGCAGTGAGCCACCGTTCGGTCATCGCTTCGCTTGGGCTGGATGATCGGTCCGACAGGGCCGTTCTTGACCTTGTATCCCGACGTCGCGATCCTCGGCCAGCCGCCAAGGAAGCAAAACTCCTCATGGAACACCATCTCGTCTACATCGTCTTCGTGATGCTCCTCTATTGCCTTTTCTCCGCCAGGGTCGAGGGACTCGGCATCACGATGCCTATGGTGTTTCTCTCCCTCGGCGTGATCATCGGCATTGGAGGCGTGGACCTCGATCTGGAATCGGCAACCTCGTTTCACCACCTGGCCGAGGTGACCCTCGCGCTGGTGCTGTTTGCGGATGCGACCACACTTCGAAGGGGGGCCGTGGACCGCATCAGCATGAGAACCATGAGAATGCTTCTGCTCGGCCTGCCGCTTGCGATCGGTCTTGGAGCTTTGGTCAACATGATCTTCCTGCCCGACTGGCCGTTCTGGGAACTCTGCCTCCTCGCCGCGCTACTTGCCCCGACCGATGCGGCACTTGGTCAGTCCATCCAGTCCAATGACCGGATTCCTCAGACGTTCCGTGACGCGATCAATGCCGAAAGCGGGTTGAACGACGGTCTCGCGCTGCCTTTCGTGATCTTCTTCGCCGGGCTCGCCGCAAGCGAGGCCGATCCGATCCATGGTGACCAGCGACTTCTGACGCTGGTCGCAACGCAGATCGGCATCGGGACCGTCTTCGGCCTCGCCGGCGGCGTGTTCATAGGAAGGCTTCTCAACCTTGTTCTTGCACGGAAGCTGATGGACCCGGGGCTCGGCCAGGTGGCGTCGTTGTTTCTTGTCGGGTTCATCTTCTTCGGCGCGGAGCATTTCGGAGGAAATTCCTTCGTTGCGGTCTTTATGGCAGGGATCGCATTTGCAAACGTTGCCAAGGGGTCTGCCCAGCATGCCAGGCACTTTCTCGAAGGCGACGGGCAGTTTCTGGCGATGCTGAGTTTCTTCTTCATAGGCGCGCTTTTCGTGCCCGTGGTGCTGGATCAACTGACGCTTGCCGGCCTGCTGGTTGTGGCCCTCTCGCTGCTGGTCGTGCGGCCGGTTGCGATCTGGCTGTCGCTCCTTGGGACTGACACCACCATCAACGAACGGCTGTTTTACGGCTGGTTCGGTCCGCGCGGTCTTGCAACGGCGCTGTTCGCCATCTTCGTCGTGCTCGACTTCGATGGGCTTCAGAAGATCGACGGGGTTCTGGTCCTGGCGATCACTGCCGTGCTGACCTCGGCCTTCGTGCACGGCTTTTCCGCCAAGTATGCATCTGAGATATTCAAGCTCGAAAAGACTGGTGACGGCTAGCAGGCGATAGCAGAAAAGCCTGTCAGCGCTTTCCCTCGAACCGTCGACGCAGCCGGGACATCGAGTTAAAACAATGGGCAAACGGAACCTTCAAGGAGGTCACCGCGCATGCTAGGAGTCCGCCCTTCTTTTCCGGTGCTGCCGTGCTCTAGGCAAGTTTTCTCGATTGCCGCTAAGGTCGGGCCTGTTGACATAACCGAGGCTGGTGCAGCCCACGGCACGGGGAAGAAGCGGTCTTTCCAGTCCTTCGCCGAGCCCTTCGTATCCGTCAGTTTGCACGCCAGAAACCGCGCAGATCCGGGGGGGGGGGCGCGCGATGAAGGGACCCCTCGTACCGAACGGAGTGGCTTTATCGGCGGATTGACGAGTCCAACCACCCCGTAACTCTTTTGATTTTCGTGTTCTGAGAAGGATGGTGCCGGTGAAGGGACTCGAACCCCCGACCCCATCATTACGAATGACGTGCTCTACCAGCTGAGCTACACCGGCATCCTTCTCTACTCCGCCCGAACACTTGGGATCGGTGGCCCACACGAGGACGTTGCGGGACGTTCCCGAGGGGGTCGTGTGGCCTCTCTCCGGAACGCCGGCGTGGCATACACCGCATTTCGGGCGGTGTGTAGCCCTATTTTTCGACCTTGCCTTCGAGAACGGTCTCGTCCTCATGCGCCCCTTCGGTACCAGGCTCCACCGGCGCATCCACCGGAGGCTCGACGGATTCCGCCATCTCCGCAGCGGCTTCGGCGGCGGTTTCATCGGCCGACTTGCCGACGATCAGCGGCAGCATCTCGCTGCCGGTGGGCATGGTCAGTTCCGATGTCTCCAGCTCGCGCCAGCTCAAGGTGTCGAAGCCGCCGCAATGGGAGCAGACCGGCGTCCAGGTCGGCTCGGTGTGCTGACAATTGTCGCAGATCCACTGCGGGCCGCGCGGCGCGATGACAGCGCGGGCAAGCCAGCCGCGGACCACGGCGTCGTCGGCACCCTCGCCCCGTTCCACCGCAGCCATGATCGACAAAGACCGGGCGGTCGGCGTGGTGGTGGCAAGATCGCCAAGGGCACGGCGCGCGGCGGGAAAATCCTCGGCGGCGATGTTCAGCTCGGCGAGGAGCATCTTGGTTTCCGGGTGGTCCGGCTGGATCCTGGTCAGCTCCATGAACCGCTTCAGGCGCGCCTTCGGATCGTCGTCCGGCACGATCTCGGCAAAGGCCACGGCCAGTTCCGGATGCGGGTTCATTTCCCAGGTCTTCTTGAGCACCCGGGCCGCGTGGCGCGGCTTGCCCTTGTCGATGTAGCCACGCGCGGCCATCATCGAGGCCGGGATCAGGTCCGGCGACAGTTTGTTGGCCTCGATCGCAGCTTCCCGCGCCTCGATCGACTTGCCGGCATCCAGAATATCCTTGGCCTCGGAGACGGCCAGGACGGCATCCCGGCGGCGGTGCACGTCGCGCGGCATGGTGCCGGTCTTGAGCTTGGTGCCGAGCGTCTTTCGGGCGCCGCTCCAGTCGTGCTTCTCCGCCTGCAGCTTGAGCAGCGTGTCCTGAACCTCCTCGTGCCGCGGCTTCAGCGCATAGGCCTTCTGGGCCAGCGCCAGCGCGGTGTCGGTGTCACCTTCGGACAGCTTCTGCTTCATGATCCCGCGGATGCCGACGAAGCGAGTCTTGTCGTGAGCCAGCAGCGCCTTGTAGGCCTCCTCGGCCTTCTTGCGCTCGCCGATCATCTCGGCGGCCTCGGCGGTGATCACGTTGGTCACCTGCGGAAGCTGGAGATACTTCTCAGCCTTCGCAGCCTTGGCCATCGCTTCCTTGCCCTCGCCGGCGGCCAGCGCCAGCAGCGAGTCGACGAGCATCCGGTAGCCCTTGCGCTCGCGGTTGCGGTCGAAATAGCGCGACAGCGCGGTTTCATCACCGAGCAGGAACTTGATGAACGCGAGCAGCAGGCCGACCAGCTTGAAGATCAGCCAGAGCAGCCCAAGACCGGCCAACGCCGCCAGGACCGCCTGCAGCGGACCGAGTTCGAACTCGTAGACGCCGACCGAGATCAGGACGCTGGGCCCGGTCTCCATGATGTATCCGGCGCCAATGGTCAGGGCCACAACCACCGCAACAAACAACAAAATCTTGATTAGGGACCAAAGCATCGCGGGCGTCCTCAGTTGGTGGCCAGGGTGGCGGCAAGTTCATCTGCGGCGGCTACCGCCTCGGCACGTTCGGTGGCAAGCGCCACCCAATCCGTCATTTCCTGCTGCCCAACCTCAGGCAGGGTGGAAAGTTCGGCGACGGCATCCACGAGGCGGGCCTCGCGGGTTGCTGCCTCGGCACGGCTCAACACCGCGTCGGGATCGTTCCCTTCACGGGGGGCGAGCGAGCGGAAACCAGATTGCGCCTTCAGGAAGGTCGTCAGGCGCCCCTCCATGCTCTCCTGCTCAGCCACCTGGCGAGAGGCGGCGAGGGCGGCACGGGCGGCCGGTGCGAACGCCTCCTGCAGCTCGGCCAGCGTCGAGACGCCGTTCTCGGCCGCGGCGCTGAGCGCGCCGGGGATCTCGATGCCCTCGAGCTCCGCAAGGGTCTCGGCATAGGGCGCGCCGGTTTCCAGCGCGGCCTGGATGTCCACCATCGCCTGCGCCCGGGCGGCGCGCTCCGCGCGCTCGGCGGCGGCGGCTGCCTCTGCCTCGGCGGCGGCAATCGCTTCCTGCGATTCGCTGGTGGCCACCTGCACGGCCTCTTCCGCGGCGGCGGCGGCCTGGGCCACCATCTCCTCGGACCGGCTCAGCATCGCCTGAAGCTCCTCGCGCATCTGCGCAACTTCGCGACCGTAGGCTTCCACCGCGGCAATCGACGCGGGATCCGTGGCCTCGGCGATCGGTCGCTTCTCCAACTCATCGATACGGCCGGTGATTGCCGCGGTCTCGTCGAGCAACGTCTGAACGGAAGAGCGGGTCTCGCCGAAAGTGACTATATCGGATTGCACGCCGGACAGCGTTTCCCGAAGTGCGGTCAATTCGCTTCCCGTCTCGGCCTTAGTGGCTTCGAGATCGGCCTGCTTTGCCGCTTCGGCAAGATTACCCTGCAGGGTGGCGACTTCGCCCTCGAGCGACGCGATCTCTTCCTTGAGCGCCGTGGTCCCGAAATCCGGCATCATGCTCTGGGGGATCACGAAGGGCGCGGCAAAGGCAAGCCCGAGGGTTGCGATCACGCCACCGAGGAAACCGGAGAGCACACCGCCGCGCCTTTCGACGACGATGGTCTCCTTGCCGGTCACCGGGAGCGGCTGCTCGTCCGCGATCCGGTCGGGCTCGAAGGTGAAGCGGCTGCGCTCGCCGGAAGCCTCCTCGACCTGCTCCGGAGTTGCGCCGTCAAGCGCTTCCAGGTCGGCAACATCCTGATCGGAAACAGAGTCCGGTTCGACTTCGTCTTCCGGCGCCGCGTCCGTCCCGGTTGCAGCGTCCACGAAATCGGGATCGGATTCGACGGGTTCGGCCGTCTCCTCGTCCGCGGCGATATCCTCGAGCACCTCGGCATCGAAGATCTCGTCGGATGCCGCGACCTCTTCGGGCTCCACCCGGTCGACCTCCGGCAGGTCCTCGGCATCGGGCGTTTCCTCAACAGGTTCCGCCGCATCCTCGACGGCGTCCGTCTCGACCGACTCCGCCGCTTCTTCGGCAGCAACGTCCTCCGAAATCCGGGCCTCGTCGACCGGTTTCTCGTCTGTTGGATCGATCTGGTTCGAAGCCGTTTCGGACTTTTTCTTGTCGGCCAATGAAATCACTCCCCGAATCTGGGCAAACGCAGCGGAACTTGTCCCGCAGGGAACTTAGCTTGGGGAGTGCAATGCCTCAAGCGGAGCGATCTGCGTCAAACAGACTGACCATTGCTTCCAGAACACCGTCGGCATCCGGCGTCCGGGCGATTTCCAGCCTTTCACGCGGCATTGCCTCCCATTCCTCAGCCGCCGCCTGGCTGATCGCGACCGCGTGCAGGCGCGCAACGTGCCCGCCGGCCGCCTGCCGCAACAGACGCGCCGAACGAGGGGAGAACAGGGGCGCCAGCACGTCTCCGGGCGTCATCAGGCATTCCTGCGCTTCCGGCGAAAGTGGTCGCTCCAGCTGGTCATAGACGGTCACCGTCTGCGCTTGCAGACCGGCGGCGCTCAACTCGCCCACAAGGTCCCCCCGCCGGTGGCGGCCCGCCGCGTGCAGGATCAAGCCGTCAGGACGCGCCGCCCGGATCCGCGCGGAAAGCGACGTAACGTCAGGCTCGACCGAGCACAGGCCGAACCCCGCATTGCCTGCTGCCTGGGCGGTCCGAGCGCCCACACACCAGGCCCTTCGGCCCCGAGCATCGATCCGCGCCGCGATCTCGGGGATCGCATGCGCGGAGGTGAACACCCAGTCTGCGGGCAGCGGCTCGGGCAATTCGAAATCGACCGGCACGATCTCCATCAGCGGCGAAATCACCACTGCACCGAACGCACCCAGCCGCGCTTCAGCCTCGTCCCGAAACCGAAACGACGCCGCCTCCGGGCGGGTCAGCAGCAGTGTGGTGCGGGAGATGTTCACTTTTCACGCCTGCGGGACTATCTGGGCCTGATCTTCCTTGCCCCAGGGACCTCCGCCTTGCAACCGCCCGCCTTCTCCGCCGACCGGCCGATCACCCTGCTGGGGATCGAGAGCAGCTGCGACGACACCGGCGCGGCTGTCGTGCGCCGTCATCCCGACGGGCGGGTCGAGATCCTTTCAAACAGAGTGGCCGGGCAGGAGGACTTGCACGCGGCCTTCGGCGGCGTCGTCCCCGAGATCGCCGCGCGCGCCCATGCCGAGAAGCTCGACATCATCGTCGAGGGCGCACTGGACGAAGCCGGGCTGACGCTCGATGCGCTCGACGGGATCGCGGTGACGGCCGGGCCGGGTCTGATCGGCGGCGTGCTTTCGGGCGTGATGTGCGCCAAGGGGCTCGCGACGGGCGCCGGCCTGCCGCTGATCGGGGTCAACCACCTCGCAGGCCACGCGCTGACCCCGCGTCTCACTGACGGTCTGGCCTTTCCCTACCTGATGCTGCTGGTCTCCGGCGGGCATTGCCAGTTTCTGCTGGTGGAGGGCGCAGACAGCTTCCGCCGACTTGGCGGCACCATAGACGATGCCCCGGGCGAGGCGTTCGACAAGACGGCGCGCCTCCTCGCCCTGCCCCAGCCCGGCGGGCCCCACGTGGAGCGCACCGCCGCCGACGGGGACCCGGCCCGCTTCGCCTTTCCGCGCCCGCTGCTCGACCGTCCGGGCTGCGACATGTCCTTTTCGGGCCTCAAGACCGCCCTGCTGCGCGCCCGGGATGCCTGCATCGCCGAGACCGGCTGCGCAGGCCTGCGCAGCCGCGACAGGGACGATCTCTGTGCCGGGTTCCAGGCCGCCGTGGCGGACGTGCTGGAGGAAAAGAGCCGGCGCGCCATCGCGATCTATCTCGACAGCGCCCCCGCATACCCCGCGCTCGCCGTGGCTGGCGGGGTCGCCGCCAACCGGCTGATCCGCACCCGGCTGCAGGCACTCTGCGACGAAACCGGCCTGCGCTTCACCGCGCCGCCGCTCCGGCTCTGCACCGACAACGCCGCGATGATCGCCTGGGCGGGGATCGAACGCGGGCTGGTCGGGCCGGCGGACGACATGACGCTCGCCGCCCGCCCTCGCTGGCCGCTGGACACCTCGCAGGCCGGTATGCTCGGCTCGGGAAAGAAGGGCGCCAAGGCCTGATTGGGCGTTTAGGGACTTGTCAGGCCTGACCGCGCACAAGATTGTGCCAGCAAAACCGACAAGGAGACCCCCATGCTCTATGCCCTGATCTGCCAGGACAAGCCCGGCGCGCTGGAGACCCGGAAATCGAACCGGAACGCTCATCTCGACTACATCGCCGCCACCGGCGTCGTGTTGCAGGCAGGCCCGTTCCTCGATGCCGCCGGCGAGATGTGCGGCTCGCTGGTCGTCCTCGACGTCGAGGACCTGGCCGCCGCCGAAGCCTGGGCGGCGAACGACCCCTATGCCAAGGCGGGTCTGTTCGAGAGTGTCGAGATCCGGGCTTGGAAGAAGGTCGTCGGCTGATGACGTACTGGCTCTTCAAGTCGGAGCCCTCGACCTGGTCCTGGGAGGACCAGGTTGCAAAGGGCGCGGCCGGCGAGCAATGGGACGGCGTGCGCAACTACCAGGCCCGCAACAACATGCGGCTGATGAAGCTGGGCGACCGCGGGTTCTTCTACCATTCGCAGAAGGACAAGGCGGTGGTCGGCATCGTCGAGGTCTGCGCCGAAAGCCACCCCGACAGCACCACCGACGATCCCCGCTGGGAATGCGTGGACATCCGCGCCGTGGTGCCGTTCGCCCGCGCCGTCACGCTTGCCGAAATCAAGGAGCATCCCGAACTGGCCGAGATGGCGTTGGTGAAGAACACGCGCCTTTCCGTGCAGCCGGTGACCGAGGCAGAGTGGAAGATCGTGTGCGACATGGGCGGCACCGCGCCCTGACCTGAGGAGACGACCATGGGAATTCTCGCCGTTCTGATCGCCGCCGCGGTCGCCTGGATCTTTGGTGCGCTGTGGTACAGCGTTATGTCGCAGCGTTGGCTCGATGCCGCCGGGCTGGACGAAGAAAATATAGACCGGGCGAATCCGGTTCCCTATGTTCTTAGCTTCCTCTGCGCGGTTCTGGTGGCGGGCATGACCCGCCATATTCTCGTCAGCTCTGGTGTGACGGGGTTTGGCGGCGGACTGGTGTCCGGTCTCGGGCTGGGGCTCTTCATCGCCTGCCCGTGGATCGCCACGAACTACCTTTTCGCGCAACGTCAACCCGCGCTCATCGTGATTGACGGGATTTACGCGGCCGTCGGCTGTGCGCTCATCGGCGGCGTGCTCGGGCTGTTCTGATCGGAGGGCTGCGCGGGACGCGCGATCAGCCGGAGGCTCTGTGCCGATCTATGGTGTGCCCGGGAACAGGCTCTGCGCCATTCAAGGCCTTGCTCTTCACGCGCCCAATCCAACATTCGAATGCTCCTGCCAATTCCCTTCCATCGCAAGATGGTCTGAGCCCCCTGGTGGCAGCCATTCCAGCAAGATCGGACATTGCGCCGGTGTCCAAAGCAGCACACACTAAAACGTGAATGGAGGGCCCCACCCCGGAACCCTCCATTGCCCCACGTGCCCTAGTCGCACCACACGTGTGTCTGAGAAACTCCGGGGCCTTCCTAGCCCGCAAGCCCATGACTAACCGAGCATCCGATTCCCTGCAAATGCCAAGTACCTGGCATTTGAGGATAATCCGGTAGTTCTCCGGAGAGGGTCAGCCGTAGACGGCTTCCTTCCCGAAATGCCTGGTGAGAAGGTAGTAGACCACGGCGCGATACTTGTTGCGCTCGGACTTTCCGTAGATCTCGACCACCTTGTTGATCCCGTCCATCAGTTCCGGGCCGTCCGCAAGGCCGAGCTTCTTGATCAGGAAGTTCGCCTTCACCGTCTCGAGTTCGCTCTCCTGGCTGCTGGCCACGGTCTCTGCATCGGCGTTGTAGATGGACGGCCCGCAGCCGATGACCACCTTGGTCAGAAGGTCCATGTCGGGTTCGACACCGCATTTTCCACGAAGATCCTCGGCGTATTTCTGGATCAGCTCGTCACGCTTGCTCATTGGCTCTCCCCTGCAACGTGTTGGCGATTGTCCCGCGCCTTGTTGGAATGACGCGAACGTGCGCGTCACGTTACCTCGCATCCCCCGATAAACAAGGAAAAACCTGCCTATTCCGGGTCATCGGATGTGGGCGCAGCCCTGAGCTGGCGGGTCATGTCCCGGATTTTCCGGTTCAACTCCACCACCTCCTCGAGGGAGAGGCCCGTCGCGGCAAAGGCGCAGCGTGTCGCCTCCGCGAGGTCACCACAGGTGCGCCGGCCGTCCGCCGTGAGCGCGATCCTGACCTGGCGCTCATCTTCCGGATCACGCCGGCGCGTCACCAGCCCTGCCGCCTCCATCCGCTTCAACAGCGGGGTGAGCGTTGAGCTTTCGAGGTCGAGCTGGCGTCCGATCTCGCCGACCGACAGGCCATCCTTCTCATTCAGCACCACGAGGACGAGATACTGCGGATAGGTCAGCCCCAGCCTATCCAGATGTGGCTTGTAGGTCCGGTTCATCGCGTGGTTCGCCGAGTAGATTGCGAAGCACAGCAGGTCGGACAGTTCGAGGCTCTGGGTGTCGGTGGCTTGGGTCATGTGTCTTCCAGCGAGAATGTAAGATAATAATTATCGCGCGATCTTTTATCAAGCGATTGACATTCTGCGGCCGGACAATAGCTGTTCGGAAAAAGATCAAAGGAGCCTCCCCATGCCGATCAAGACCCTCTACGAAACGAAAGCCACCGCCACCGGAGGCCGCGACGGCCGCGCGACCTCGTCGGACGGTGAACTCGACGTCGCCCTGACATCTCCGAAGGCGCTCGGCGGCCCGGGCGGTTCGGGCACGAACCCCGAGCAGCTCTTCGCAGCCGGCTATGCCGCCTGCTTCCTGAGCGCCCTGAAATACCAGGCCAACCTGAAAAAGATCGACGTCTCGGATGATGCGTCCATTAAAGCCACCGTCGGCATCGGCCCGGGCGACGGAGAAGGTTTCGCGCTCGAAGTGGCGCTCGAGATCTCCCTGCCGGGGCTCCAGCGCGATGTGGCCGAGGCGCTGGTGCAGAAGGCGCACACCGTCTGCCCCTATTCCAACGCCACCCGCGGCAACATCGACGTTACGCTGTCCATAGCCTGATGGCGGCATCCGGCGCCCCACCACCCGGGCGGGGCGCCATTTCCCTCGGACCCGGAGTCAAGCGGCAGGAATACGCAGCACTTGGCCCGGATAGATCTTGTCGGGGTCGGAGAGCATAGGCCGGTTGGCCTCGAAAATCTCCATATAGCGGCTCCCGCTGCCGAGCGCCTTCTCGGCCACGGCCCAGAGCGTGTCGCCCTCCTCTACTGTGTGGAGGATCGGGTCGTCACCGCCCGTCTGGTCCTCGACGGTCGCAACCCCCTGCACGTTGCCGACGGCGACGATCATCTTTTCCTTCGTTTCCTGGTCCGCGGCTTTGCCGGACAGGGTGACCTTGTCGCCCTCGACCGCGATCTCGACGCCTTTCGCGTCAAGACCAAGATCCTCAACTTCCTTCTTGAGAGCTTCGGCCGGCGGCGCTTCCGAAGCCTCGGCTGCGCCGAGGTTCTTTCCCTTGCCCCTCAAAAAACTGAACAAACCCATTTTGACCTCCGTTTGTTTAAGCGGTACCGAATCTTCCCGCCCCCATCTCGATCAACGACCACCTTATCCTCGGATTCCCGCTGCGAAACATTATTGTCGAGCTGCCTATCGGCGGAGTCCCGCAAACAGGAGGCTCGCAGGCGCTGACATGAAAAGGCCGCCGGGGATCACTCCCCAGCGGCCTGCAGGGCGGGTTTGCCGACGGGTCAGTAGCGGTAATGCTCGGGCTTGAAAGGGCCTTCGACGGTCACGCCGATATACTCGGCCTGCTCCGGCGACAGCTCCGACAGGCGGACGCCGATCCGGTCGAGGTGCAGGCGCGCGACCTTCTCGTCGAGATGCTTGGGCAGGATGTAGACCTCGTTGGCATAGCTATCGCCGTTCTGCCACAGCTCCATCTGCGCCAGCACCTGGTTGGTGAACGACGCAGACATCACGAAGGACGGGTGGCCGGTGGCGTTGCCGAGGTTCAGCAGGCGTCCTTCGCTGAGCAGGATCATCCGGTTGCCATTGGGCATGGTGATCATGTCCACCTGGTCCTTGATGTTCGTCCACTTCATGTTCTTGAGCGCGGCGACCTGGATCTCGTTGTCGAAGTGGCCGATGTTGCCGACGATGGCCATGTCCTTCATCTCGCGCATGTGCTCGAGCCGGATCACGTCCTTGTTGCCGGTGGTGGTGATGAAGATGTCGGCGGTGGCCACCGCGTCTTCCAGGCGGACCACCTCGAAGCCGTCCATCGCGGCCTGAAGCGCGCAGATCGGATCGATCTCGGTCACCTTCACACGGGCGCCGGCGCCGCGCAGGGAGGCGGCCGAGCCCTTGCCCACATCGCCATAGCCACAGACCACGGCGGTCTTGCCGGCCATCATCGTATCGGTGGCGCGGCGGATGCCGTCGACCAGCGATTCCTTGCAGCCATACTTGTTGTCGAACTTCGACTTGGTAACGCTGTCGTTGACATTGATCGCCGGGAAGGGAAGCAGCTCCTTCTTCATCAGCTCATAGAGCCGGTGCACGCCGGTCGTCGTCTCCTCGGAGACGCCGCGGATCATATGGCGCTGACGCACGAACCAGCCCGGGGTCTCGGCGATGCGCTTGCGGATCTGGGCGTAGAGTGCGACCTCCTCGTCCGATTTCGGCACCGCGATCAGGTCTTCCTCGCCTTCCTCGACGCGTGCGCCGAGCAGGATGTAAAGCGTGGCGTCGCCGCCATCGTCGAGGATCAGGTTGGCGCCGCCCTCGGGGAAGTGAAAGATCCGGTCGGTGTAGGACCAGTATTCCTCAAGCGTTTCACCCTTGATGGCAAAAACCGGCGTGCCGCCCGCGGCGATCGCGGCGGCGGCGTGGTCCTGGGTGGAGAAGATATTGCAAGAGGCCCAGCGGACGTCTGCACCGAGCGCCACGAGGGTCTCGATCAGCACCGCCGTCTGGATCGTCATGTGCAGCGAGCCGGCGATCCTTGCGCCCTTCAGCGGCTGCGCTGCGCCGAATTCCTCCCGCAGAGCCATCAGCCCCGGCATTTCCGTTTCGGCAATGTCCAGTTCCTTGCGACCGAAGTCGGCAAGGGCAATGTCCTTTACGATATAGTCCTGCGACACGATCGGCTCCTTCAAAGGTCTTTCAAGAGGTGGATTTCCGTTGCGCGGTGACGTAGCACCGCGGATGCATTCCGGCAAGGACAGGCACTGGAAAAGAATCGGAGGGAAAGCGGGTGGCAAAACCGGTACGCGCCTGGCAACGCATGCTCTCGGGGCGGCGGCTCGACCTGCTCGACCCGACCCCGGTCGACATCGAAATCGAGGATATCGCCCACGGCCTCGCCTTCGTCGCGCGCTGGAATGGCCAGACCAAGGGGGATTTCGCCTATTCCGTCGCCGAGCATTCACTGCTGGTCGAAGAGATCTTCGGGCGGATACAGCCCGGCGCGCCGACGAAATGGCGCCTCGCGGCGCTACTGCACGATGCGCCGGAGTACGTGATCGGCGACATGATTTCTCCCGTGAAGGCGGCGGTCGGCCCAAACTACGGCGCATTGGACGAGCGGCTGACCGCGGCGATCCACCTGCGTTTCGGTCTGCCCGCCCAGATCCCGGCAACGGTGAAGAAACAGATCAAGAAGGCCGACAAGGTGAGCGCCTGGCTGGAGGCCACGCAGATCGCGGGCTTCTCCGTGGCGGAATCCAACCGGTTCTTCGGCAAGCCGAAATCCGAGCTGATCGACGGGCTGACTCTTCACCTGCGCCCCCCGGTCGAGGTGCGCGAGGCCTTCACGCTTCGTCATGCCACGCTGTTACAGGGGCTGTGACAGGAAGGTGCGTCTGGCGCCGCGGCTGCGTCAGCCGCAGGCTTTCGTCACTGCGCTGGCCTGGTTGGGACTGTGGCAGAGGCAGGTAGAGCCTTTCCAGTTGTTGTTGTTTGAACCACCCGATTTGTCTGCTTCACAGCAGGCGATCAGAGTGTTCGCGTAACTAACGATGAGGTTCTTGTCCTCAACGGTCGGCGCGTTGTTCTGGTAGATGCTGTCAAGCCTGTTCAAGGCGTCGAGCGCCGGGTTGTTATAGTTGCAGGCCTTGCGATCCTTGTTGGACGGGAAGGAGTCCGCGCTCTGCGCCGTCACGGGCAGGGCGGCGGCGATCATCCCAGTCAAGGTCAACATCATCAGTGTCGTGCGGGCCATTACAGCCATCATGCGCCTTTCGAATCTAGCGGTCTTCGCCATGCCGGGGTCGCGGCAGGCAGCGGGCTTTCGCACCGCTCCGCGAGGGGTTCAAGCGGAATGCGAGCTCACGCCGGCAATCGTGATCTACGGGCGATTTGCGACTGTTTTCGGGATGCGGTCAGGACAAGACTTGGGCATCGCCGCGGCAGGATCAGGTCAGGCCCCGCAGGTCCGGCCCGAGGATGCGTCGCTGGTCTGCCAGCCGACGAGCGCCGGCAGGTCGTAGGGCTGGGGCGCGAAGAAGAGCGTGGTGCCGTCCGGCCAGCGCGCGGCCCTGAGCCCGGGACAGGCCGGCCCGACGGAGGAGGCACGGCTCCCCATCAGCTTGGCCATCGCGGCAACAGCGCCCGGTTCGGCGCGGCCGAAATCGATCTCTTGCCCCGTGGTGCCGGCGCGGATGCGGTCGGCCGCGAAAACCGGATCAGCGACCTTCACCACCGGGCCGCCGCCCGTCGCGCTGGCGGGAGTATCAGGCCCCTGCGGCGCGCCGCAGGCCGCCAGGACGACACAACCGGCCACGAGGGCCGGCCGGTAGAGGCGGTTGCGCAGGCCCGGCACGGGCGTCAGCGCGGGCTGCGCTTGGCGAGGATGCGCTGGAGCGTCCGGCGGTGCATGTTGAGCCGCCGCGCCGTCTCGGAAACGTTCCGATCGCAGAGCTCATAAACCCGCTGGATGTGTTCCCACCGCACCCGGTCCGCCGACATCGGATTGTCCGGTGGCGGCGGCAGGTTGTCACCATTGGCCAGCAGGGCTGCCGTCACGTCGTTGGCGTCCGCCGGCTTGGAGAGGTAGTCGGTTGCGCCGATCTTGACCGCGGCGACCGCCGTGGCGATGGCGCCATATCCGGTCAGCACAACCACGCGGGCGTCCGGACGCTTCTCGCGGATCGTCTCGACCACGTCGAGGCCGTTGCCGTCCTCGAGCCGCAGATCGACGACCGCATAGGCCGGGGGACGCGCTGTCGCAACGGCCTTGCCGGCCGCCACGGATTGCGCCATTTCGGGCTGGAAGCCACGTTTCTCCATAGCCCGCGCCAGACGGCGCAGGAAGGGCTCGTCGTCATCGACGATCAGAAGCGACCTGTCTTCCCCGATATCCTGCAATTCTCGCTCCGCCACGGGCGTCCTCCGGAAAAATCCACTCGGTTTCGACGGAGCCTAGTGTCACTGCGCCGCAGCGTCAAACGGTTGCGTTGCGGCATTGCCTTCCGCGCAACACCCGGATCAGAGCTTCTCCAGGAAGCACTGCACCTGGTCGGCGAGCTGGTCGCCCGTCAACTCCCGGCGGAAGAAGCTGAGATAGCCGGTTTCGGGCACCACCAGGTAGGTGAAGGTCGAGTGATCGATCAGGTAATACTCGTCCTCGGGGTCACGGATGTTGAAATAGGTCCGGTAGGCCTTGGACGCGGCCCGGATCTGCTCTTCCGAGCCGGTCAGCCCGAGCATGTCGGGGTGCAGGTTCTCGGTAAAATCTGCCATCGTCTGCGCGTCGTCGCGGCCCCAGTCGACGGAGACGAAGACCGGCTGAACGTCGAAGCCGCGCTCCGCGAGGATGTCAACGGCCTCCGCGTTGCGGACCGTGTCGAGCGGGCAGACATCAGGGCAGTAGGTGTAGCCGAAATAGAGCAGCGTCGGCCGGGTGAAGATCTCCTTGTCTGTCACGGTCTCGCCGGTTTCGCTTACCAGCTCGATCGGCCCGCCAATCACGTCCGTGCCACCTGCGACCTGGCCTCCGATGCATTGTGCGAAGCGATCGTCCTGCCCACCCCGCTGACCCAGCATGAGAGCGGCGGCGCCGGCGAGGACGGCAGCGACCACGGCAGTCGCGGCAATGACTTGGGTTCGCTTGTGCATTTATCCAATCCTCCGGTGCAGTGTCGTTTGCCGAGGCTTTGAACCCGGGCTATCAAGGCGGTCGAACTGCCCAGTCCAGATTCAGGAGCGCGCATGGCTGACACTTCATTTCCGGTATTTGACGGAATGTCGAGGAGCCACTGGGTCCGTCTGCACACGATGATCGTGCTACGCTGGGTCGCAGTCAGCGGGCAGATCGCGGCGATCTTCATCGCGTTGTCGGTCTACCGCGTGCAGGTGCCGCTCGGCCCCTGCTTCGCGGCGATCGGGCTCGCGATCATCGCCAACCTGTTGGCAGTATTCGTTTATCCGCAGAACAAGCGGCTTTCCGAGAATGAGACGCTGTTGACGCTGGCGTTCGACCTGACGCTGCTGACCATGCTGCTCTACTTCACCGGCGGGCTCGACAATCCCTTTGCCCTGCTGGTCCTCGCACCGGTCACAATCTCGGCAACGGCCCTGGGGGCGCGCTCGACCCTCATTCTCGGCGGGCTGGCGGTGCTTTTCATCACCATGTTGCTGTTCGTGCACATCCCGCTGCAGACCGACCGCGGCGAGCTGCTGCAGATGCCCGACATCTTTCGCTTCGGCTTCTGGGTGGCGATTGTGATCGGCGTGGCCTTTCTCGCGCTCTACGCCCGCCGGGTCGCCGGCGAGATCAACTCGATGTCCGACGCTCTGGTCGCCACGCAGATGGCGCTGGCCCGGGAACAGAAGCTGACCGACCTCGGCGGCGTCGTGGCCGCGGCCGCGCACGAGCTCGGCACCCCGCTGGCGACGATCAAGCTGGTCAGCTCGGAGCTGATCGAGGAGCTGGAAGACGACGAGGACCTGCGTCTCGATGCAGAACTGATCCGCGATCAGGCCGACCGCTGCCGCGACATCTTGCGCTCGATGGGCCGAGCCGGGAAGGACGACCTGCACATGCGGCACGCGCCGCTCGACACGGTGATCCGGGAAGCCGCCGAGCCGCACGAGGACCGCGGCAAGCAGATCGAATTCGACGTCGCCCCCGGCACGGGCGGGGGCAGCCGGCAACCCTCGATCCGGCGCCGACCGGAGATCATCCACGGCCTGCGCAACCTGGTGCAGAACGCGGTGGATTTCTCGGTCTCGACGGTATGGGTCGATGCCAAGTGGACCGAGGACAAGGTGATTATCCGCATCTCCGACGACGGCCGTGGCTTTCCGCCCAATGCCATCGGCCGGATCGGCGATCCCTTCATGCGCATCCGAAAATCGCAGTCCGACAGGGCCAGCCGGCCGGAATACGACGGCATGGGCCTCGGCCTCTTCATCGCCAAGACGCTGCTCGAACGCTCCGGCGCCCAGCTGACCTTCTCCAACGGCGCGGACCCCTTCCTGACCGAGTCCGAACGCCCCGCCCGCAGCGGCGCCATTGTCGAAGTGGTGTGGCCGAGAAACCTCATCGCCGCAGAAGACGACGAAACCAGCGCCGGATTGGGCGAAAACCTCCAGATTCCCGTCGGTTGAACATCGCACGGTTAACGCCCGCTTAACCATTTGGGTCTCACGCTTCCCGACGCAGTCAGCGTCAAGGGGACCGAGCAGCCCATGCAGACATTCGACCTATCGCTGGGATTGGTCCTCGCAATCTCCTCCATGGGAACGGCGCTTCTGGCACTCGTCGCGATGGGCACGTTCCTCCCGTCCCGCCGCGTGAGTTGGGCGCCGATGGAGCAGATGGGGGACAGGGTGGTCTTCCTCTTCGAGGACACCCAGCTCGTCGATGCCACCGCCGACGCCCGCGCCATGCTGGAAACCGGGCCGACGTTTCTCGAGGACTGGCCGCGCACCGTGGCGGTCCTGAGCGCCCGCTTCCCGGATTTCGCCGCCGAGGTCGGCGACCTTGCCGAACGCCAGCGGATCGAACTCAGCGATCCGGTGTCAGGCAACCGGGTGGAGGCGGAATGGCGCAGCGGGCTGGCCCGGATCGTGTTTCGAGAAGGACACGACAGTTTGCCCGAGACCGGCCCGGTGCCCGACCGCTTCAGCCAGGCCGCGATCGCGGAGGAGCTGGCGACCCTGCGCGGCGTCATCGACGATGCGCCGATGTTGGTCTGGAAGGAAGACGCCACCGGCGCCGTCCGCTGGGCCAATGCCGCCTATGTCAACCTCGTGCGGCGGGTGTCGGAGACGCCCGACACAGTCGGATGGCCCCTGCCCCGGCTGTTTACCCAACGCCCCGTCGGTCCGGACATGGCCGAACCACCGCGGCGGCTGTCGATCACCGTGCCGGACGAGAGCGCGCCGCTCTGGTTCGACAGCTACGACGAAGCACAGGAAGAGGATACGCTGGTCTTTGCGCTGCCCGCCGACAAGCTGGTGCGCGCGGAGGGCTCTCTGCGCGAATTCGTCCAGACCCTCACCAAGACCTTCGCCCACCTGCCCACCGGCCTCGCGATCTTCGACAAGGAGCGCCGGCTCGCGCTGTTCAACCCGGCGATGACGGACCTGTCGGCACTGGAGCCCTCGTTTCTCAGCGCCCAACCGACGCTGTTCGAGTTCCTCGACCAGTTGCGGGAGCACCGGCGAATGCCGGAGCCCAAGAACTATCGGAGCTGGCGCAAGGACATCACCGAGCTGGAAAGCGCCGCCGCCTCGGGCACCTTCCAGGAAACCTGGTCACTGCCCTCCGGCCAGACCTACAGCGTCACTGGCCGGCCGCATCCGAACGGCGCCATCGCGTTCCTGTTCGAGGATATCAGCGCCGAGATCTCGGCCACCCGGCGGTTCCGGGCCGAGCTGGACCTCGGCCGCGCCGTGCTCGACACGCTCGACGATGCGATCGCTGTCTTCAACGCGTCCGGCGCGTTGGTCTATTGCAACCGTAGCTATCGCGAGCTCTGGCAGCACGACCCCGAGTCCAAGCTGGGCGAGACGGCCGTAACCGACGCCACCGGGATCTGGCAGATCCGCTGCCGGCCGACACCGGTCTGGGGCGACCTGCGAGACTTCGTGCACCAGGACGGCGAAAGGGCCGAATGGACGGCCGAAGTGCAGCTGGTGGACGGCCGGTTTCTCGGCTGCCGTTTCTCGCCTCTGTCCGGGCATGCGACGCTCGCCGCTTTCGCGACCAAAGTGAGCGCTGCACCGCACCGCACTCCCACCAAGGTCTGGCCCAAGGTCCCTGCCCGTATCTCGTAGCGCAAGGTGCACTGTTCCGGTTGCGGGCGGTTGCGAGAACGCTAGTGTGCGGGCATGCAGAGCCCCGCCCCTCCCCGTCTGGACCTGTCGCTCGCGCTCGCCGACCCCGAGGCGACGGAGGCGTTAGGCACTGCCCTTGCCGGGGTGCTTGGGCCGGGGTCCGTGGTGCTTCTGTCCGGCCCGATCGGCGCCGGCAAAAGCCACCTCGCCCGCGCGGTGATCCGGGCCCTGCTCGCGGCGCATGAGCGGCCGCAGGAAGACATCCCCTCGCCGACCTACACGCTCGTGCAGACCTACGATCTGGGCGAGGCCGAGGTCTGGCACGCGGACCTTTACCGCCTCGGCGGGCCGGACGACGTGTTCGAGCTTGGCCTCGACGCGGCTTTCGGCACGGCGATCTGCCTCGTGGAATGGCCCGACCGGCTCGGCGAGGCGACGCCGCCAGGCGCGCTGGAGATCGCGCTTTCGGCCGACCCGGCCTCGGACGGACGGATCGCGAAGCTCACCGCAATCGGGCCGCGCTGGACCGCCCTCGCGCGCCGCCTCGCCGACGCAGGGGTGAGCCGGTGAGCCGCGCCGATCGCCGCCAGGCGTTCCTCGACCGCGCCGGCTGGGGCGCGGCCGCCGCGGTTCCGCTTGCGGGTGACGCCTCCACCCGCCGCTACGAGCGGCTCACCCGCGTTGATGGCCGGACCGCCGTGCTGATGGACGCCCCGCCCGAGGCCGGCAACGATGTCGGCCCCTTCCTGCGGATCGGCGCGCATCTGTCCGGTCTGGGCCTCTCCGCTCCCAAGGTGCTAGCGGAAGACCAGGACGCGGGCTTCCTGCTGCTGGAGGATCTGGGCGACGCCCTCTTCGCCCGGCTGATCGATGAAGACCCGAACCGCGAGGCCGGCCTCTACCGCGCCGCGACCGATGCGCTGCTGGAGCTGCACCGCCACCCCGCCCCCGACGGCCTGCCCGCCTTCGGCCCGCCGCAGATGGCGAAGGCCGTCGACCTGGCCCTGACGTGGTACGCCGAGGGCTGCGGCATGCCCCCCGGCCTCGACACGGTCGCCCGCTGCGAGAGGCTGGTGCGCAAGTCGCTGGACGCCATGGCCCCGGCCCGCCCGGTGCTGGCGCTGCGCGATTTCCATGCCGAGAACCTGATCTGGCTGCCGGAGCGCGACGGCGCGGCGCGTGTCGGGTTGCTCGATTTCCAGGACGCCTTCGCCGGCCACCCCGCCTACGACCTCGTCTCGCTGCTCGAGGACGCCCGCCGCGACGTGACCCCCGAGGTGCGCGAGGCGATGGTCGCCCATTACATCGCGGGCAGCGGCACCGACGCCGCCGCCTTCCGCACCGCCTTCGCCACCAGCGGCGCGCAGCGCAACCTGCGCATCCTCGGGGTCTTTGCGCGGCTCTCGATGCATTTCGGCAAGCCGCAGTACGTGGCGCTCATTCCCCGCGTCTGGGCGCATCTGCAAGCCGATCTCGCCGATCCCGCCCTCGCCGACCTGCGCGACTTTCTCGACGGGGTGCTGCCGGCACCCGACACGGACCGACTCGAAAGGATCAGGAGCCTATGCGGGACATGCCCGACGCCGTGATGCTGTTTGCCGCCGGGTTCGGCACCCGGATGGGCGAGCTGACCCGGACCCGCCCCAAGCCGCTGCTGCCAGTCGCCGGGCGCAGCCTGCTCGATCACGCGCTGGACCTGGTGGAGGCCGCCGGCCCGTCGCGCCGGGTGGTCAACACGCATTACCTGGCCGACCAGATCGCCACGCACCTGGCCGACCGGCCCGGTCTCGACATCTCGCACGAGGCGCCGGAGATCCTCGAAACCGGCGGCGGGCTGCGCAAGGCACTGCCGCTGCTCGGCAACGGTCCGGTCTTCACCCTCAACACGGACGCCATCTGGACCGGCGCCAACCCGTTCGACACGCTCCGCGCCGCCTGGCAGCCGGAGCGCATGGACGGGCTGCTGCTGCTGGTCCGGCCCGAGAGCGCCCACGGCCATGCCGGGAAGGGCGATTTCCTGCAGGGCGAGGATGGCCGCATCCGCCGCGGGCCCGGCGCGATCTATACCGGCGCGCAGATCCTGCGGACCGACATGCTGCACGAGATCCCCGAGACGGCGTTCTCGCTCAACCTGCTGTGGGACAGGATGCTCGCGCGCGGCCGCCTGCACGGTGTGTTGCATTCCGGCGCCTGGTGCGACGTGGGCCGGCCCGAGAGCATCGCCACCGCCGAGGCGCTTCTGGCCGAGGCCGCGGATGCCTGAGGCGGCGCAGGCGCGCCTGTTCGGATTGGCACCGGGCGTGGCCCATGCGGAGGCGCTGGTCGAGGGGCTGGCCGAGCGGCTTCCCTCCGACGATCCGCTCGCCTGGGCGCGGGTCACGATCTTTGCCAACAGCGGACGGATGCGACGGCGGATCCGCGAGGTGTTCGACGCCGGCCCACCTCGCCTGCTGCCACGCCTGCGGCTGGTCGGCGATCTGGCGAACGATCCGGGCTTTCCCGAGATCCCGCCGGTCCTGCCGCCGCTCTACCAGAAGCTGGACCTCGCGGAGCTGTTGCTCACCCTGATCGAACGGGATGCGGGCCTCGCCCCGCGCGGCGCGGCGTTCGACCTGGCCGACTCGCTCTCCGCGTTGATCGACGAGATGCACGGCGAGGGAGTCGATGCCGAGGCGCTCGCGGATCTGGACGTCGGCGCCTTTGCCGAACACTGGAAGCGCGGGCGCACCATCGTCGAGGCCGCCTTTGCCCATTTCGGCGCGCGGGCAGAGGCGCTGGCCGGGCCGGAGGCGCGGCAACGGCGGGTGGTGGAGGCGCTGATCGAGCGGTGGCAGACCGAGCCGCCGACCGATCCCATCGTGATCGCCGGCTCCACTGGCTCGCGCGGCCCGACGCGGATGCTGATGGAAGCGGTGGCGCGGCTGCCGCAGGGCTATGTCGTGCTGCCCGGCGTGGATTTCGACCAGCCGGAGAGGGTCTGGGCGGCGCTCGACCGGTCGATGGAGGGCGAGGACCACCCGCAGTACCGGTTCCGCGCGCTGATGCGCGCGCTCGACCTCGCTCCCGGCGACATTCGCCCCTGGACCGAGGCCCCCGCCCCGGCGCCCGAGCGCAACCGGCTGGTCTCGCTCGCCCTGCGCCCCGCGCCGGTCACCGATCAGTGGCGCGCCGAGGGGCGGCACCTCACAGGCATCGAATCAGCCACCGCCCCGATGACCCTGCTGGAGGCGCCGAACCAGCGGATGGAGGCGGCGGCGATTGCCCTGCGCCTGCGGCAGGCGGTAGCGGACGGCCAGGTCGCCGCGCTCATCACCCCCGACCGGATGCTGACCCGTCGGGTCGCGGCCGCGCTGCAACGCTGGGGCATCGAGCCCGACGACAGCGCCGGCGAGCCGTTGCACCAGAGCGCGCCGGGCCGGTTCCTGCGGCTGGTGAACGAGCTGCGCCTCGCCCCGCCCGAACTGCCGCTGCTGCTGTCGCTGCTCAAGCATCCGCTGGCGCATTCCGCCCCGGAGACGCGCGGCCAGCACCTGATCTGGACCCGCGAGCTGGAGATCCGCCTCCGCCGCAGGGCGATTGCCCAGCCCGGGCGCGACGACCTGGCGGAATGGGTGGCGAAGAGCCGTGTCGAGGACGGTCGCGCCGCCTGGGCCGACTGGCTGAGCGCGCTCCTCGACGGGATCTACCGGGGCCAGCCAATGGAGGTGGGCACACACGTCGCGCAGCTCCGAACCCTGGCCGAGGCGCTCGCCGCCGGGCCCGGCGGGGCGGGCAGCGGCCGGCTCTGGCAGGGCAAGGCCGGCGAGCAGGCCCTGGCGGCCGTCGAGGCGCTCGGCGCTGCCGGCGCGCGCGGCGGCACGCTCGCCGCCCGCGATTTCGCCAGCCTGCTCAACAGCCACCTCGGCACCTACACGGTGCAGGACCCGGCGCGTTCCCATCCCGGCGTGATGATCTGGGGCACGCTGGAGGCGCGGGTGCAGAGCGCCGACCTGACGATCCTCGCCGGCCTCAACGACGGCACCTGGCCCGACCTTCCGGGCCCGGACACCTGGCTCAACCGGCAGATGCGGGCCGATGCGGGGCTACTACTGCCCGACCGGCGGATCGGCCTTGCCGCCCATGACTTCCAGATCGCGATTGCCGCCCCCGAGGTCATGCTGACCCGCGCCACCCGCAACGAGGAAGCCGAGACCGTGCCCTCCCGCTGGCTGAACCGGCTGGTGAACCTCCTCGACGGCATCGGGCCGGAGAGCAAGGCTGCGCTGGAGGCGATGCGATCGCGCGGGCGGCACTGGCTGTCACTGGCAGCGGAGGTGGACCGCCCCGCGGACCGGGTCGACCCGGAGCCACGCCCCTCGCCGATGCCGCCGGTGGAGAAGCGTCCGCGCGAGCTGGCCGTGACCTCGATCACGAAGCTGATCCGCGACCCCTACGCCGTCTACGCCAGCCAGATCCTGCGCCTGCGCCCGTTGGCGCCGCTCGCGCCAAGCCCGGACGCACGGCTGCGCGGCACCGCGCTGCACCGGATCATGGAGGCCTTCCTCGCCTGCCGCGCCGAGTGGCAGGACGATGCCGCCGCGGCGCGGGAGCGGCTGTCGGAACTTGCCTGGGCCGAACTCAGACAGGCGACGCCGCTACCCTCGATGCAGGCGCTCTGGCACGCCCGGCTGATGTCGGTGGCGGACCGGATCGTCGAGGGCGAGCTGGAGCGGCTGGCCGCCGGCACGCCGGTTCTGACCGAACGGCAGGGCGCGGTGGAGCTGCCCGGTCTGAACTTCCGGCTCACGGCCCGACCCGACCGGATCGACAAGCTGACCGACGGCCGCTTCACGATCTACGACTACAAGTCCGGCAAGCCGCCCACCGATCCCGAGGTGAAGCACTTCGAGAAGCAGCTGCCGCTGGAAGGCGCGATGCTGGAGCGCGGCGGCTTCGCCGTCGCCGGCCCCGCCGGCCAGGCGCGGCTGGACGGGCTGGGCTATATCGCCATCGGCACCTCGGGCGCGGACAGGATGCTCAAGATGGAGGACGACGACGGTCGCCTGCCCGACACGACTTGGGAGCGGCTGCAGGCGCTGATCGGCCGCTACAACCGCCGCGAGCAGGGCTACACCGCGATCCGCGCCGCGCAGCTCACCAGTTTTGCCGGCGATTACGACCACCTCGCCCGCTATGGCGAATGGGACCTGACCGACGACGCACGGCCCGTGCGTGTCGGCCCGGAGGAGGCCAGCGAATGACGACGTTGCAGTTCGACGAGGCCACCCGCCACCAGATCACCGCCGCAGACCCGCGCGCCTCCACCTGGCTGTCGGCCAACGCCGGCTCCGGCAAGACGCGGGTGCTGACCGACCGGGTGGCTCGCCTGCTGCTCGACGACGTGCCGCCCCAGAACATCCTCTGCCTCACTTACACCAAGGCCGCCGCCTCCGAGATGCAGAACCGGCTGTTCCGGCGCCTCGGCGAGTGGTCGATGCGCGAGGATGACGAACTGCGTGAGGCGCTGGCGCAGCTTGGCGTCGCGCGGGCGCTCGATGCGGACACGCTGGCCCGGGCGCGGCGGCTCTTTGCGCGCGCCATCGAGACGCCGGGCGGGCTGAAGATCCAGACCATCCACTCGTTCTGCGCCGGGCTGCTGCGGCGCTTCCCGCTGGAGGCCGGGGTCAGCCCGGGCTTCACCGAGCTTGACGAGGATGCCACCGCTCGGCTTCAGACCGAGGTGCTGGACACGGTCGCGCTCCGCGCACCGGAGGCCTTCGCCGAGATGGCCGCGCTGATCGGCGATTCAGACCTGACCGGGCTGGCCTCGGAAATCTCCGCCCACCGTACCCTCTTTCCCGCCGCGCCGAGCCGGGACGCGGTGCTCGCGCTCTACGATCTGCCTCCGGGCTTCGACGCGCCGGCCGCCTTCGCCGCGCTGGACGTCACCTGTTCCGGCCTCGCGCTCGACGCCATCGCCGACACGCTCGGCGGCCAGTCGGCCACGATGGTCACCCTCGCCGGCCACCTGCGGCAGGTGATCACCAACGGCATCGACCCTGCGTCCTTCGACACGCTCTGCCGTGCCTGCCTCTATGCCTCGGGCGAGAACATCCACCGGCCGAAGCCCAGTGCGCTGACCAAAAAGGCGCGCGAGGCGCTCGGGGCGCTGGCCGACGATTTCGACACCCTCTCGGAGGAGGTCGCCGAAACGCGTCAGCGCCTCATGGCCATCGAGGCCGGGCGCCGCACCCTCGCCCTGCATCGCTTCGCCGCGGCCTTCCTGCCGGAATACGCCCGGCGCAAGGAGGAGGGCGGCTGGCTCGACTTCGACGACCAGATCGAGCGCGCCGAACGCCTGCTGGCGCAACCCGGCATCGCGGAATGGGTGCTCTACAAGCTCGACGGCGGGATCGACCACGTGCTGGTCGACGAGGCGCAGGACACCAGCCCCCTGCAATGGCGGGTGATCGAGCACCTGACGCGGGAGTTCACCTCCGGCGCGGGTCGGTCCGACGTAGGCGAGCGGTCGATCTTCGTCGTGGGCGACCTCAAGCAGTCGATCTATTCGTTCCAGGGCGCGGACCCGGCGGGGTTCATCCGGATGCGCCAGACCTTCGCCGAACGACTGGACGCGATCGACCTGCGCCTGCAACAGCTGGAGCTTAAGTATTCCTTCCGCTCCTCGGGCGAGATCCTCGGCGCGGTGGATTGCACCTTCGGGCAGGGCGACCTGCGCGGCATGGGCGACGCGGTGAGCCACATCGCCTTCAAGGGGCAGATGCCCGGGCGGGTGGATCTCTGGCCGCTGGTCGAGCCCTCCGAAAAGCCCGAGAGCGGCGACTGGTTCGACCCGGTCGACCGGCGCAGCGACGAGCATCACACGATGCGGCTGGCCCGGCAGGTGGCGGATCAGATCCGCGAGATGGTCGATACGGGCTTTCTCTGGGAGGAGCGGGACAGCGGCTTTGCCGAACGGCCCATCGGCGCCGGCGACGTGCTGGTCCTGGTGCAGAGCCGCGGACCGCTCTTCCACGAGATCATCCGCGCCTGCAAGACCGCCGGGCTTGAGGTCGCCGGGGCGGACGTTCTGAAGCTTGGCGAGGAGCTGGCCGTGCGCGACATCCGCGCCACGCTCAGCTTCCTCGCCACGCCCGAGGACGATCTCTCGCTCGCCGCCGCCCTGCGCTCGCCGCTCTTCGGCTGGACCGAAGCCGATCTCTACGACCTCGCCGCCGGCCGCGCACAGGGCGAGCTCCTCTGGCGTGCGTTGCGGAACCGGGCCGCGCAGTTCCCCGAAACGGTGGCGATGCTCTGGGACCTGCTCGGGCAGCTGGACTACCTGCGCCCCTACGACCTGATCGAACGGCTGCTGATCCGCCACGACGGGCGGCGGCGGCTGGTGGCGCGGCTGGGCGAGGAGGCCTCCGACGGGATCGACTCGCTGCTCGCGCAGGCGCTGGATCTCGAGCAATCCGGCCCGCTTTCGCTGACCGGGTTCCTGGCCCGGATGGAAGGCGCCGAGGTCAAGGTGAAACGCCGCGCCGAGGGGCGCAGTTCCAAGGTCCGGGTGATGACCGTCCACGGCGCCAAGGGCCTGGAATCGCCAATCGTCATCCTGCCCGACACCGGCAACCGCCGAACACCGCGCATGTACAAGGGACGGCTCCTTTCCGGCCCCGAGGGCGTGCCTCTGTGGTCGATGTCGCAGGGTAACGGGCCCGGGACGCTGTCCGAGCTGAAACAGGCGGCCGTCACCCGGCAGCTCGAGGAATCCCAACGCCTGCTGTACGTCGCCATGACCCGGGCCGAGCAATGGCTGATCGTTGCCGCGGCGGGCGACCTCGGGAAGGCCGGCGACAGCTGGTACGAGCAGGTCCAGACCGGGCTGGAGGCGCGCAGAGCGGTTGCCCATGACTTCGCCGAAGGGCCAGGCCTGCGGCTGGAATCGTCGCACTGGTCCGCCGGGAAACGCCCGGCGCCAGAAGCGCAAGCCATAGCCGCTACGCCGTCGCTGCCCGATTGGCTCGAACAGCCCGCCGAAGCCGCGGACCGCCCGCCTGCGACGCTCTCGCCCTCCGATCTGGGCGAGGCCAAGGTGATGCCGGGAGAGCCGAGGGCCGAGGGCGGCGGGCTCGACACCGAGACGGCGATGTTGCGCGGCACGCGCATCCACCTGCTGCTGGAGCACCTCGCCCCCTGCCCGCCCGCCGACCGGCCGGCGCTCGCATCAGCCCTGCTGGGACCGGAGGTGAGCGACCCCGAGCACTCGGAGTTGCTGCGCGAGTCGCTGCGCATCCTGGAAGAACCGGATCTGGAGTTCCTTTTCGCGCCGGGAACGCTGGCCGAGGTGCCGCTGAGCGCCAGCCTGCCCGAACTCGGCGGGCGGCGTATCCACGGCACGATTGACAGACTGGTGATCGGCGCCGGCCACGTGCTCGCCGTGGACTTCAAGACCAACGCGCTGGTGCCCGACGTCGCGGAACAAACGCCGCTCGGGCTCCTGCGCCAGATGGGTTGCTATGCCTTTGGCCTGAAACAGGTTTTCCCGGAGCACGAGATCCGGACAGCGATCCTGTGGACCCGATCCGCGCGGTTGGTGCACCTGCCGGCGGCGCTTGTGCACGAGGCGGTGAGCGGGGTCCCCCTCCCTTGACGCTGGCAGGCCGGCTCCTTACGTTCCGGCACCAACACGCGATGCCAAGGAGACCTCAAATGGCAACCGTCCCCGTGACAGACGACAGCTTCGACGCTGATGTGAAGAACTCCGACATCCCCGTCGTGGTGGATTTCTGGGCCGAATGGTGCGGCCCCTGCAAGCAGATCGGCCCCGCGCTGGAGGAGCTTGCCGTGGAATACGAAGGCAAGGTCAAGATCGCCAAGGTGAACGTGGACGAGAACCCGAACTCGCCGGCCCAGATGGGCGTGCGTGGCATCCCGGCGCTGTTCCTGTTCAAGGACGGCCAGGTGGTGTCCAACAAGATCGGCGCCGCGCCGAAGGCCGCGCTGAAGGCCTGGATCGACGAGTCGATCTGATCCGGTCGGACTTCCGGTCGTTTTGCCCGCGGAAAACGACCACGCGTCCGGCCGCGAAAACGACCGAAACGGAACAGGGCGCTTCGGCGCCCTTTTTCGTGCCCGGTTGTCGCCGGGACGGGTGGAGGCCATATAGGCCGGGACAGAGACGGAGACGGATATGGCCGACAGCGAATTTCCCGGCTGGCACGGGACGACGATCATTGGCGTGCGAAAGGGTGGCGAGGTTGTCGTGGCCGGCGACGGGCAGGTGAGTCTGGGCCAGACGGTGATCAAGGGCACGGCGCGCAAGGTGCGGAGGCTATCGCCCGGCGGCGCGGACGTGGTCTGCGGGTTTGCCGGCTCGACGGCGGATGCCTTCACCTTGCTGGAACGGCTGGAGAAGAAGCTCGAGGCGACGCCGGGACAACTGGCGCGCGCGGCGGTGGAGCTGGCCAAGGACTGGCGCACCGACAAGTACCTGCAGAAGCTGGAGGCGATGCTGATCGTCACCGACGGCACCGAGTTGCTAGTGATCACCGGCGCGGGCGACGTGCTGGAGCCGGAACATGGGATTGCCGCCATCGGCTCGGGCGGCAATTACGCGCTGGCCGCGGCGCGGGCGATGATCGACACCGACCTGGCCGCCGAGGAGATCGCGCGCAAGGCGATGGCGATCGCGGCGGACATCTGCGTCTACACCAACGGCAACCTGACGGTGGAGAAGATCGCGGGCTGAGCCGGCGGGCGGGTCAACCCGGCGAGAGCGTGTCCGCGACCGCGCAGATGACCTGCGACAGCCGCGACAGACGCGCGTTCAGCCGCCGCCCCTTGCGATGGACGAGCCAGAGCGCGTGGTACCGCCGCCGGGGCAGCGCGGCGAGCCAGAGCCGGTCGCGCCCCGAATAGGCATCGACGCCGCTGCGTGGCAGCAGCGTGTAGCCGATACCCGCGGCCACGGCGGCGGGGATCTGGCCGATCTGGTTGACGAAGCCCCGCAGCCGCAGGCGATCCGCGCCGGAGAACGCATCCTCGAAGTTCAGCGCGAACAGATCGTCCGCATAGGCGTAGCCGTCGGGATGCCCGATGAAGCCGCGCGCCTGCAGACCGTCGAAGGTGACGGGCTCGGCGGCGGCCTCGGCGGGGAGCACGAGGCAAAGCTCCTCGGTGCCAATCTGGCGGGCCTCGAGCCGGGGGTGGCGCGGGTCTTCGCCAAGGATGCCGAGATCGAACCGGTCCTCCAGCACGCCGGCGAGCACGCTTCTGCGCGGCGCGGCCTCGAGATGGACCTGCAACCCGGGCGCATCGTGCATCAGCCGGAGCAGGTGCGGATAGAGCAGCGTCGCGAAGCTGCCCGAACAGGCGATATGGGCGGCGCCGACATCGGGATCGTCGGTCTCGACCAGCTCCCGCAGGCGCCGTTCCTCCGCCCGCCGCGCCTGCCCCATCGCAAAGACCGCCTCGCCCGCCGGCGTCAGGGCGAAGCTCTTGCCCTCCTTGTCGACCAGCGGGCGGCCGATCTGGCCTTCCAGCTTGCGCAGGTGCTGCGAAACGCCCGGCTGGGTCATGTTCAGCCGCTCAGCGGCCCGTGTGAAATGCCGGGTCTCGCAAAGGACAGTGAAGGTTTCGAGCTAGGTCGCGTTGAGCATCATGCAGTACATTTTGTTATGATTTTTTATCCGAATGATAATTTCACGAAGCGGCCTGCGTTGTCTACCTTTGAAGCAAGACGGAATGGCCCGCTCCAGAGTGAAAGGACAAGAAATGAAAACCCCCGCCCCCCGCAGCTTTTCCCATATCGGCCTGTCGGTTCCCGATCTCGACGCCGCCGTGAAGTTCTATTCCGAGGTCTTCGGCTTCTACGTCATCATGCAGCCGAGCGAGATCGTGGAGGACGACAGCGCGATCGGGCAGATGTGCACCGACGTGTTCGGGCCGGGCTGGAACAGCCTGCGCATCGCGCACCTGTCCACCGCCGAAGGGATCGGCTTCGAGCTGTTCGAGTTCGACGGCAACCGCGCGCCGGAGGAGAACTTCGACTTCCGCCGCCACGGCACCTTCCACTTCGCGGTGCAGGACCCGGACCTCGAGGGGCTTCTGGCCAAGGTCGTCGCCGCGGGCGGCAAGCAGCGGATGCCGGTGCGGGAGTATTTCCCGGACGAGAAGCCCTATCGCATGGTCTATGTCGAGGACCCGTTCGGGATCATCTTCGAGATCTACAGCCACAGCTACGAGCTGACCTATTCCGCCGGCGCCTATTCCTGACCTGACGCCCGCCTGATCTCCGGCCGCGAAGATTCCCTGGACCTCCGGGGAACCTTTCGCGGCCGTTTCCGTTGATTGCACAGAGCCCGCAAGGGACACCGCAACCGACCGAAGGAGAGATGCCATGCTTGGATGGGCCCTGACCTTTCTCGTGATCGCGCTGATCGCAGCCCTCTTCGGCTTTGGCGGCATCGCCAGTGCCTCGGCCGGGATCGCGCAGATCCTGTTCGTTGTCTTCCTGGTGCTTTTCGTCATCGCCATGGCGATGCGCCTGATGCGCGGCAAGACGCCGTAACGCACCGCCGCATAAGCCAAATTCGAGGCGCAGGACGCTGACCGGCCCACCGGTCGGACGGCGTCCTGCCGCCCGCAAACCTGAGTTTCATTCAATTCCGAAAGGAGACCCGAGATGTCCAAGGTTCTCGATATCAAACCCGCTGCCACCAACGTTGAAACCGGTGTGCGCAACACCGAAGCTATCGCCAAGGGCCTGGCCGACGTGCTGTCGGACACCTATGCGCTGGTGCTCAAGACCCATGGTTATCACTGGAACGTCGAAGGCCCGCTGTTCTTTGCCCTGCACAATCTGACCGAAGAGCAATATGGCGAGCTGTTCGCTGCCACCGACGTGCTGGCCGAACGGATCCGTGCCGTTGGCCATCTGGCCCCGATGAAGATCAACGACATTGTCGGCACCTCGGTCATCAAGGATCTCGACGGCTCGCCCTCGGCCGGTGACATGGCCACCGACCTTGCCTCGGATCACGAACGTATCGCGCACCGTCTGCGCGCGTTGGTCGAGATGTCGGAGTCGAACAACGACCCGGTGACCGGCGACCTCGCCACGGCCCGCGCCGCTTTCCACGAGAAAGCTGCATGGATGCTGCGTTCGATTGCTGCCTCGTAATCGAACTTCAGGGTGCCTGCCCTGTCCCTCCCTCCCCCGCCCTCATCCGGCGGGGGCTTTTTCTTTGGGCCGGGGGTGCGGCTGGACCGCGCCGGGCTGCAGGCTACTTGACCTCTCGCGCCTGCCCGGGCCCGATGGCCCGTGACCGGGGCGAAACCAGCAGGAGTGACCACATGACGACGATACTCGGGATTTCGGGAAGCCTCCGGAAGGCTTCGTTCAACACCGGCCTGCTGCGCGCGGCCGCCGGCATGATGCCGGAGGGCGCGACGCTCGAATTCGGCTCCATCGAGGGTGTGCCACTCTACAACGGGGACGACGAGGCGGCCAACGGCACGCCGGAGGCCGTGGCGCGGCTGCGGACGCAGCTCGAGGCGGCGGACGGGCTGCTGCTCTCGACGCCGGAATACAACAACGGGATTCCGGGCGTGTTCAAGAACGCCATCGACTGGATGGCCAGCGGCAAGGGGGCGGATGCGTTCAAGGGCAAGCCCGTCGCGGTGATCGGCGCTTCGCCCATGGCCTTCGGCACGGTGCTGGCGCAGGACGCCTGGTGGCCGGTGCTGCGGACGCTGGGCACGCGGCCCTGGTACGAGGGGCGGCTGATGGTCGGGAAGGCGCGGGAAAAGTTCGACGAAACCGGCGAGCTGAAGGACGCGGATACGCGGGAACGGCTGGCGAGCTTTGTCGAGGGGTTCGTCGCGGCGATCTGATCCGCCGGGCGGGCAAGCAACAGCGCGCCGGCGGGGCGCCGGCGCGCGTTGTCGTGTCAGGCCTTGAGGGTTTCGGTCGAGGCGAAGAACATCGCCTGGCTGACCGCACTGATCACCTGATCAGGCTCGTAGGGCTTGGCGATCAGGAACGCGGGCTCCGGACGCTCTCCGGTCAGCAGCCGCTCGGGGAAGGCAGTGATGAAGATCACCGGCGCATCGTGATCCGGCAGGATCTGGTTGATCGCGTCGATGCCGCTGGAATTGTCGGCGAGCTGGATATCGGTGAGGATCAGGTCCGGCTTTTGCTCCAGCGCCATCTTCACTGCCGCGTCGCGGGTGCGGGCGATGCCGGTGACCTCGTGGCCCATCATGGTGACGATGCCTTCGAGGTCCATGGCGATGATTGCCTCGTCCTCGATGATCATCACCCGGCCCTGCACCGATTTCTGCATCTCCTTGCGGGCGAGGTCCACCAGCCCCTGCGCCTCGTCGCCGCTGAGCTCCATGATGGCGCCGACATCGTCGAGGCTGAACCCCTCGACGGTGTGAAGAAGCAGCGCCTCGCGAGTGTTGGGCGTCAGTTTGGCCATATGCGCCATGGCGCGGCCCCTGAGCCCGTCGGAGGCTTCCGGCACCGGCGCGCCGGCGCTGGACCAGATCGAGTGGAAAACCTTGAAGAGGCCGGCCTTGCCGCCGAGAGACTGATCGAAACACGTCGGGTCGACGAGGATCGCCTCCAGCGTCGCGGCGGCATGGCGGTCTCCGCTGTCCTGGTTGCCGGTCAGGGCGCGCGCGTAGCGCCGCAGGAACGGCAGATGCGGTCCGATCAGTTCGGACATGGTCGTGGGGCGCGGAAGATCGGTCACTATTTTTTCTCCAATCCGGTCGTTTTTCTCGGAACAAACGCCGGGGTCGTGCGTTTGTTCCGAGAAATCTGGATGATTCACGGTAAAAAAAATGGCGCAGAGGTAAGGCCCGGCAATGAGTCCCGTAGACAAGAACCTGCAGACACAGATCGACGACAACCTGCGACGCATCTTCGAGGAAGATGCACGGGCGGACTTGCCGGATACCCTGCTGACTCTACTTAGCCGGTTGGACGAAGTGGAGATTCCGCAACCTGCGGCAACACGCGGGTCTGGCGGCACACCCGCCGACAAGGATGGAGCCACATCTTGAATCGTCAGGACGCGAAGGCCGAACTGGTCGGCCACATGAAGGTTCTGCGCGCATTCGCAATGAGCCTCACCCGGAATTCCGCCGCTGCCGACGACCTGGTGCAGGACACCGTCCTGAAGGCCTGGTCCAACATGGAGAGCTTCGAGGAAGGCTCCAACATGCGGGCCTGGCTGTTCACGATCCTGCGCAACACCTTCTATTCCTCCCGCCGCAAGGCAGCTCGCGAGTCCGAGGATGTGGACGGCGTGCTGACCAGCAAGCTGGCCGAGAAACCCGCCCATGACGGCCGCCTGCAATATGCCGATTTCCTCAAGGCCTTCGACACCCTGCCGCCGGAACAGCGCGAGGTTCTGACACTGGTGGGCGCGCTGCAGTATTCCTACGAGGAAGCGGCGGAGATGTGCGGCGTCAAGGTGGGCACGGTGAAGAGCCGGCTGAACCGTGGCCGCGAGGCGCTCGCCGCGGCAATGCAGATTTCCGAGAACGAGCCGATGGAGCTGACCGACAACGCGACACGGGCCGTGGTGGCGGCCAATGGCGGAATGATCGGGTGATCGGGGCGTTTCGGTCCCGCCTGACGGGCCGGGGAGACAAGCCGTTCTGGCGGAGCCTGTCGGTCCGTCTGGCCATCCTCCTGTCGGTGGCGCTCCTGCCTTTGGGCATGATCGCCGTCTCGCAGACCTGGCGGCTGGAACGGGAGTTGGGCGAGGTGAACGCGCTCACTCTGATTTCGTTCACCGCGCAGGTCGCGTCGCAGGAGCGCGAGAGGATCGAGGCCGCCTTCGGCGCGGCCAACGGTCTTGCCGCCTCCCTGCCCGAACTTGGCGACGATCCGGAGCGCTGCGAACGCGTGTTCTCGGCCTTTCTCGAAGAGGCCCGCGGCCGGTTCAGCTTTGCCGGCTTCGTGCCGCGCTCCGGTATCGTGAGCTGTTCGTCGGTCGGAGAGGTTGCGGACATCTCCGATTTCGGCACTTTCAAGGAGGTCGTCGAGATCCGCGAGCGCGCCGTGACGCTCGACCAGGTGGGCCGGCTTTCGGGCGAGGCGGTGCTGGTGGTGAGCCTGCCGGTCCATGCCGACGACGGCACTTACGAAGGCTTCGTCGCGATTTCGATCCCGCACAACGACCTCGAATCCCCCTATGCCGAGATTATCGGCGGTCGGGAGATGGACCTGTTCACGATCAACAACGCGGGCGAGGTGCTGACGGCCTCCGGCTCCGTCGAGACGGCTGCCGACCGCCTGCCCGCCGACCGGACGGCAGAGGACCTCCTCGGCGGCGCGAGCCGCTTCTCGGCGCGGAACGGGCTGGGGCAGGACCGGGTGTATTCGGTCGTGCCGATCGTGGAGGGCACCGTCTATGCGGTGGGCGCCTGGCGACCGGAGCATGGGATCCGGTCCGATACCGCCATGCGGTTCCTCTGGTCGCCAGCGCTCTTTCCCATCGTCATGTGGGCCGCGAGCCTGGTGCTGGTGATCATGGCCGTCGAATGGCTGCTGGTGCGCCACGTCCGGGTGATCGCAGACCAGATGCGTCGGTTCGGTCGCAACCGGGCCCTGCCGGCGGCGCTGCCCGAGGGGCGACTGCCCAACGAGCTTCAGGCAATCGAGGAAGAGTTCGTGCTGATGGCGGCCCGCCTGATCCGCGACGAGGCGGAGCTTCTGGACACGATGCACGACAAGGACGTGCTGCTGAAGGAGGTCCACCACCGCGTGAAGAACAACCTGCAACTCATCTCCTCCATAGTGAACATGCAGGCACGGCGCACCTCCAGCAAGCCGACCCGCGCCGCGCTGGAGAGCGTGAACCGGCGGGTGAGCAGCATGGCGACCGTGCACCGCCGGCTGTACCAGGCGGAGAACCTGGGCCAGGTGCGCGCCGACGAGCTGCTGCGCGACGTGGTGGCGCCGCTTACCGATCTGGCCCAGCCGGGCAAGAGCCGTCCGCGGGTGGAGCTGCGGCTCGATCCCGTCGTGCTCTATCCCGACCAGGCGGTGCCGGCGGCGCTGCTGGTGGTGGAGGCCGTGACCAACGCGCTGAAATACCTTGGGCCGGATTCCACGGGCGACACCTGGCTGCGGGTTGGCCTGGAGGATCTGTCCGAGGATCGCGTGCAGCTCTATGTCCAGAGTTCGCAGTCTCCGGAAGCCCCGGATGGGGACGCTGCCGGGGAGCCGGAGATCGCGGGAACGGGCCTCGGCAACCAGCTGATCACCGCGTTCTCCCGCCAGCTGGGCGGCGAGCTCGAGGTGGAGGACGCAGAGGAGGTCTATTCGCTGCGGGTCACCTTCACGGCCGCTTCATTCGAGCCGGAAGGAGCCGCCGCCTGAGTGCGGCGGCGTCCTTCGGTCGGATCACTCGTCGCCTGCCAACGCGGCGGTCTTGTGCGGCGAGCGGGCGGCCAGCGGCGGCATCTCCTCCGGGCCCCAGCCGACACGCCATCCGGTCAGCGACAGCACCCAGAGCAGGGTAGGCAGCGCCACGATGCCGCCGATCGGACCCCAGAGCCACAGCCACGCGGTGAGCGTGACGAAGACGAGCAGCGGATTGATCGACATGCTCCGCCCCACCAGCGCCGGCGTGACGAACTGGCCTTCGGTCATGTTCAGCGCGAGATAGCATGCCGCCGGCACGATGCCGTAGACCCCGTCGAACACGAGGATACCGGCGATGGCCAGCGTGGTCGCGAAGAGCGCCGGGCCGAGGTAGGGCACGAAATTGACCACGAAAGCGAGGACCCCCCAGAGGATCGGGTTGGGCATGCCGATGACCATGAGTGCGGCGGTCACCGCGAGGCCGAGGGCGCCGTTGATCGCCGTGATGGTCAGGAAGTAGCGCGACACGACCCGTTCGGCAGTGAAGAGCCTGCGCACGCTGAGGTGCGGCGCGACACTGGCCAGAAGGGCGTAGACCTCGCCGCGCGACAGCAGGAAGAAGAACAGCGTGCCAATGAAGATCAGCGCCTGGCCAGCCAGCGCCGGGGCGTAGCTGATCGCGGTGGCGACATCCGGGACGGCAGCAGAGGCGCCCCCGCCGTCGGCTTTCTCGCCACCCCCGTCGCCGTCCAGCGCCTTGGCGACGTTGTCAGCCACCTCCTCGATCCCGTTGAGGATCCGCTGCACGTCGGCGATGACGCTCTGTGCCTCGGCCCAGAGGATCGGCCAGCGGCGCACCAGTTCCATCACATGGGGCTGCAGGAACAGCACGAAGAGCAGCGCAAGGACGATCGCCATCAGCAATCCGCCGAGCGCGCAGACGGTGGCGGGCAGGCCGAGCCGGGCGAGCCTGTCCGTGATCGGGGCGAGCACGACGCCCACCACGAGGGCGAAGACGATGGGAGCGAAGAGCCCCGTCGCCAGCTTCAGCGCCGCGACGACCGCGAAGGATGCCAGCAGCACGAGCGGAACGCGGAGCGGGGCAATGTTTTCTGTCATTGGGAACCTCCGGGTCGGGAACGCGGATCACGCAGGTTTGTTCCCTGCGTCAACATAGCCCGATCCGGCCAGTCGCGATATCATGGGATTCAAGGCAGGGCCATGCCGGAACCTTCCGCCATCGCTCGCGTTGTCTGACTATGCAGACGAACAATGCGCGCCCGATATCATCCCGACATGCCCACGAGGCGGCCCTGCCGACCGGCGGTTTTAAGGCCCTGCCCGAAATCTCCTGCCTGGTTCCGAAGGTCCGGTCCCTTGGTCCGGCCCGCCGGCGGCGGGTCGGCGTGGAGATCGAGTTCGGCGGGCTTTCGTCCGAGGCGGCCGCGGCCTGCGTGGCCGACGTGCTGGGCGGCAGGACCGAACGGCTCGGCCCGGGGAACTGGTGGGTGTCCGGCGGACGCCACGGCGACGTGAAGATCTACCTCGACACCGCGTGGCGCCCCAGCGAGGACAGCGCCCTCGCGCGCGCCGGTGTGGAACTGGGACGTTCCGTCGTGCCGGTGGAGATCGTCACCGAGCCGCTGCCGCAATCCGCCCTGCCCGAGGTCGGGGTTCTGATCGCGAGCCTCGACGAGGCCGGCGCGGAGGGCACCGAGGCGGGGTTGCTGCGCTGCTACGGCCTGCATCTGAACATCGAGCTCGTCGATCCCGACGAAGGCGCGGACATGGCGCGGATCGCACTCGCCTATGGCCTGCTCGAAGGCTGGCTGAGGCATCGCGATCCGCTGGACACGGGGCGGCGGATGTTGCCGTTTGTCGATCCTTGGCCCAAGGCTCTGACGGCTGATCTGGCAGAGTGCTGGCCCGACCTCGACCGGCAGAGCCTGCTGGAAGCGTTGCACCGTCATATCTCCAGCCGGAACTACGGGCTCGACCTGCTGCCCGCCTGGGCTTCCGTGGCGCAGGAGGATTTCACGCGCTGGATGCCGGAGGACAGAAGCGTCACCGCCCGGCCTGCCTATCATTATCGCCTGCCCGACTGCCGCATCGGCAGCCCGGGCTGGTCGCTGGCCTATGAATGGAACCGCTGGGTGCTGATCGAGCGGCTGGCGGCGGACAGCCGGCGGCTGACGGAGCTCTGCCATGCCTGGTGGCTGACCCGCGAGGCGCCGCTGGTTCCGGACCGCGGCGAATGGTTCGCTTCGGTCACGCGCATCCTGGGTCCGCTGGCGGACCTCGCGCCGGAGGGCGGGCCCGAGGCATCGGCGGGGGCGTGATGGGACGCGCGACGCGCCCCCGCATCGCCGTGACCACCTCCGCCCGCTCGGGCTGGCGGATCTTTCCGCTGGTGGCGCTGAACCTGTGGCTCACCGGGGGCCGGGGCGAGCGCTGGGGCACCGGGCGGCCGGCCGATCTGGACAAGGTTGATGGGTTGATCATCGGCGGCGGCGACGACATCTCCCCCGTGCTCTACGGCGGCGAGCTGGTGGCCGAGGCGCGGCTGGACCCGGCCCGTGACCGGCTGGAACGCAGGTTGGCCGAAGCGGCGCTGGCGCGCGGCATACCGGTTCTGGGGATCTGCCGCGGGGCCCAGATGCTGAACGTGGCCGCCGGCGGCACGCTGATGGGCGATGCCTTTGCCCGGCATCCCGACTCGCGCCGCTACCGCACCATCCTTCCGCGCCGGGCCGTTCGCTTGCGCCCCGATACCTGGCTCGCCGCGATCGCGCGCAAGAACTGCCTGAAGGTCAATGCGCTGCACAGCCAGGCGGTTGATCGGCTCGGAAAAGGCATGCGCGTTTCTGCCCGCGATGGCGGCGGCATGGTGCAGGCGATCGAGCGGGTGACCGACCCGATGGCGATCGGCGTCCAGTGGCATCCGGAACACCTATTCTATCGCCGGGCGCAGCGTCGGATCTTTGCCGCGCTGGTGGCCGCGGCACGGGCCCACGCCGAGGGCCGGCGCAGCGGCGAAGATCAGGCGCGCGCGGTTGTGGGCGCGCTTGGAAGCCCCGGCTGAGGGGCCGCTCCCACCTCGCCATTTCCGAAAGCAAGGATGGATCAGTGCAGCGCCCCGAGGGACGCAGCACCCACGGGCCATTGATCTGCACGCGCGGCCCGGTGGCGGGCCGCGCAATCAGGCAGATCAATGGTGGGTCGCAAGGTGCTCGGCGAGCCAGTCCTTGCCGTAGTCGTTGCCGTTCGGCGTACGGACGATCGAATGCGCATGGGTGCGCACCGGCACGTCGCGCGGGTAGCCCTCGACATTCGCAAGTGGCTTGTGGGTCTGGTGGTCGAACTCGATCAGCACCACCGGGCTCTGTATGCGGTAGTAGAACACCGCGTCGTCCTCCGTTCCACCGATCCAGGCGAACCAAGTCTCGTCGAGATGGGTCGCGATATGGTCGAGCCAGACCTCCGCGTGGCCTTCCTCCATGTCGTTGGCATAGGCGGCGATTACGCCCATCAAGTCTTCGCGCTGCTCCCCGGTCATCTCGGCGGCGTTCAGGCCGGCATAGGGGATCTTCACGTTGTCGGAGAAGGCCGCGGCGATCATGTCGTCGGTCACCTTGTCCGGGGAGATCACGGCCTGGTCGAGCTGCGCCTCGTCCAGCGACTGGGTAAAGGCGAGGCCGAGGTCCTGCTTGGTCTGCAGGATCGACAGGCCGGCGTCGCTGGTACCTTCGGGGGCGATGGTCGGCTCGGCCCCGAGGAAGGCAGGCGTGATCGAGAGCTGGTCGCCGACCACGAGGAAGTTGATCGCGATGTGGTGCCCGTCGATCTGGAAGCCCCAGGGCGTTTCCGCGTCGGGGGTGCCCATCATGGTGAACCAGTAGAGGTTCTCGTTGAACCGGTCGAGCTCGCCGGTCAGTTCGCCGAGCGTGCGGTTGAGCTGCATGGCGTCGCGCACTTCGGTCATGCCCTGGTCGCTCAGGACGGCGTCCAGCATGGCGAAGGCCGCGGACTTCTGCGCATCCGTCATCTCGTCGAGGCTGACGCCCTCGCGGTCGTAATCGTCGACGTTGCTCCACAGGCGCCATTCCAGCGCATCGACGTCATAGAGCGCCGCGTCGCGCTGCTCATCGGTCAGCGACGCGATGAAGGCGGAGGCGGCGTCCCGCATGGCGTCGGTGGAGAGGCCGGTCACGGTGAGCGGATAGAGGTCGGGAACGACGGTGCCGTCGGTGGTGATGCCGACGAAGGGATCCTCGGCGACCTGCTCCGCGCTCAGCCGCGCGCCGTCGCCACCGGGGGGCGGGCCGGATTGCGCATGAGCGGCGAGGGCGGTGAGGATGAGGACAAGGGCGGTGGAACGGATGATGCGGGCGGGGATGTTCAAGAGCGTCTCCAGTGGCGGGGGGTCTGCCATCAGCGGACCTGTTGGCGGGAATATGCAGCGACCCCCGCCGGAAGGATTCCGGAGGGGGTCGGCGGGGCCGGTGTGCAGCTAGGCGCGGATCGATCAGCCTTCGAATTCGGGGAGCTGTTCGAGCTGCTCGCGGCCGAGGTCGACATGGACGGTCAGGCGGTCGAGATCGTCCGTGGCGATCGACATGCTCTCGTAATCCACGGCGACGGGTTTCTCGCCGATGCCGAGGAAGCCGCCCACGTCGATCACGCCGGTCTCGATCTGGCCATCCTCGGCCAGGACCAGCTCGCCGAGTTCGCCGACATGCTCGTTGTTGCCATCATAGACCGGCGCACCGGTGAGGCGATCGGCAGTCAGGGCGCCGCGGTCCGCGAGGGTGAAACCCCGGGCTTCCATGTCCGGCGCGGGGGCGACGAAGACGCCGTCCTCCTGCCAGGTCTGCGGCAGGTGCTCGGGCGGCTGCTCGGCGCGGGCGGTGTCCTCGGCGGGCATGTCGTCGGCCATGGCCTCACGGGTCGGCTCGGCCGCCTCGTATTCCGGCGCACCCTCGAGCGAGGCGCGGTCGCCGGCGAAGACGACGAACCAGCCGGAGCCGTCCTTCTCGGCCACGATGTCGAGGCCCGGCATGCCCACGGCGACGGTCTTTTCACCGATCCCGAGAAAACCGCCGACATCGACCAGCGCGGCCTCGATGCGGCCGTCGCGGGCGATCAGGATGTCACCGACCTCGCCCACGTCGTCCCAGTTGTCGACGATGTCGACGACGGGCTGATCGACGGGCACTTCCTCGGCGACATAGACGCGGGCGCCGATCAGGTCGGAGGCTTCCAGCGACTGGGCGGAGGGGGCGGCCAGGAACTCGGTGTGCATGGGCACGCCTTCGCCATTCACGGCGGAGGGCATTTCCGTGTGCATGGCGCCGGGCTGCGGTCTGGGGGCGTCGGTTTCCATCTGCGCGGTCGCGACCATCGGCAGAACGATGCTGGTGGCGAAGACGGTACCGAGGAACATCCGTGTCATGAGCGTTTCCTTCTCCTGAGCTGCGGCGTCGCGCCGCTGATTGGAGAAAGAACCGCGCAGAGCGGCGTCAGGTTCCTGAAATTTATCGATTTTTCACCGGAACAATTCACGCCTGCGGGCGTTTGCGCACTCCGGATCGCGCTGTCAGCCGGCGGCGCGCTCCAGCCTTTCGCTCAGGTCATCGAGCGCGCGCCGCTCGTCGTCGTTGCGGGCTTGCGGGCGCAGGCGGGCGATGAGCTGGCTCAGATGTTTCCGGGTCATCGGGTCGTCCGCCACGTAGGGAAGCGCCGCGGCGAAACTGCGGTCCAGCAGCGTCGGGAAGTCCAGCCAGCGCCGGCCGAGCGGCCCGGAGACGCCGTCGGTCAGCCCACCCTCGTGGGTCAGCGCGGCGTCGAGCGCGCCGTACATCCGGTTAAGGCAATCGTGGGCGGTGAAGGGATCGTTGACCCCCGGCGACAGGGCGCGGGCCGCGATTTCGACGAGCTGGTCGGCCACGAAGAGCGGGTTCTGCTCCTCGGTGCAGCTGTCGCCAAGGGCGAAGCAGGCGCGGATCGCGTCGCAGGCCTCCTCGTCGGGCGCGGTGCTGCTCTCGCCGGGGTGAACCTCGACCACCGGCGCGGCGGCGGTGACGAAATCCCCGGGTTGGGCCCGCAGCAGGATGATCCATCCGTTCTCGTCCCGCAGCGTCCTGAGCCGGTCGAGATCCAGCGTCCGGACGTAGCCGGAGGTGCCGAGGCTCGGCTGCGCCAGGGGCGCGCCTTGCGGGTCGGGCACGTTCTCCGGCTCGGCCGGATCGGCGATCTCGTTGCGGATCGCCGCTTCCAGCCGGCGGCCGAGCCCGGCGATGATGTTGCCGACGTTGATCGTCTCCGGCACGTGGTGGATGAAGTAGATCATCACCAGAACCGAGATCATTGTCAGCCCGAAGGCCACCCCGACCGACAGATGCGGCACGAAGATCTCGGCCTCCGGCCCCTTCACCGCGCGCAGAGACTGGAGACAGAAGGCGAAGGTGGCGATCAGGATGCCGAGCGACCATTGATTGCCGCGGTCGCGCATGAAGTTGCCGACCAGCCGCGGCCCGAAATTGCCGGAGGCGAAGGAGACCGCCACCATGGTCAGCGAGAACATCACCCCGGTGACGCCGATGACCGAGCTGGCCATCAGCGACAGCAGCCCCCGCGCGCCGGCGGGCTGGGTGTCCCGCAGGACGGCGGGCAGGAGGGAGAGCGCCAGTTCCGGCTGGGTGCGCTCCAGCCAGAGCAGGCTGAAGGCCAGCACCTGCGAGAGCGCCACGAGGACCAGCGGCAGGAACCAGTAGCTCGCCCGCAGATCGCGCAGCAACGTCAGGATCCAGGCGCGCGACCCCATGTCAGGACGATCTCGCTGCGGCGGCGGGCAGGGTCATGGCGGCTGGGGCCTCCGGCTGGATGCGAATGCGGGCGGGCGTTGCCCCCACCTTGTCGGGGGCGCCGTGGATTTGGAAGCCGGAAACCGCCCCGCTCTGGCGGCACGGCAAAAAGAAACCGGCCGCCACCACGCGGGCGACGGCCGGAAAAGCGCGTTCATTCCGGCCGCGGCCGGGGCCGGTCAGGAGCGGCGCATCCACCAGACAGCGCCGGCGGCCAGGGCGGCGGCGATCACCGTGGCGGCGATGGCCTCGGTCCCGTGCGGGTGGGCATGGGCGATCGGCCCGCCTTCGTGGGCCATCGCGGGCAGCGCGGCGACCAGGGCGGGGAGGATGGCGAGTTTCTTCATCGTGAAAGCTCCGTCTTTCTCAGGGCCAGGAAATCTCTGATATCGGTCGTCACTTTCTCGTCCATGGAGACATAGACGAGCGACATGTTGGTACGGTCCTGCACCATCGAGCCCGGAAAGGGAAGATAGCTCAGTTCCCGCGACCCGAAGGAAGGCGAAGCGGTGCCCACCTGCCATTCGGTCTTCAGCTCCACGTCGACCAGCTTCAGCGCCGTTGCGCCGCCGACCCCCGGTTTTTCGAAGGGCACACCCGCGAGCCGCAGGTAGGCGGACTTGTCGGCGGCGTTCACGAACCCGTCGATGAACTGGGTGGCGAGCACCTGCAGGTCCGCCGCCTCGTCCTCGGCATGCATGTGCGAATGCAGGTGATCGCCGTGGGCGTGGTTGTGGCCCTCGCCATGGGGGACGTGGTCGTGGTGGTGGTGATGATGGTGCGGGTGATCATGTGGCATTGGACCACCTCTTGCCTTCGAACTGGCCGTGCGGGATCGAGACCGGCTTGTCGATATGCGCCTTGTGCTTGCCGAGCGTGCCGTTGGAGACCATCGCGCCCAGCACGTCCACGATCACGCGGGTGCCCATGAGGGCGGTGATCTCAGACGTGTCGTAGGGCGGCGCGACCTCGACCAGCTCCATGCCGCAGATCCCCTCGGCCGCGACCTTGGAGGCCAGCGCCAGCGCCTCGCGCGGCAGGAAGCCGCCCGGTTCGGGCCAGCCGGTGCCGGGGACGAAGCCGCAGTCGATGCTGTCAATGTCGAAGGACATGTAGACCATGTCCACCCCGTCCCAGGCCATCTCCAGCGCCATCTCGGCGGTCTTGTCGACGCCCATCTTTTCCATGTCGGACATGGTGATGATGTTGGTCTCGCGCTCGCGGGCGACCTTCACCGCCTCGCGCGGGACCTGCCAGCCGCCAATGCCGACCTGCACGAGGTTCTTTGCGGGCACGTTGGGCAGGTTGGTGGAGTGGAACCACGGCGTGGTGTGCATCCGCTCGTCGAGATCCTTTTCCTGGATGTCGGCGTGGCGGTCGAAGTGGACGATGCCGATCTTTTTCGACGTGCATTCGGCGATGCCGCGCACGCAGGGAAAGCCGATGGAATGGTCGCCGCCGATCATGATCGGGAGCGAGCCGCTGGAAAAGACGTGGGAGACGGCGCGGGAGATCTGGTCGAAGCTTTTTTCGATATTGGCGGGGATGGTGAAGACGTCGCCCGCGTCGCAGAGCGTCATCTGCTCGCGCAGGTCGACGCCGATCTCGTAGTTGTAGGGCGTGTAGAGCGCGGAGATCTTGCGCACGCCCTGCGGGCCGAAGCGGGTGCCGGCGCGATAGGTGGTGCCGCCGTCGAAGGGGATGCCGAGCACGGTGGCATCGTAATTGGCCACCTCCAGCACGTCCTCGGCATAGGGCGCCTTGAGGAAGGTGTTGATACCGGCGTAATGCGGCAGCTCGCCCCGCGCGAAGGTCGGGATCGACTTGTCCTCGATGCTGTCGGCCCCGGTCAGGCCCATGCGCAGCGCCCAGCGGCGTTCCTCGTCCCAGCGGGTGCCGGGGATCTCGGCCTCGGCCTGCATCGCCTTCCAGCCCAGCAACTTGGTCAGGTCCGGGTGGTGATGGCGCGCATCGACGTGGCGCATCTGCCTCGGGTGGTGGGGCCGCGAACGGTCACGCGGGGATGGGAACATGGGTTTCCTCCGTCAGTCTCTGGAAGGGAATGCCGCCGTCGCGGGCATCGAAATCGTAGGTGATGGTGGCGCCGAAGGCCTCTGGGTCGGTCGGGTCCCAGCGCGGCTTGTCGAAGACGAGCACCCGGTCGCCGAGCTTGAAGCCCTCGGTCAGGTCGTGGGTGACCATGAAGACGGTCATATTGGTCTCGGCGCGCAACTCCATCAGGAAGTCGTGCATCTGAAGCCGCGTGCCGGGGTCGAGCGCGCCGAAGGGTTCGTCCAGCAGCAGGATGCGTGGCTTGGCGGTGAGCGCCTGCCCGATGGCGAGGCGCTGCTGCATGCCGCCCGAGAGCGTCGCCGGGTACTGGTCCGCCACATGCGCAAGCCCGATGCGGGCGAGCACGGTGTCGGCGCGCTCCCGGGCCTCCTTCCGGGCCTTGCCGAAGAAGCGGCCAAGCGGCTGGCCGAGGCTTTCGCCGGCGATGATGTTCTGCCGGATCGTCATGTGGGGGAAGACGGAGTAGCGCTGGAACACCACGCCGCGCTCGGGGTTGGGCTCCACGGCATGCGGGTTTCCGTCGATGGAGATGGTGCCGCGGGTCGGTGTTTCCTGTGCCAGCAGGAGCCGCAGGAAGGTGGATTTGCCGCAGCCCGAAGCGCCGACGATGGAGATGAACTCGCCCTCGTCGACCTCGACGTTGACGCGTTCGAGGATCGGGCGGCGCCCGTAGGACTGGAAGACATCGCGGACGGAGACGAAGCTCATTTGCAGGGCCTCCCCACGGCATGATCGACACGGGCAGCGCCCGACCCCGGCTGGGCGCAAGCGGGGTTCGATCGTCGCGATACGAGGGTGACCTGCGGACCATCGGAGCAGAGCGCAGCGGTGAGGATGCGCCCTCCTTGGTGGAGGGTCGGGCGCTGCCCGGCGTTCCGCCGGGCGTTCAGGTTCGAGCGGTGCGCCCTTTCTAAACAGCGTGTCGGAGTCACAGCCCCTCCTCCATCCACGGGAACAGCCGGACCGACAGCTTCCGCAGCGCCCAGTCGATCACGAAGGCGAGGAAGGTGATCCAGATGACATAGGTCAGGATCACGTCCATCGCGAGGTAGCGGCGGACTAGGAAGATGCGGTAGCCGAGCCCGAGGTCGGAAGCGATGGCCTCGGCGGCGATCAGGAACAGCCAAGCCGGGCCGAGCGACAGCCGCACCGCCTGGATCAGCCGGGGCAGCACCTGGGGCAGCGCCACCCGCAGCGCGATCACGGCCGAGGAAGCGCCGAGCGTCTCGGCCTTCACGATCTGCTCCCGCGGGATCTCGATCACCCGCTGGCTGAGGTCACGGATCAGGAACGGCGTGATGCCGATCACGATCAGCACGACCTTTGACAGCTCGCCCAGCCCGAAGACGATGAAGAGGATCGGCAGCAGCGCCAGCGGCGGCACCATGGAGACCACGGCGATGAACCCCGCGAGCCCCGCCCGCATGTGCGGAAACAGCCCGATCAGCAGCCCCGCGCCGAGCCCGATGGTGGCCGCGATCGCCACCCCGAGGCCAAGCCGTTGCAGGCTCATGGCGGTGTCGTGCCAGAGCAGGATCCGCCCCGAGCGCTTGTCGGGCTCGGTGAACAGGCGCTGGGCGGTCTCGAAGATGGTCGAGGGCGCGGGCAGCAGCTTGTCGGCCGGGTTCGCGGCCAGTCGGATGTCGGAGGCGATCATGTAGGCCACCAGCACCAGCGCGAAGGGCAGGAGCGCGAGGAAGGTGGCCAGAACGGGGCCGGGTTTTCGGTTGATCAGGCGCATGGCAAGCTCCGGGCACACCCTGCCGCGCCACGGCGGCAGGGCGCTGGCCCCGCGAGAGGGGGGTTACAGGCTGCCCTCGGCCGCCATTTTCATGTAGGTCGTGTCATAGCGGAACTTCACATTGTTCGCGTCGCCGGTCACGGAGCCGTCCGGGTAGGCGACCCCCACGAAGTCGGCGGAGGGCGCGCCTTCGCCGAGGATCCCCTTGTCGAACAGGAACTCGGCCACGCTGACCATGGTGTCGGGCAGTTCCGGGCCTTCGGTGAAGGCGACGGCCTCGGCCGGGGTCCAGAACATCTTCGTCGAGTCGAGCTGCGCCTTGTAGCCGGCGAGGTCGGTGCCGGAGGCTTCGGCCATCGCGGTCAGCGCCTCCTCGTCGCCCGATTGCATCAGCGCCATCACCTCGTACCAGGCGCCGACCATCGCCTTGCCGAAGGCCGGGTTGTCGGCCAGCGTCTCGGTGTTGACGACCATCAGGTCGATGATCTCGCCGGGGATGTCGGCACTGTCGAAGAGCTTGTTGGCGCCGGGCTGTTCGAGGATCGTGGAGACCAGCGGGTTCCAGGTCACGACAGCCTCGACGTCATCGGTGGCGAAGGCGGCGATCATGTCGGCGTCGGAGGTGTTGATCACGCCACCGAGGTCGGGCTCCGACAGGCCGACGCTGTCGAGCGCGCGGGCCAGCAGGTAATGCGACACGCTGAGTTCGACGAGGTTCACCGGCTTGCCGGCGAGGCTGGCGAGGTCACCCTCGCCCTTCAGGATCACCGCGTCGTTGCCGTTGGAATAGTCCCCCACGATCAGCGCCGTGGTGTCGACGCCGCCGCCCGAGGGGATCGAGAGCGTGTCCATGTTGGTGGCCGAGACGCCGTCGAAGGCGCCGGCAGTGTATTGGTTGATCGACTCGACGTAATCGTTGATCTGCACGATCTCGACGTCGATGCCGTATTTCTCGGCCCATTTGTCCATGATGCCGGAGGTCTCGAGATACCCCCAGGGCATCCAGCCGACATAGATCGACCAGGCGACCTTGAACTCGGTTTTCTCCTCGGCCATCGCGGCAGGGGCACCAAGTGCGGCGGCGAGGATCGTGGCGGACAGAAGTGAGGTCTTCAGCATCTTTCAGCTCCCTGTCGTTCCGCCGATGTTTCGATTTGCCGGTCCGCTGGCGGAACAAGGAGATAGAGCGCGGGCGAACCGACGCAGTACTCTCCCGGGATTTTGGCCCGCCGTGTACCGGGGCGGAATTTGCCACCCCGGCGGCACTTCTCGGACCAGGCCCCGGCATCGTCGAACCGGGCGGAACCCTAAGTACCCTGCCCCTCCACCTCAGCGTCGGCCGGCCTTTTCGCTCAAGGCCCGCATCTGTCTCACCCATGGTAAATTCTTCTGCGCCTGGAAATTGGGCGCCGGAAAGCGGCGATCGACGCCTTGCTGGGCGGCCCTCGTTTCGGGACGGCCGGCCGGACTGGGGATTCGGGCGTGACCATGCCGAAATGCGGCGATGGGGATTTCTTTGGAACCTTTTCGCACCTGCAGCGTTAGCATGGTGCGTAATCGGATGAACTCTGATAGATGGGACCCACCATGTTTGAACTGAGTGGCTTTTTCGGCCTGATCCTGCTCGTCCTCGATATCTGGGCGATCGTGTCGATCTTCGGATCGCGCGCAGGCACCGGTGCAAAGGTGCTCTGGATCGTCCTCGTGATCGTCCTGCCCCTCGTGGGCTTCCTGATCTGGCTTTTCGCCGGTCCGCGCTCCAAGGCCGGGACGGTCTGACGCGTCATCCCGGCGACTCACGCGAGGCGGCCTGACCGGGCACGCCGCGCCGGATTGCGCCAAAACTCCCCCTCCCCGCTCGCCCGCCCTTTCCCAAAACCACGACAGGTATGACCCGAAACAAACCCCAGCCCGCGCAGCTGACAATGCGCGCCAAACCGTATGAAAAAGTCGCCGTTCTGGGCGCTGGCAGTTGGGGGACGGCACTGGCCGCCCTCGCCCGTCGCGCCGGATGCCGCGTCGCACTCTGGGGCCGGGACGCGGAGGCGCTCGCCCCCATCGCCACCCGGCAGCGCAACCTGCGGCACCTGCCCGACGTGCCGCTGCCGCCCGGGATCGAACCCACCACCGATATTGCCGAAGCTCTGGACGGTGCGACCGCGGTTCTGCTGGTCGTGCCGTCGCGTGCCGTGCGGGGCGTCTGTGCCGCCGCGGCGCCGCATATCGGCACAAATGTGCCGGTCGCGCTTTGCGCCAAGGGGGTCGAGCCCGAGAGCGGGCTGATGATGACGCAAGTGGCGGAAGAGGAGCTGGGCGCTCGCCCCTACGGCGTTCTTTCCGGTCCGACCTTTGCCCGGGAGGCCGCGCTTGGTCATCCGACTGCCGCGACCGTGGCCTTTCCCTTCACGCACGTCGACCGGCTGAACCCCGCGGCTTCTCCCGCCGCGCGGCTTGCCGTCTCGGTCTCCACCGAGAGCTTCCGCGCCTATATCTCCGACGATCCGGTTGGCGTGGAGATCGGCGGCGCGGTGAAGAACGTGATCGCCATTGCCTGCGGGATGATGACCGGCGCGGGCTTTGCCGAAAACACGCGCGCGGCGCTGATCACCCGCGGACTCGACGAGATGAAGGCGCTGGCCGAGGCGCTCGGCGGCCGTCGCGAGACGGTGACGGGCCTTGCCGGGATCGGCGACCTGTCGCTGAGCTGTTCTTCTCCGACCTCGCGGAACATGTCGCTCGGGATGCAGCTCGGCCAGGGCCTGGCGCGGAACGCGTGTTTCGACGGCCGCCCGGTGGTGGTCGAGGGCGAGGGCAACGCGCTTTCCGTCACCGACCTCGCCCATCGCGTGAATGTTCCGATGCCGATCTGCGAGACCGTGCGGGCGATCCTGCACGAGGGCGCCGACCTCGGCACCGCCTTTGCCCGGCTCTGGGCCTCGCCGATCGAGGGCGAGCCGCGGAGCCTCGCGATCCTGCTCGATCACCCGGCAGATGCCGACGCCGTTACCGGCCTCGCCCGCCGCATCGCCTGATCCCACCCATTCCGAGGCGCAACTGCGCCCCAAGCAGACTTTGAAAGCTGAGATGACCCATACCGCTGATTTCACCACGCCGGCCGAGACCGCCGGCTTCGTCTTTCCCAACCCCTACCCTGCCCCGCTCTCCGGCCGCCGCTTCGTGCTTGCGACCGACCTGGACGGCACGTTCCTCGGCGGCACGCCGGGGGATCGCCGGACACTCTATCGCTGGATCGAGGACAACCGCGCCACCGTCGGGCTGATCTTCGTCACCGGACGCGACCCGGCGTTCATCCGCGATCTCTGCGGCTCGGGCGATGTGCCCTGGCCCGATTACGTGATCGGCGATGTCGGCACCACGATCGCCGAGGTCACGCCGGAGGGAGAGATCTCTCCCATCCCTGCGCTCGAGGCCGAGATCACCCGCGCCTGGAACGGCAGCGGCGCCCGCGTGCGCGAGCTGCTGGCCGACGAGCCGGGCCTGACCCTGCAGCCGACCGAGTTCCGCCACCGGGTCAGCTATGACATGGATCCGGCACGCGTCCGGCCGAGCGCCCATGCGCTGGTGAAACGGCTCGGACTGGAGGTGCTGACCTCCGACGACCGCTTCTTCGACGTGCTGCCCGCCGGGGTCTCAAAGGGCCCCTCGCTCAAGCGGCTGATCGCCCATCTCGGGCTGGTCGAAAGCCGCGTGCTCGCCGCCGGCGACACGCTCAACGATGCCTCGATGCTGGCGCTCGGCATTCCCGCGGTCGCCGTGGGCGGCTCCGAACGCCGCCTGCTCGACCAGGTGGGGCATTTGGACCATGTCCACGTCGCCCAAGGCGTCGGCGCGGCCGGCATCGACGAGGCGATCCGGGTGCTCGGCCTGCACTGAGCCCCGCCCCACGCCCCAATTCATCCCTTCATTTCAGGAACCTGCCACATGACACCCAAGACCATCGACACAGCCGACAACAGCCAGACCTCCGACCTCGTGATCGTCTACCACCGCCAGCCCTACGAGGAGGTCGAGGAGGAGGACGGCTCTATCCGGCTGCGCGAGAACACGAGCCCGAACGGCATCGTGCCCACCTTGCGCAGCTTTTTCGCCGATGCCGACCACGGCGCCTGGATCGCCTGGAAGGCCGCCGAGGACACCGCGAACCCCGAGTTCGAGCGCCAGATCGAGATTGAGGATGCCTTCGGCCGCTATACCGTCTCGCGGCTGCCGCTGACGCCCGAGCAGGTGCGCGGCTTCTACCACGTCACCTCCAAGGAGGCGTTCTGGCCGATCCTCCACAGCTTCCGCGAGCGCTACAATTACGACCCGGTGGACTGGCCGAACTTCCGGCAGGTGAACTGGGCCTTCGCCGAGGCCGCCGCCGCGCAGGCCGCGCCGGGTGCCGTGGTCTGGGTGCACGATTACAACCTGTGGCTGGTGCCGGGATACCTGCGCAAGCTGCGCCCGGACGTGAAGATCTCCTTCTTCCATCACACGCCCTTCCCCGCCGCCGACCTGTTCAACGTGCTGCCATGGCGCCGTGAAATCGTCGAGAGCCTGCTGGCCTGCGACGTGGTCGGGTTCCACATCCCCCGCTACGCGGTGAATTTCGTGCAGGTCGCCCGCAGCCTCTTCGACGTCGAGACGACCGGCCGCGTCACGGTGGAGGAGGCGCTCATCAACGAGGGCACCGCGCTGACCGAGCGCAGCATGGTGACGGGCCTGCTGCACGAAGGGCACAAGATCACGGTGGCCGCGACGCCGGTGGGCGTGGACGTGAGCTATATCGACACCTGCGCCCGCAGCATCGAGACCCGAAACCGCATGGCCAGCATCCGCGAGGAGCTGGGCGAGTCGCAGCTCATCCTCTCGGTCGGCCGCACGGACTACACCAAGGGCGGCGCGCAGCAGCTGGAAAGCTACGAGCGCCTGCTGGAGAGCCGCCCGGACCTGCGCGGAAAGGTGCGCCTGATGCATGTTTCGGTTTCCGCCAACCGCAACATGGAGGCCTACGCCGAGATCCAGAGCGAGATCGAACAGGTCGCCGGACGGATCAACGGCCGTTTCGGCAGCTTCGAGTGGCAGCCGGTGGCGCTGATCTCGCGCGCCGTGCCCTTCGCGGAGCTGATCGCCTATTACCGCGCGGCGGACGTCGCCTGGATCACGCCGATCGCCGACGGGATGAACCTCGTCTGCAAAGAATTCGTCGCCTCCCGCGTCGAGGGGGACGGCGTGCTGGTGCTGTCGGAATTCGCCGGCGCGGCGGTGGAGCTCGATGCGGCGATCACCACCAACCCGCTGTCGCACCGCGCCATGGACATGGCCATCGCCCACGCGCTCGAAATGGTGCCGGAGGAACGCGCCGAGCGCATGAAGCGGCTGCGCGCCCGGGTCGAGGCCTACGACATCCGCGCCTGGGGCGAGGCGCAGCGCGCCCTGCTCGACTGGACCAACAAGGGCAAGCGGGTCCCGGCCACGGCGGCCTGACCCGTCCATTGGAGGGCCGCGCCGCCGCGAGGCGGCGCCCGGCCCAACGGGAGGAGGCGCATCTTCGATGCGTCGATGACGGGCGGGAGCCCCACTCTTCTGCGGGCTGTCCGCCCTACCATTAACGAGTGCGGGGGCGGCCCTGCTGCCGCCCCTATTCCGCCCCCCGTCCCTCGCTGAGCAGATCCGTGCCGGCGTCCGACGCCTTGCGCTCGCGGTCCACCGCCTCCTCGGTCGCCTGGTCCGGGATCTCCGGCGTGGCGGCCTGCGGCAGGTCGGCATCCGGCACGGGCCGATTGGCCGAAACCGACGAAGGCACAGCAAGCTCCTCCGGCGCATTCTCGATCCGCAGCCGATAGATCGGCTCCGGCAGGCCGAAGCCTGCGCCTTCCAGCGCGGTCTTGGTGGCCCGGATCGCCTCGCCACGGGCCTTCTGGAAATCGCTGCTCCGCTGATCGACCCATCCCGCGAAGGTCAGGACGACATTGGACTCCCCGACATCCGAGATCCAGGCCGAGACCGGCGGATCGCGCAGCACGAAGGCCAGCCCTTCGAGCGCCGCGACCGAGGTGGAGAGCGCGGCGGCGAGATCCGCATCGGCATCGACACCGAGATCGAAGGTGAAGCGGCGGTTGGAATCGCGGGTGTAGTTCACGATCCGGCCCTTGTAGACGGTCGCATTGGGGATCCGGATGTGGTTGCCGTCCGGCGAGATCAGGATGGTCGCGCGCGAGGTCAGCCGCGCCACGTTGCCCTGATCGCCGTCGATCTCGACGAAGTCGTTCGGACGGAACGGCTGGCGCAGGCTGAGCAGGATCGAGGCGATGAAATTCTCCACCGTGTCACGCACCGCGAACCCCACAGCCAGGCCAACCACGCCGGCCGCGCCCAGCACCGCGCCGATCAAGGCCGTTGCGTTGAGGATGTCGAGGGCGATCACCAGCCCCAGCAAGAGGAACGCGATCCGCGCGACAGCGCGGTAGATGTCGGCGATGAAGCTGTTCGGCGCGAGCCTGCGCCAGAGCGACAACCGGCTGGCCAGCATCCAGCCAAGCCCTGAAATCACGGCAAAGACGCCGAGCGACACAAGAAAGATCGGCGCGTTGACGAGGATCCGCTCGCCGCGTCCCATCACGCGGTCCAGCGCCGGTGCAAGGCGCTCGTTCAGGTCGGCGTTCTGCTGCAACTCGTTCTCGATCGCCACCACGCCCTGCACGCGGCCGATGATGCCGGACAGTTCCTCTTCCGCGGCGCTGTCCATGACGATGCCTTCGAGCGTGACAACACCGGAGGCGACGGACACCTGCACGCGCTCGAATGCCACGAGTTCGGCCAGCACCTGCTGGATCCTGTTCCGTATCTCTGCATCGGAGATGGCGTTCTCGCCCACCTCGATCGCGCCCTCGGGCGCTGTCGGGGCCGTGGTCTGGGCGGCGGCGGCACCGGCGATCAGCGCCAGGACCACGGCCAAAAGAAAGGCCGGCAGGCGGGGGTTTCCCGCCTGCCGGCCCGGCGTTCCGATTGTGGCGCGCATCAGGAGCGGCCGCGCACGCTCAACCCGATGAGTAGGCCGACGCCGAGCGCGCCGGCGAGGGCAAGGCCCGGGTTCTCGCGTACGAAGCGCGCGCCTTCCTCCGTGGCCTGCTGCGCGGTCTCGCCCAGTTGCTGGGCCGTGCCGCCGAGCTGCTCGCGCATCTCGGCGCCGCGCTCCCGGAGCGCCTCGGAATGTTCGGCCAGCCGTTCGCGGACCTGCTCGGCAACGCCGGGGTCGCTTGCAGCGCCGGTCTGGGGCTTGGTCATGTCGTTGGGATCGATGCTTCCGTTGGGGTGATAGGTGCTGGTCATGGATCGTCTCCTTGGATTGGGATGGTCGGGTCTCCGCGCGTCGAAGACCCTGTGGGTCGGCGTCAGGACGGGATCGCGACCGGTCCGAGGTGAGGCACGTCGCGCACCTGCCCCCGGACATCGCGCCCGACGGCCTGCAACGCCTCGAGCTCCCGGCTCAGCGCGGCATGGGCGGCGCGCATCGCCTCGTCCCGGTGACGGCCGAGAAGCGCGTCCTCCTGGCGGGTGCCGGGCAGAAAGGCGGCGAGCAGAACCCCGACACCGAATGCGGCAGCGCCCGCGACGACAGGCTGCTGTTCGATCAGCGCCTCGGACTTGCGAGTCACGCGGCGGGCGCGTCGCTCGACGGCTTCCTGGGCGCGGATCGCGGCGATCCGGGCGTCGATCACCCGCTGGCGCGCAGCCGGCGGCAGCCGGTTGAGCCCAGACCCGAGGGCCGCCCGCATCCGTTCGGCGCGTGGCACCTCGTCGGATCGTCCGGTCATCTCGGCCCGCATCTCGCGGTCCGCGGCGGCGACGCGGGCGTCGAATCCGGCCATCGCCTGGGCCGGGGGAACCGCCTGCGCCGGATCTTCGGCGGCAGCAGCGTCGGATCGTCGGGAGGCGTTGCCGAGGAGCAGCGCCAGCCCTGCGCCGAGCATGGCGAAGGCCGCCGGGTTCTCGCGCGTCGCGTCCCAGAGCTGGCCGCCGATGTCGCGGCCGTAGCGGTCGAGCGTCTGCCGCGCCTCGGCCTTCAACCGTTCCGGCGCCAGGGTGTCGCTCAGCTGGTCGAGCGTGTCGGCCAAGGCGGCCCGGTCACGGGCCACACGCTGTTCTATGTCGGTCATGGATCCGTCAGGCATGGGTCGCCTCCTTGATGGTTTCGATATCCGCCCGGATGTTGCGAGCGGTGCGCTCCGGTGCGAGGGCCTCCGCGCTGAGGCGGGACTTGCCGTAGAGCGCCAGGACGATGGCGAGCAGCAGCGCGCCGCCCCCCACGATCACCGCGGCCCAGCCGGCCTCAATACCGCTTGCCGCGATCCAGGCCACCAGCGCCGCCGCAAGCACGTCCAGCGCGGTCAGGGCAACGATGGCGGCCACGCCGATCAAGGCGAGGCCGGTGCCGGCCCGGGTCGCGCTGCGCCGTGCCTCGGCCTTGGCCAGCTCGATCTCGTCCTGCAGCAAAGTGCTGAAGTGCCGGAAGGCCGACACCAGCAGGTTCGGGGTTTCCTTGAGTTCAGCAGGGCGCGCCATGACTTATACCGCCCCGCGCGACGTCGGATCGGCGCTCACATGGTTGCCGCCAACGATGGTCGGCGCGCTGTTCGGCGGAACCGTATCGCGCGCCCAGGGGTCATCGCTCGGGTGTGCATAGCGCGGCTCGGGATCGCGCGCCTTGAGGAAGCGGGTGGCGGCGAAGCCGGCCAGCGTCGCACCGGCGACGAAGAGCAGCGGGTTGCGCCGCGCGGCATCGCTCAGGCTGTGGGCAAGGCGGTCGATGTCGGTGTTGCGGATCTGGCTGGCCAGGTCGTCGATCCGAGCCGCGACCTGTTCGATCGCCTGGGCCTGCATCGAGTTCGGGTCGAACTCGGCCGCGGCGGCATCGGCGGCGCTGGCGTGGCGATGCATCTGATCGGCCACGCTGTCGCGGGCGGCTTCGGCTTCGCCCTTGATGCGGGCCTCGACCTTTTCACGGGTGTCGTCGGCGACAGTCTGGGCGTGATGCTTGACTTGTTCGGTAACAGTTTTCTCGGTGACGTCGGCCATCTCAGCCTCCTTTCGCGATGTGTTTCCTTGAGCAGCCAACGCCGCGTCTCACCGATATGTTCCCGGAACCTTGTCGCGCCGCATCGCGTTGAACGCCCAAAGAGGAGCATGACCATGAGCCGCGGACGCGATGCGAGACGACCGACCGAAATGACCCTTCCCGGATGGCGCGACACGGCGGCACGCGTGGGGCAACGGTTCGGATCGCTGCATCTGCCGTTGATCGCCGCGGGTGTCGCGTTTTATGGATTGCTGGCAATTTTTCCAGCGATTTCAGCGGGTGTTGCCATTCTGGGCTTGGTGCTGGACCCGAGCACGCTGGTCTCTCAATCCCAGTGGCTCTTCGAGCAACTGCCGAGTTCCGCAGCGTCGATCATTTCCGACCAGGTACGGGAGGTGGCCGGAGCGGCGTCCAACTCGCTCGGCGTCGCGGCGCTTCTCTCGCTTGCCATCGCCCTGTGGTCGGCCTCCAACGCTACCGGCAGCCTGATCCAGGGGATCGGGCTGATCTGGGAGGAAGAGGATGAACGTGGTTTCGTGAAAACCCGGTTGCTGACCATCGGCATGACGCTGGCGCTGATCGCCGGACTCGGGCTGTTCATCGGCGTCGTGGCGGCGATCCCCGGGTTCCTCGCGATCGTCGGGGCGGGTCAGGGGCTGGTTGATGCCGTGATGATCGCGCGCTGGCCCATCGGCGCGGTGATCGGCATCGCGATGATCGCGATGCTCTATCGATGGGGACCGGACCGCCGGTCCGCGAAGTGGCGCTGGCTCACGCCGGGGTCGGTGCTGGCCTGCATCCTATGGATCGCGGGCACCATCGGGTTCAGCCATTACGTGCAGAGCTTCGCCAGCTACAACGAGACCTTCGGCACGATTGCCGGGGTGATCATCCTGCTCACCTGGATGTGGCTCTCTGCGCTGATCGTTCTGTCGGGGGCGCTGATCGATGCCGAGCTCGAAGCGCAGACCGCGCGGGATACGACCGTAGGTCCGGATCGCCCGATGGGATCGCGTGGTGCGGTGAAGGCGGACACGTTAGGCAAGGGCGGCGACGGCCGCGGCGGCGAGAGCGACCGGCCCGGTGCGCTGGCTGCCGGCTGAACACCGCCCTGTCCTGCCTGTCCGCATCGGGTCGGCGGCAAGAACTGCGCCGCACTATCCGATGTCGGCTCCCTCGGACAGCGGTCAACCGTTCAGGAGGCGAAGCAACTCCGGCTCACCGACCCGCCATCCATCCCCCGGAGCGGGATCAGGTTCCGGCAACGCCGCATCGGCCCCAGCAAGCGCGATCACCTTCGGGTGGACGTAACTGGTGCGTGCTACGGCCGGAGTGTTGTGCAGCCGCTCTGCTGCGGCATTGGCCAGATCGGAGATCTGCGCGGCCCCGTCATGCGCCGCACAGTATGCGGCATGGGTGCCGTTCCAGGTGCGGAAGGTCTTGGGGGTCAGATCCTCGCCGGCGAGATCGCTCATCACCTCCCGCAGGTGTTCGGACCGGACCGGCGCGCCGCTTTCCGCAAAGGTGACAAGTTCCGCACCTGGCAGGTCCTGACAGGATTCCAGTACCTTGGCGAGCCGCGTGCCGGTCAACTGGGTCCGAATCTTGCGTCCGCCCTTGCCGGCGAAGTGGAGCATGATCCGGCCTTCGGAGATCGTCACGTGCCGGGGCTGCAGGGTGGTTGCGCCGAAGCTCTCGTTCTCGGCCGCGTAGGCCGGATCGCCCACCCGGATCGAGGCACGGTCGAGGAGCGCCAGCACCGCCGCGACGGCGGTGTCGCGGTCGGACGGATCGCCCCGCAGGCGGCTGGCGACCCAACGCCGGAGGCGCGGCAAGGCGGCGCCGAAGGCCGGCAGTTGCGCGAACTTCAGCTCCGCCCGGCGCGCCACCCAGTCCGGGTGATAGATGTACTGCTTCCGCCCGCGGGCATCGCGGCCGGATGCCTGCAGGTGGCCTTTGGGATCGGGACAGTACCAGACCTCGGTATAGGCCGGCGGCACCGCGAGCGCCTTGAGGCGCGCCCGTGTCTCGGCCTTTGCCAGACGGCGGCCATCGGTGTCGAGATAGGTGAAGCCGCGCCCGCAGCGGCGGCGCCGATAACCGGGGTCGGTGTCGCTCACATAGCTCAGGGCCATCCTGCACGCTCCTTTCCCGTGACGTGGATGGCGGGAGAACGCGCGAGAGAACGCCCGGGTTCCATGGAACCAATCCCGCCCGTCGCCGGTTCTCCCAACAAGGACAGATCGCGCGCCTTGCCAGACGCGGGGCGCGCACAAATCGCAAACGGAAAGGATGACCTCATGGCCAGGAAAGTGGAAACCGACGAAGGCGCACGGGAGCAGCTCTGGGCGCAACTCGACAAGGGCCGGGTGTCGATGCTCTGGCTCAAGGACAGCGCGCAGCATCCGCAGCCGATGACCCATTTCACCGACGAGGGGGACGGCGTGCTATGGTACATCACGTCGTCCGACACCGACCTGGCGCAGGGGATCGATGCGGGCCGGGACGCCGCGCTGACCTATGTGTCGAGCAACCAGGACTACCACGCCAGCGTCACCGGCCGGCTGGAGATCGTGCAGGATGCCGCGAAGCTGGACGAGCTCTGGAGCACGCCCGTCGCGGCCTGGTTCGAAGGCGGTCGGGACGATCCCAAGGTCTGCCTGCTGCGGTTCACGCCGGATGAAGCCGCGATCTGGGCGTCGGAAGCCAACATGGTTCTGGTCGGGCTCAAGCTGTTGCGCGCGGGCCTGTCGGAGGGTGGCGGCTATCCCGACATCGGCGTGCACCGCGTCATCAAGCTCGCCGACGCGGCGTGACTGTCCGGGGCCGTTGCCGCCCAGCGCTTCGGAACATCTGAAAATGGGAAAGGGGCCGCACGGCCCCTATCTCGTGGGTTCGTCAGTTCACCCGGTCAGGCGATGCGGCCGCAATGCTGCAGCCAGCCGCGCAGCGCGGTGGCGACGTCGCCCGGGCTTTCGGCAAAGAGCAGGTGACCGCCGTCGATCAGCATCGCCTGCGCCTTCGGTGCCTTGCGGATGAGTTCGAGCTGGTGATGCGGCGGCACCACGATGTCCCTTGTACCGATCAGCGACAGGACCGGCGCGTCCACGCGTTCGAGCAGGTGCCCGATATCGGCGGTCAGCACCCATTCGACGCAGGCGCTCACCGCGTCCGGGTCGCAGCCCAGAAGGGCGCGGCGCATGTCCTCGGCCCAGGGCGCGTCAAGCGCCATCCCGGCGGCAGCGTCCAGTCCACGGCGGAAACGGGCGGGCGTGCGCAACCAGGCGGACCAGAACAGGCGCGCCAGTGGACGGCCTATGCCGGGCAGCATCATCGCCCGGGCGCAGGGGTCAAACCGGCGGCCGCGGTGGCCGGAGGTCAGCGCGCCCACGAGGAACAGGCCGGAGACCAGTTCCGGGCGGCGCGCGGCCAGCGCGAGGGCCAGAAGGCCGCCGGTCGAATGACCCACCAGCACGACGCCCTTATTGCCGTGCCGCTGTTCGATCGACCGGGCGGCCGCGTCGAGCCAGGTGTCGATCCGGAGCTTCGGCCGGAGCCGCTCGCGCCGATCCGCCGCCCCGTGACCGGGAAGGTCGAGGCAGAGCGGATCCGCGAGGTCGAGCCGGTGGATGATGTCCGCCCAGACATGCGGGGTTTCGAACAAACCGGGCAGGAAGACCGGTTCGGGGCGCTCCGTCGCCACGAGTTGTTGCAACGGCGGGGAGAGGTGCCCGATGGGCGCCGGATCGGGAAGCGAGCGCATATGCGGCTCGGCGGAGTGGAATTGACTGCCATCCATCTCAAGAACACCCGTCGGAGCGCAGCGGATCGTGGCCCCAGTTCATCAGCGAATACCGCCAGGCGCTGTCCTCGACGCCGTCGTCCGGGCCGCCCTGGGCGCAATGGCGTTTGATGTAACCGACGACCTTGGCCATGTGGTTCCACTGGCCATCCGACAGCTCGTCCCTCCGGCTACGCTTGATCTCGACAATTCGGCGGCCGGAGTCCCGCCCCGTGGAGCCTGCGTCGCCGGTGTCGCCCACCGACTTGCTCTGTTCCGTCTTCAGCCAGTCCTCGATCTCGGCCGGGCTCATGTTCACCAGATCCCTCCACTCGCTCCAGATCTGATCGCGGGATTTCGATGAACTCATGACGTGTGTTTCTCCAGGTCGTGACAGACGCGCCGCACAGCCGCCGGCGAACGGTAAACGCGCGAGGTGGGGTGCAGGTTCCCGTGTGCGGGCCAACCACACCGGGTTTTTCGGGTTTTCGGAGCCCGCATGGGAACCGAGGGCGCTTTCCGGCGTTTGACGTCCCGTGAGGCATTGCAGGCTGCGGCCATGACCAACCTCAACCCGACGATCCTCGCCTCCAAGGGCTGGTGACTGTGTCTCCGGCGCCCTTTCTCGTGGCGTTTATATATCTGATTTACATACGTTTTTTATCGAAACCTTGAGGAACCAATCCCGGACTGACCCGTTAACCGGGTACATCGGGGCCAGACGGCCGGGCTTTCCGCCAGCCGCCAAAGTCCCCTGCCCGACACTGGCACATCAAGACGGAGATTATCCCCATGGCCCGAGAGACATCCCGGCGCGGCAGCGCAGGAGAGCTCCACCAGACATCCGGCAATGACGTTCCCCGCCTGACAACTCAGCAGGGCACGCCCGTTTCCGACGACCAGAACACGCTGCGGCAGGGCCCACGCGGCCCGGCGTTGATGGAGGATTTCCATTTCCGGGAGAAACTCTTTCACTTCGAACACGAACGTATTCCCGAGCGCGTGGTCCACGCTCGCGGTTATGGCGCGCACGGTTACTTCGAAACCTACGACCCGATCCCGGAGTTGACCCGCGCCGATCTGTTCCAGCGCAAGGGCGAGAAGACGCCGGCCTTTGTCCGCTTCTCCACCGTGGCGGGCAACAAGGGCTCGGCCGACCTCGCCCGCGACGTGCGCGGTTTCGCCGTGCGGCTCTATACCAAGGAGGGCAACTGGGACATCGTCGGCAACAACATCCCGGTGTTCTTCATCCAGGACGCGATCAAGTTCCCCGACCTGATCCACGCCGCCAAACAGGCCCCGGACCGCGCCTTCCCGCAGGCGCAGACGGCGCATGACAACTTCTGGGACTTCATCTCGCTGATGCCCGAAGCGATGAACATGGTCATGTGGACCATGTCCGACCGGGCAATCCCCCGCTCCTTCCGCTTCATGGAAGGTTTCGGCGTGCACACCTTCCGGATGGTCAACGCCGAAGGAAAATCGCATTTCGTCAAGTTCCACTGGAAGCCGAAGCAGGGCGTGCAATCCGTCACCTGGCCGGAGGCGCTGCGGATCAACGGCGCGGACCCCGATTTCCACCGCCGCGACCTGTGGGACGCGATCCAGAGCGGCGACTATCCCGAGTGGGAGCTGGGGCTGCAGGTATTTGACGACGACTTCGCCGACAGCTTCGATTTCGACGTGCTCGACGCCACCAAGCTGATCCCCGAGGAACTGGTGCCGGTGCGCAAGGTCGGCCGGTTGGTGCTCGACCGGATGGTCGACAACTTCTTTGCAGAGACCGAGCAGGTCGCCTTTCAGACCGGCAACATCGTCCCCGGCATCGACTTCACCAATGACCCGCTTCTGCAAGGGCGCAACTTTTCCTATCTCGACACGCAGCTGAAGCGGTTGGGCAGTCCCAATTTCGCGCACCTGCCGATCAACGCGCCGAAATGCCCGTTCCACCACTTCCAGCAGGACGGCCACATGGCGATGCACAACCCCACAGGCCGCGCCAATTACGAGCCGAATTCCTGGGGTGGCGCGGAAGGTGGCCCGCGGGAGAGCCCGGAAGACGGGTTCCAGTCGCTGCCGGAGGAGAACCCCGGCCCGAAGGTGCGCGCACGGTCGGAAACCTTTGCCGACCACTACAGCCAGGCGCGGCAGTTCTACATCAGCCAGACCGAGGTGGAGCAGCGCCACATCGTCGATGCGCTGGTGTTCGAGCTCAGCAAGGTCGAGACACCGGCGATCCGCACCCGGATGCTCTCGCACCTGCTGAACATCCACACCGATCTGGCCGAGGCGACCGCCGAAGGGCTCGGCATGGAGCTTCCCGAGCCGGCCGAACCCGCCCTGCCGGTGAACGAGAGCCTGCCCGCCTCCCCTGCCCTGTCGATCCTGAAGAACGCCCCGGAGAGCCTCGCCGGGCGGAAGCTCGGCATCCTGATCTCGGATGGCGCCGACGCCGAGGCGCTGGCCTCGCTCACAGAGGCCGCAAAGGAAGCGGGCGTCACTCCGGTGCTCGTCGGACCGCGGGTCGGTAGCGTCACGCTGTCGGACGGGAGCACGACGGAGGCTGACGAAAAGATCGACGGCGGCCCCTCGGTCCTGTTCGACGTGGCGGCAATCCTCGTGGACGGCGACGGCGCCAAGGCCCTCGGGGCGATGCATGCCGCCCGGACCTGGGTGGCCGACGCCTGGGCGCATGGCAAGTTCATCGCCCACAGCACGGACGCCGAGGCGCTGATGACGAGGGCCGGCATGCCGGAGGACCCCGGCGAAGGGGTGATGTGCCTCGATCACACCTCGGCCGCCGACTTCCTGATCGCCGCTACCGCGCTTCGCATCTGGGACCGGGCTCCCTGACCCAACGAACCGCCCGGTGCCGACGCGCCGGGCGGATACTTTCCCGACGGGTGGCGGAACTCCGATCTCCGCCACCCGTTTCCATTTCTGACAGCGCCGAATGGCACGCGGAACGGAGCGCTCCCCTGCCCCGGACACGGCGCAAGAAATCGACGGAGGACTTCATGGACAGCTCACACAACGGCTCGGGCGGAATGCGTTACGGGCGGTTTTTCGCGATGATCGGTACGTCGACGCTCGTGATGTACGGCCTGATGTATCTAAACACCTATGCGCTTGGGCATGTGTTCTTCTCCCAGACGCGGGCGTGGATGGCGCTCTACATGGGCGGCGCGATGGCCGTCATCATGTTGGCCTTCATGCTTGGGATGTATGCCAATCGGCGGGTCAACATGGCGATCTTCTTCGGCGCAGCGCTCGCCTTCGCGCTTGGCGTCACGATGGTGCGATCGCAGGCGACGGTGGGCGACGTGGCCTGGATGAAGGCGATGATCCCGCACCATTCCATCGCCATCATGACCAGCGAACGCGCGAACTTGTCCGACCCCCGCGTCAAGGCTCTGGCGGTCCAGATCGCCGACACTCAGCGACGCGAGATCGCAGAGATGACGGCCTATATCGCCGACATCGAGGCCAACGGAGATGCGCCAGACGGCACCGAAAGGTCTACGGAGCCGTGAAACCGCCCTGCCCCGTAAACTCCAGCGGCGCCCGATTGCCGGGCATCGATCGGACAAAAGAATACCCCCCACGCGTGTCCGGCCGGTCGCATGGGGGGAATTTACTCGTGGGGCGGCGTCCGCCGATCAACCGGATAATGGTCCTTCGGTGATCAGGTCAGACCGCGTCTCTCCCTTGGGAGAGCGGTACGCTGTCAGACGTCGGCCAGCCAGCGATCAACGGCTTCGCGGGCCTCTTCCTTGCTCTTGCCATACTTCTGCTGAAGCAGGCCCTCGAACTGCTCGCGATCGCCTTGCGCCTCGGTCAGCTCGTCCTCGGTGAGCTTCCCCCAGGTCTCGATGGCCTTGCCCTTCATCTCTTTCCAGTTACCCTGAATCTGGTCCCAGTTCATGGCGTTTCCCTTCCTCGAAAACCGGCGCTCGCACCATGCGGCGCCTTCGGAAAGAGAACGGAATCCGCGCGGGATTGTTCCGGCACGGTGACACGATATCGGCGTTGGTGAGCGGCCCGGCGCCCAGGCACGCCCCGCCTCGACGCAGTTGAAACCGCCGGGATTTCGGCAATAGTGGAGCCGTTGTCCCAGCACGCAGGTTTGCCATGTCTCCCCCTCCCCGCAGTTTCGCCGTTATCGGCCTCGGCACGTTCGGTTCCACCGTCGCCAAGGAACTGGCGCGGTTCGGCAACTATGTCATCGGTATCGACATCAACGAGCGCGCCGTCTCGGCGCTGGCTGACCTGATCTCCTATGCGGTGATCGCCGACGCCCGCGACGAGGCGGCCCTGCGCGAGGCCGGCGTTGGCGATTGCGACGTCGCACTGATCGCCATCGGCGAGGATCTGGAGGCGAACGTCCTTTCCACGATCAACGCCAAGATGGTCGGCGCCGAGACGATCTGGGCCAAGGCGATCAACCGCACGCACCACCGAATCCTCAGCAAGCTCGGCGCAGAGCGGGTGATCCTGCCCGAAGAGGAGGTCGGGCTGCACGTCGCGCAGGTACTGCACAACCCGCGAATGCGAAACTACCTGAGCATGGGCAACGGCTTTCACGTCGTGAACTTCCTCGTACCGGAAGAAATCGGGGGCAAACGGCTGGCCGACCTGAAGCTGAAGGAGAGGTTTCGGGTGCGCAGCCTTGGCGTGATGCGCGGCACCGATTTCCTCGGGAGCGAGGCCGAGAACCCGCTGCTGAAAGTCGAGGACAAGCTGATGCTGCTCGGCCGGCGCAACGATCTTCGCGATTTCGCGGCGAGCCTCTGACATGGGTCGCAGGCGGGGTCGCAGGCACCGGATGCCGGCGCCGCCGGTCTTGCTGGCGGGTCTCTACCTCGCGCTGACCCTGATCGGCGCCGCGCTGCTGTCGCTACCGTTTGCCGCGACTCAGGACATCTCGGTCGGCGACGCCATCTTCACCGCCACATCCGCGGTCACGGTCACCGGGCTTTCGGTGGTCGACGTTGGCGCCAGCCTGACGCTGTTCGGGCAGGTGGTGCTGCTGGTGCTGATCCAGATCGGCGGGGTTGGGCTGATGACCTTTGCGGTGCTGCTGCTCTCCTCGCTGGGGTTGCAGATCAACACCCATTCGCGCCACGTCCTGCGCGAAGACCTCAACCAGAGTTCCACGCACGACCTGATGGGTCTTGTGCGCTCGGTGATCCGGATCTCGCTGGCCGTCGAGGCCGCAGGCGTGGTGGTTCTGGCGCTGGTCTTCGTGCCGGAGCTGGGGTTCAGGCAGGGGCTCTGGTATGCGCTTTTTCACTCGGTTTCGGCCTTCAACAACGCCGGCTTCGGGCTCCGGGCGGACAGCCTGATACAGTGGGTCTCCGACCCGATCATCAACCTCGCGGTGCCGGCGCTCTTCATCATCGGCGGCATCGGATTCGTGGTGATCGGCGACATCATGGAGAAGCGGCGTTGGCGGCTTCTGAGCATGCACACCAAGCTGATGCTGGTGGGAACGGTGGCGCTGACCGTCTATGGCATGGCCGGCTTCGCGGTGCTGGAGTGGACCAACGAGGACACGCTCGGCAGGCTGGAAACCGTGGGGGCGAAGCTGGCGGCGAGCTGGTTCCAGTCGGTGACGACGCGCACCGCCGGGTTCAACACCGTAGACCTCTCGCAAATCCACGACAGCACCGCGCTGATGATGATCGCCCTGATGCTGGTCGGCGGCGGCAGCGCCTCCACCGCGGGCGGGATCAAGGTGACGACGCTGATGGTGGCGTTGATGGCGACGGTCGCCTTCTTCAAGCAACGCTCGCCCCGTGCCTTCGGTCGCCGGATCGGACCGGACCAGGTGCTCAAGGTGATGGCGCTGACCACGATCGCGATGCTGACGATGTTGACCGGGCTGTTCCTTGTGTCGATCTCGCACGATGGCGATTTTCTCGATCTTGCGTTCGAGGTGGCCTCCGCCTTCGGCACCACCGGGCTGAGCCGCGGCTCGACCGGGGAACTCGACACGCTCGGACGGACCGTGATGATCGTCCTGATGTTCCTCGGGCGGGTCGGGCCGCTGACGATCGGCTACCTTCTGGCCACGCGCAAGGTCTCGCGGGTGAAATTCCCGGAGGGGCGTGTCTACCTCGGCTGAGACCGGTCAGGGCAGGGGATCTGTGCGGAAGAGATACACTTTGAGCGAGCCGTGGGCGATCGGCGCTCCGGACGGCAGGAAGGGCAGGCCGGTGGACCTGGCGAGACCCGCGTCAGAGGTGACGATGCCGACGCGCCAGCCTGAGAACCTCTCCTTCAGGGTGCGGCCAAGCGCATCATGCACCGCAAAGAGCGGCTTTCGGTTGCCGATGCGGGCACCGTAGGGCGGGTTGACGATCACAAGGCCCGGGGGGCCATCGGGGCGTTGAAGATCGCTGACGGAGCGGGTGGCGAACTCCGTCCAATCGGCGATACCGGCGCGCTCGGCATTGGCCTGACTCATCCGTATGGCCCCGGCATCACGGTCCGAGCCGTAGAACTTATGTTTTGATATCAATGACTTGCCGGATTCGCGCAGCGCCTCCCATGCGGCGGGATCGAAGCTCGCCAGCTGTTCGAAGGCGAAGCTGCGGCTGCGACCCGGGGCGAGTCCGGCGGCGATCTCGGCGGCCTCGATGACGAAGGTGCCGGAGCCGCACATCGGGTCCAGCACTGGCTCCGTTCCGGTATAGCCACAACTGCGCAGGAGGAGCGCGGCCATGGTCTCGCGCATCGGCGCCTTGCCGACGGCCTCCTTGTGGCCGCGCTTGTGCAGGGACTCGCCGGAGGTGTCGACGGAGATGGTGCAGAGATCGTCGTCGATCCTGAGCTTGATCTGAACCGGCGCGTCCTCGGCAATCGGTGCGCCGAGCGTTTCCGTGATGGCGCGTGCGACCCGCTGGGCGGCGGCGGCCTTGTGATAGATCTTGGACCGGTGGCAGGAAGCCTCCACCCGCACCGGAACATCGGGGCGCAGCACCTCGGCCCAGGGAAACTTGCGGGCGCGCTTGTCGAGCTGGGCGAGGTGAAATGCACGGAAGGCGCCGATGCGGGCCAGCACCCGGGTCGCGCCGCGCAGTTCAAGATTGGCGCGCCAGACCTCCGGCCAGCCACCGCGAAACTCGACTCCGCCGGGGATCGCCTTGGCGCCCGCGAAACCGCGCTCGAGGGTTTCGGACAGCAGCGCGTCTTCGAGGCCGGGGGTGGCAACAAGGAAGATATCGAGATCGGGTGACCTGTTCATGCGCCTCTATACGGGTCCGCCCGGCAGAAGAGCAACACGGCGTGAGACAGATCGCGATCAGATCGCCCGAAGCACCAGGAACAGGGCGGCGAGAATGGCGCCGGCGATCAGCAGCTTCGTCGGATCTTGTCCGACGGACATCACAAGATCGGCTGCGCGGGAGCCGTTGAAGCTGCTTCCGCCACCCGTCACGCCGCCTGCGGCTATTCCGTATTCGACCATGGTTTCGGCCCTCGACGCTTGGACCCCCAGTGGAGAGCCTAACAGAAAAAGCCGGGAAAATCATGTTGAGAGCACTTCGTGGGGCGCGCGCCGTCACCGAGCCCAGGTCTTCCAGGCCTCCTGCGAACCGGCGAAGACGTTGATATCCACCGGACCCGGAATGCCGGGGATGCTGCCGGTGCCGGTGTATTGCCAAAAGGTCCAGCGCGCGCCGGGATAGGTCTCGCGCGGGTGATCGGCGACGGAGCGGAGCCAGAAATCGGTGCGCGGCAGACGGCCGATTTCGGTCTGTTCCCAAAAATCCACGGTGGTGTAAACCACCGGGCGGCGGCCGTAATGCCGTTCGAGGATGTCGAGGAAACGGCCGGCTTCTGCCCGCACGGTCGCGCCATCGGGACGCTTGCGGCAGGTCGGCGAGCGATGGTTCCACTCCATGTCGAGCACATGGGGCAGGTTGCTCATGCTCCGCGGGACATTGGCGATGAACCATCGGGCCTGATCCTCGGCCGGAGCGCAAAAATAAAAGAAATGGTAGGCGGCATGGGGAACGCCCGCTCGGGCGGCGCCGCGGCGGTGCATCTCGAAGGAGGGGTCCAGTTCCTCCACGCCTTCGGTCGCCTTGATGAAGGCGAAGGAGACGCCTGCGGCGCGGGCGCGGGGCCAGTCGATCTCGTCCTGCCAGCGCGAGACGTCGATGCCATGGACGGGGTAGGCAGTCGGTTGCCGCCCGGCCCAATCGTGCGGATCGTGGTCGGCGAAGACAGGGTGCGAGACGGTGACGTGGTTCGGCGGCACGAGGCGCGCGGTGGACGTCTGCCGACGATCGGCCGGGCTGCCGCACCCCGCGAGCACAAGGGCCGCGAGAAGGCAGGCAAGGGCAGGCAGTCGCATCGGCAGGCTCCCGGCAAACCGGCGGGCGGGCTGCCCGCGTCCTGCAATTTGCGCAAGCACTGGCCGGGCTGGCAAGGGGCAGCGCGAGGTCCGGCGGAGGATTGCCGGGAGACGGAAACCGCGCCGAATGCCTTGCGTTGGCGGCCCACATGATTACCTAGGCCGGGACGCCGCCAGACGAGGCAAGGAAATGACAGACCTGACCCCCCGCGAGATCGTGAGCGAACTCGACCGTTTCATCATCGGCCAGAAGGACGCCAAGCGCGCGGTGGCCGTTGCGCTGCGCAACCGCTGGCGGCGTAAGCAGCTGGCCGACGACCTGCGCGAGGAAGTCTATCCCAAGAACATCCTGATGATCGGCCCGACCGGTGTCGGCAAGACCGAGATCTCGCGACGGCTGGCCAAGCTGGCGCGCGCGCCGTTCATCAAGGTCGAGGCGACGAAGTTCACCGAGGTCGGCTATGTGGGCCGGGACGTGGAACAGATCGTGCGCGACCTTGTGGATGCCGCGATCCAGCAGACTCGCGAATTCATGCGCGAGGAGGTCAAGGCCAAGGCCCATGCGAACGCCGAGGAGCGGGTTCTTGAAGCGATCGCCGGATCCGATGCGCGGGAGCAGACGCGGGACATGTTCCGCGGCAAGCTCAAGCGCGGCGAGCTCGACGACACGGTGATCGAGCTGGAGGTGGCGGAGAGTGCGCCGTCGATGCCGATGTTCGAGATCCCCGGCCAGCCGGGGGGCGGAATGGGGCCGATGGACCTTGGCTCGATTTTCGGCAAGGCGTTTGGCGGGCGCAAGGTGAAGCGAAAGCTGACCGTGGCCGACAGCTACGAGGTGCTGATCTCGGAAGAGGCGGACAAGCTCCTGGACGACGAGGCGGTGACCAAGGTGGCGCTCGAGTCGGTGCAGGAGAACGGGATCGTCTTCATCGACGAGATCGACAAGGTCTGTGCCCGGCAGGAAACCCGCGGCGGCGACGTCAGCCGCGAAGGCGTGCAGCGCGACCTGCTTCCGCTGATCGAGGGCACGACGGTTTCAACCAAGCATGGTCCGGTCAAGACGGACCACATCCTGTTCATCGCGAGCGGGGCGTTCCACATCGCCAAGCCCTCGGATTTGCTGCCGGAATTGCAGGGCCGTCTGCCGATCCGCGTCGAGCTGCGGGCGCTGACCGAGAGCGATTTCGTGCGTATCCTGACCGAGACCGACAACGCGCTGACCCGCCAGTACACGGCGCTGATGGCGACCGAGGAGGTCGGCGTGAGCTTTACCGACGACGGGATCGCGGCGCTGGCCCGGATCGCGGCGGAGGTGAACCAGTCGGTGGAGAACATCGGCGCGCGGCGGCTCTACACGGTCATGGAGCGGGTTTTCGAGGAACTCAGCTTTGCCGCGCCGGACCGGGCCGGACAGGCCGTGACGGTGGATGCCGATTTCGTGGAAAAGAACCTGGGCGAGCTGTCCCGGTCGGCCGATCTGAGCCGCTACGTCCTCTGATCTGGCGGAAAGCGTGGCGCGGGCGGCGCAATGGCGCTAGTGCTGCGCCATGCTTTCCTTTTTCAATTTCACGGACTCTGACCCGAACCTGCCCCGGCCCTCCGAAAGGCGAGCGTGACGATGACTTCCACGCTGACTTTTTTGCGTGAGAACACCGCCTGGCTCGCTGCGGGTTTCCTGCTGACGCTGACCTCCAGCTTCGGGCAGACCTTCTTCATCTCGATCTTCGCCGGCGAGATCCGCGGCGCCTTCGGGTTGAGTCATGGGGATTGGGGCGCGATCTATTCGGCTGGCACGCTTGTCTCTGGGATCACCATGATCTGGGCCGGCACCCTGACGGACCGGTTCCGGGTGCGGGAGCTGATCCAGGTGGTGCTGCCGTTCTTTGCGCTCGCCTGTCTCGCGATGGCGGTGGCGCCGGGTGCGTGGGCGCTGCCATTCGTGATCTTCGCCTTGCGGCTCGCGGGGCAGGGAATGACCACCCATATCGCGATCGTCGCGATGGGGCGCTGGTTCGTCGCAACGCGGGGCCGCGCGCTTTCGGTGGCAAGCCTCGGGATCACCCTGGGCGAGTCGCTGATGCCTTTGAGCTTCGTCGCGCTGCTCGGTGTCGCCGGATGGCGGAGCCTCTGGCTGCTGGCGGCGTTGCTGATCCTCTGCGTGGTGCCGGTGCTGCTGTCCCTGCTGCGACTGGAGCGGACGCCGCAGGCCGATCTCGACGCCAGCCCATCTGTCGGAATGGAGGGCCGCGCCTGGCAGCGGGGCGAGGTGCTTCGGCACTGGCTGTTCTGGCTGATCCTGCCGCTGGTCCTGGCGCCTCCGTTTTTTGTTACCTCTCTGTTTTTCCAGCAGGTTCTTCTGGCGGAGATCAAGGGCATCGCCCATCTCTCGCTGGTCGCGCTGTTCCCGGTTTTCACCGTCTGCGCGGTGACGACAATGATGGTGAGCGGCGTCGCGCTAGACCGGCTGGGGACGTTTCGCCTGCTGACATTCCTGCTGTTGCCGATGGCTTGCGGGTTGCTGACCTTGTCGCTGGCCCATTCGCTGCCGGGCATGGCGCTCGGAATGGCGCTGGTCGGCATGACCAGCGGCGCGAACGCGACCCTGCCCAACGCGTTCTGGGCCGAAGCCTACGGAACCCGGTATCTCGGCTCGATCAAAGCGATGGCGACCTCGGCGATGGTCTTCGGTTCCGCCATCGGGCCGGTGGTGACCGGCGTCGCGGTGGACGCCGGGATCGGCTTCGAGACGCAGCTCCAGATGATGGCGGGCTATTGCCTGATAGCGATGCTGTTGGCGGCCATCGGGTTGCGGCGAGCAGGGCGGCTGCTAGCGCCGGCGGGAGAGGTAGACGTAGTAGGCGCCTGATCCGCCGTGGCTCGCGTGGGCCTGCGAGACGTGCAGGACCAACGCACCGAGCGGCGCCATGCGGAGCCATTGCGGCACTTGCGTGCGCAGGATTCCCCGCGGGGTCGGGATCGGCCCGTCGTCCTCACGCCGCTGGGTGTTGCCCTTGCCGGTTACCACCAGAACCAGTCGGCAGCCATCGGCCTGGGCCGATATGATGAAACGGCTGAGCGCCGGGTGCGCCCGGGCGAGCGTCATGCCGTGCAGGTCGATCTTGCGCTCGGGCCGCAACTTGCCTCGCTTCATCCGGTTGAAGGTCTTGTGGTCCATGCGCAGCGGCTCAGCGGCCAGACGGGCACTCAGCGTCGGCGTCAGGTTATGACCCTTGGAATGATCGTAGCGCGCGGCCTCGCCGATGCGGAATTCCGGAATGGCGGGGGAACGGGGCAGGGGCTCCGGCTGGGCCGGTTCGGGTCTCGCGCCCTCGGGCGTGACAGCCTTCGCGCGCGGATGCATCGGCGTGGCGCTGCGCGCGACGTTGCGCCAGATGGCGATGTCGTCCTCGCTGAGGCGACGGGGGGGCCGTTTGCTCGACATCCGCGCGACCTCAATCCTTCACCGGCAGGGGCATGAGCACCACCATGCGTCCCGGATCGCGCAGCGCGCCCGCTGTGATGCCCGCCTGATCGCCGCTGCCGCAGAAGATGTCGGCCCGTTGCGGACCCTTTATCGCCGAGCCGGTGTCCTGCGCGATCATTAACCGGCGGATCGAATCCGGCCCATCGGTCTCGATCCAGACCGGCGCGCCGAGCGGGGTAAACTCTGGGTCGACGGCAATACTCCGTCCCGGCGTGACCGGGCGCCCCATCGTGCCCAGCGGGCCCTTGTCGGCAGGCACGTTCGTCAGGGCGCGGAAGAACACGTAGGAGGCGTTGTGGTGGAGCAGGCTCCGGCACTCGGAGGGATTGCGGCGGAGCCAGTCCTTGATGGCGGTGGCTGTGATTTCCTCCGGGGTAAAGAACCCGCGGCGGATCATCTCTTGCCCGATCGAGCGGTAGGGGTGGCCGTTGCGGCCGTCATAGCTTACGCGGAGGATCCCGCCGTCCGGAAGCCGGATCCGGCCAGAACCTTGAACCTGAAGGAAAAACGCCTCTACGGGATCTTCCAGCCAGGCGATCTCGAGCCCGCGTCCCTCGAGCAACCCGCCCGCCTCGATCTCGGCCCGGGTCGCCCAGGGCTCGGTCTCGGGCAGATCATCAGGCCTGGCGTAGATCGGATGGCAGAAGCGCGCGCTCCTGCTCAGCGCGCCGGGCAGTTCGGGTTCGTAATATCCGGTGAAGAGCGCCGGCCCGTCGCCGACCAAGACGGGGCGAAAAAACCGCTCGAAGAAGGCGCGCGGGTCGGGCTTGGCGCGGGCGGCATCGCGGATCTGCCGCCATTCGGGGCCTTCGAGGAGATCGCAGGTTTCCAGAAAGGCCGCGAGCGCGGCCTCGTGGTCGTCCTCTCTCCAACCGACGAGATCGTCGAAGGCGAGGCTGCTTTGGCGCCAAAGGGGAGGTGCGGCCCGAACCGGCCGCGACGGTGTCATTCGCCCGTGGCGACCAGCTGCCAGTTGGGATCGCCGGTGCCCATCTTGCGGGCAAAGGTCCAGACGTCGCGCTGGCGCTTAATTTCGGTTTCGCTGCCTTCGAGCACCTTGCCCTCGGCATCGCGGACGATGTGGGTCATCTCGCCGACGAAACGCACGGTGATCTCGGCGGTGTCGGTGCCGGCGTCGAATTCCGCGCCGGTCAGCGACAGCTCGCGGACACCCACGAAATTGGAGCTTACGGTCAGGCCCTGGGCCTCGCGCTGCGCGATGACCTCTGCAAAGGCCTCCCGCACGTCGTTGTCAAGGAAGGGCTCGATCCGTTCGAGCTCACCATGCTCAAACGCCATGAGGATCATCTCGTACGCGCCGCGGGCGCCTTGCAGAAACTCATGGACGCTGAACGAGGGCTCGGCGCGCTTCATCTGGGCCAGTGCCAGAGCGGCGGAACTGCCTTCGGGAACGTTGTCGATGATGTCGCGGTCAGGACCGCCGTCGATCACTTCGAGGTCGGGACCATCGCCGCGCCCGAGACTGCTGCGCTCGCTAGGCGGGAGCTGCGGTTTCTCGAAACCTTCCCTCGTCCCGAGCACAGACCGAAGCCGCAGGATCAGGAAAATTGCGATCCCGGCCAAAACCAGGAGCTGGATCACGGCAGCGCTCATCGACGTCCTCTTTTTCGTGGCGGGTTGGTAAGTCTTGCCCACCGCACTTATGTAAGCGACCAAGGATGACAAGTCCACAAACGCAAACCCGGTTGGAGGACACCGATGCCGTTCTTGCTGCTCTTCATCGCGATCCCGTTGATCGAGATCGCATTGTTTATTCAGGTCGGCTCCCTTCTGGGGTTGGGTTGGACGCTTTTGATCGTGGTTTTGACCGCGGTTCTGGGCACCTCGCTGCTTCGGCGGCAGGGGCGGGGCGTGCTGATGCAATTGCAACGCAGCCTGGGCGAATTGAACGACCCGACGGAGCCTTTGGCCCATGGTGCGATGATCATTCTGGCAGGTGCGCTGCTTCTTACGCCGGGGTTTTTCACGGATGCGGTCGGGTTTTTGCTGATGGTCCCGAAAGTGCGCGAGGCCGCGTTCCAGCAAATCCGCAAGCGAATGGTGGTGGCCTCCTCGGCCACGTTCCAAAGCGCATCTTACCGGCGCCCGACTGGCGACAGGGGGTCAGTGATCGACGGTGACTACGAGGAAATCAAGCCCGAACCGCGACGTACCCAGGGTCCATCGGGTTGGACACGGGATTGAGACCTCGGCGGCGGTTTGATAGAGCCACATCAAGCAGAATTGATCCATTTCGGGAGAGAACCATGTCGGACCAACCCAACGAAACCGGCGCGCCGGCAGCCGGCGAAGGCCAGACGCAGCCGCAACCGCCGCAGATGCGCGTGCTCGGGCAGTTCATCCGTGACCTGTCGTTCGAGAACGTCGTGGTGCAGAAGGGCATCAGCGGCGAGCTGCAGCCGGACGTGCAGGTTCAGGTGAACCTCGACGCCAAGAAGCGCAGCGTCGAGAACCAATACGAAGTCATCACCAAGTTCAAGGTGGAGTCCAAGAGCAAGGGTTCTGACTCGGTGCTGTTCCTGCTGGAGCTGGAATACGGCGGGATCTTCCAGATCGAGAATGTTCCGGAAGAGCAGTTGCACCCCTTCCTTCTGATCGAATGCCCGCGGATGCTGTTTCCCTTCGTGCGGCGCATCGTATCGGACGTGACCCGGGACGGTGGCTTCCCGCCGCTGAACCTCGACAACGTTGATTTCGTTGCTCTTTACCGGCAGGAGCTGATCCGCCGTGCGCAGGCCGAGCAGGCCGCGAAAGCCAAGGCCGACGCCTGATCGTCACGGCCGGACGGGGGGCTGTCTGCCCCCCGCGCCCCGATCCGGGGCTCCCCCGAGGATATTTCCAGACAGGTGAAGCGGGCGCGGGCGGCGTCAGCCGGCGAAACTCTTCCAGAGGGCGTCGTCGCCGAGGCTGTCGATGAGCCTTTTATGCGCGTCGAGTTCCTCAGCCGTCAGGCGCGAGGGCAGGGGCGCCGGCCGCGGGCCGGGACGCCAGCTGCTTTGGCCCTGGCTGGTGCTTCCGCCGCTGCTGGTGGAGAGCGCGAAGTCCGGTTGCCGGCCACCGATCAGCTCCAGGTAGACATCGGCAAGGATCTCGGAGTCGAGCAGGGCGCCGTGCAAGGTCCGATTGGAATTGTCGATTCCGAAGCGGCGGCAGAGCGCGTCGAGACTGGCGGGCGAACCGGGGAACCGCTTGCGGGCGATGGCCAGTGTGTCGAGCGACTGGGACATAGGCATCGGCTTGAAACCGGCCCATTCCAGCTCGGCGTTGAGGAATTTCATGTCGAAGGACGCGTTGTGGATCACCAGCAGCGCGTCGCCGACGAAATCCACGAAATCCTGCGCGATGGCTTCGAAAACGGGCTTGTCGGCGAGGAATTGCTCCGAGATGCCGTGCACTTCGAAGGCCTCGGTGGGCATGTCGCGGCGGGGATTGATGTACTGGTGATAGGTGCGCCCGGTCGGCACATGGTTGTCGAGCTCCACTCCGCCGATCTCGACGATGCGGTGGCCATCGTAGGGGTCGAGGCCGGTGGTTTCGGTGTCGAGCACGATTTCACGCATGTTTCTGCCTAAGTTCCTTCATCAGTTTCGCGACCTGAGCGCGCGCACCCTCGATGGTGGTTGTGTCGATGACGACGTCAGCGCGGGCGCGCTTTTCGGCATCGGGCATCTGCCGGGAGAGGATATGCTGGAATTGTTCCGGCGTCATGCCCGGACGGTCGAGCACCCGGCGGCGCTGCTCGGGGGGAGAGACCGAAACGGTGACCGTCAGGTCCATCGCCGCATCGGCGCCGGTTTCAAACAACAGAGGGATATCGAAGAGGGCGAAGCGCGCCTCGGTGGTGTCGATGAAGGACTGGCGATCCGCGGCGACGAGCGGGTGGACGATGGCCTCGATCCGCGACAGGGCGCTGTCGTCCGACGCGATCCACGCCTTAAGGGCATGGCGGCTGACGGACTCGTCCGAGATCGCGGCCGGATGCAGCGCGCGGATCGGCTCGACGGCTGCACCGCCCGGCGCATAGAGGCGATGAACGGCAGCGTCTGCATCCCAGATGGCGACACCCTCGTCGGCAAACATGGCAGCGGTGGTCGATTTTCCCATGCCGATGGATCCGGTGAGGCCGATCAGGAAGGGCCGGCTCATTGTCCGAGCACCGCGTCGCGCAGGGCCTGGTCGACGACCGGACGTTGGCCGAACCAGCGTTCGAACCCGGGCGCGGCCTGGTGGAGAAGCATGCCCAGGCCGTCGACAGTGCGGCAGCCGCGGGCTTCGGCGGCCTGCAGGAATCCGGTGCGCAGGGGTGCATAGACGATGTCGGTCGCGACGGTCTCGGGCTCCAGCCGATCGAGTGAGAGCGTGAACTCGCTCTTGCCCACCATGCCGAGCGAAGTGGTGTTCACCACCGTCGTCGCGCCTGCGAACATCAGGCCGGCCATGCCCCAGTCATGCACCACGAGACGGGGGCCGAACTCGGCGCGCAGCGCGTCTGCGCGGGCACGGGTGCGGTTGGCGATGCGGATCTCCGGCGCACCGGCATCCAGCATGGCCGAGATCACTGCACGGGCCGCACCTCCGGCACCGAGGATCGCGGCGGGACCATCGGCCGCCGACCAGCCGGGAGCGTTCTGGCGCATGTTGGCGATGAACCCGTAGCCATCGGTACAATCGGCGTGGATCCGGCCATCTTCGTTGAAGATCAACGTGTTGGCGGCGCCGATCAGGGCGGCGCGGTCGGTCACCAGATCGGCCAGCGCAAGTGCGGCCTCCTTGTGCGGGATGGTGACGTTGACACCGACGAACCCCATGCAGGGCAGGGTGCGCAGGACCTGTTCGAGATCCTCCGGCGCAACGTCCATCGGGATGTAATGGCCCTTGAGCCCATAGGTGGCGAGCCAGTGGCCGTGCAGACGTGGCGAGAGAGAATGGGCCACGGGCGAGCCGATCACACCTGCCAGCGGTATCTTGTCTGTCATGTCGCTATCACTCCCCTGGCGACAAGATGGTCCAGAAGCGGCAGCAAAGGAAGACCGAGAACCGAGAAGAAATCGCCCTCGACTGACGCGAAGAGCCGCACGCCCTCGGCTTCGAGCTGGTAGGCTCCGACGCAATGGCGAATCGTCTCCCAGTTTCGCGCGACATAGGCGTCGATATAGCCGGGCGAGAGCGCGCGCATCGTCATCCGGACGTGGCCGATATGCCGCCAGACCGGGCGGCCTTCGTGAAACAGAACGGCGGCGGAATAGAGGTGGTGAAGCTGGCCGGACATCTCGGCGAGCTGCGCCCGGGCCTCCGCCTCGCTTTCCGGCTTGGCGAGCGCGCGGCCGCGGAATTCCAGGATCTGGTCGCAGCCGAGCACCAGCCGGTCGGGCTGGCGCAGGGCGATCCGGTTGGCCTTGGACTCGGCCAGGTGGTCGGCCATGTCGCGCGGCGAAAGACCGTCGGCTTCCATGCCGGCGCGCAGCGCGTCCTCGTCGACGGAGGCGGCGCGGATCTCGAACGGAACGCCCGCGTTGCGGAGCAACTGGGCGCGGACCTCGGAGCGGGAGGCGAGGAGCAGGGTGGGCACCGGAGGCGAACTCATGTGGGTTTCCCTGTGGACAGATCTCTTGAAAGGGGTGGATGCGTTGTGACCCGATTGGGACAGAATTGCCAGATGGTGGATTTCGGGCTGTTTGCCCCGATCCCGCTCGAGAGTCATCCCCGGCGGAAAACTCGATGCGGCGATTGGCGGACAGAAACACCCATCCACCAGCATTCGGATTTCATCCACAAGTTCATACTTGGGGCGAGTTTCAAATAAGGTATTGAAACATAGTAAAAAATAAGACGTTGCGGTGACAACGAAAAACCTTTCCGACAGCTTTCCCCCGGTGGATCGGACTGTGGACATCTCGATAATCCACATCTCCACAGCCCCTACAACTACCACATCTTTCTTTCTATCTTTCTTTTCTATTTAAGAGAGCGGGGACCATCCGAGGGGAGAAACGCGATGATCACGGACTGGCTGAGCAATATCTATCTCTGGACCAAGTCCCTGCATGTGATCTCCGTGATTGCCTGGATGGCGGGTCTCTTCTACCTGCCGAGGCTCTACGTGCATCACACGGAGCAGACGACACCAGGAACGCAAATGGACGGCGTGTTCCAGATGATGGAGCGGAAGCTTCTGAAGCTGATCATGAACCCTTCCATGATCGCGACGTGGCTCTTCGGCCTCATGCTGGTCCTGACGCCCGGAATCGTCGACTGGACGGCTTTCTGGCCCTATGCCAAAGGCGCATCCGTAATCGCCATGACCTGGTTCCACATGTGGCTTGCAGCGCGGCGCAAGGATTTCGTGGCGGGCGAGTTCCGCCTCTCCGGGCGGACCTACCGGATGATGAACGAGCTTCCGACGGTGCTGATGATCGTGATCGTCTTTGCCGTGATCCTACGCTTCTGAGGCCGCAGGCCAGCAGAGAAAGGGGCGAAGAGATTGACATGGCGGTCCTGAGCCCTTAGATCCCGCGCCAATGGCTGTCCTGCCAGGTCTCTCCTATCTCTAAAGTTGCAACGGCCGGTGCACGGCCAGGAAAGCGCATTCATGGCCGAAGACTCCCTGACACTGTCCGACCTCAAGGCCCAGACTCCGGCCGATCTTCTCGCAATGGCGGAAGAGCTGGACATCGACAACGCATCGACGATGCGCAAGGGCGACATGATGTTCGCAATCCTCAAGGAGCGCGCGGAGGATGGCTGGGAGATCTCGGGCGATGGTGTGCTCGAAGTGATGCAGGATGGTTTCGGATTCCTGCGCTCGCCGGAGGCCAACTACCTGCCCGGCCCGGATGACATCTACGTTTCGCCCGACATGATCCGCCAGTATTCGCTGCGGACCGGTGACACGGTTGATGGCGTGATCCAGGCGCCGCGCGAAAACGAGCGCTACTTCTGCATGACGAAGGTGACGCAGATCAACTTCGAAGAGCCGGAGAAGGCGCGCCACAAGATCAACTTCGACAACCTGACGCCGCTCTACCCCGACGAGCGGCTGAAGATGGAAGTCGACGATCCGACAATCAAGGATCGCTCGGCGCGGATCATCGACCTGGTCGCTCCGATCGGGAAAGGCCAGCGGAGCCTGATCGTGGCCCCACCGCGGACCGGCAAGACGGTGCTGCTGCAGAACATCGCCAACTCGATCGAGAAGAATCACCCGGAGTGCTACCTCATCGTCCTGCTGATCGACGAGCGCCCGGAAGAGGTGACCGACATGCAGCGGAGCGTGAAGGGTGAGGTGATCTCCTCGACCTTCGACGAACCTGCGACGCGTCACGTCGCTGTCTCGGAGATGGTGATCGAGAAAGCCAAACGTCTGGTCGAGCATAAGCGAGATGTTGTTATCCTGCTCGACTCGATCACAAGACTTGGTAGAGCCTTCAACACCGTGGTGCCATCTTCGGGTAAGGTGCTGACCGGTGGTGTGGACGCCAACGCGCTGCAGCGGCCGAAGCGGTTCTTCGGTGCGGCCCGGAACATCGAGGAAGGCGGATCGCTGACGATCATCGCCACCGCGCTGATCGACACGGGCAGCCGGATGGACGAAGTCATCTTCGAAGAATTCAAGGGCACCGGCAACTCCGAAATCGTGCTGGACCGCAAGGTCGCGGACAAGCGCGTCTTCCCGGCGATGGACATCCTGAAATCCGGCACCCGGAAGGAAGACCTGCTGGTCGACAAGGGTGATCTGCAGAAGACCTTTGTGCTGCGTCGGATCCTCAACCCGATGGGTACGACGGATGCAATCGAGTTCCTGATTTCCAAGCTCAAGCAGACGAAATCGAACGCCGACTTCTTCGACTCGATGAACACCTGACCGGCGCCTGATCACGAGGAGAGCGATGGACACGATCTACGCCCTGGCAACGGCGCCCGGCCGTTCCGGGGTAGCAGTGGTTCGAGTGTCCGGTCCGGAGGCCTGGACGGCGTGTCGTCGTCTGTGCGGATCGCTTCCGGAGCCCCGTCGCGCGGCAATCCGTCGTTTGCGAGACGGTGAAGAACCGATCGATGAAGCGCTGGTGCTGGTGTTCGAAGCGGGCGCCAGCTTTACAGGTGAGGCCAGCGTCGAGTTTCAGACCCACGGGAGCCCGGCGGTTGTTGCGCGGCTCCTTGCGGCGCTTTCGGGAATGGATGGCTTGCGCGCGGCCGAGGCTGGGGAATTCACCCGGCGGGCTTTGGAGAACGAACGCCTTGATCTGGCGCAGGTCGAGGGCCTGTCCGATCTCATCGAAGCGGAAACCGAGGCGCAACGACAGCAGGCTTTGCAGGGCTTCACCGGCGCTCTGAGCCGAAAGGCCGAGGACTGGCGAGCGTCGCTGCTCCGCGCAGCTGCGCTTCTTGAAGCGACGATCGACTTCGCCGATGAAGAAGTTCCGCAGGATGTGTATCCTGAGGTGCATGAGATTCTGGCGGATCTGGCGACGGTTTTCCGGATGGAAATCGCTGGTGTCAGCGCGGCCGAACAGATTCGTCATGGCTTCGAGGTCGCTATCATCGGACCACCGAATGCGGGGAAGTCGACGCTGCTCAACCGGCTTTCTGGCCGGGACGCTGCGATCACTTCGGAGATCGCGGGGACGACTCGGGATGTAATCGAGGTTCGGATGGATGTGGGCGGGATACCTGTGACCTTTCTCGATACGGCGGGTATGCGCGAGACTGAGGACGAGATCGAATCCCTGGGGATCGACCGGGCCCGAATGAGGGCGGAAGCGGCGGACCTTCGGATCATCCTGGGCGAGGACGACCTTGGCGTCGACTTGCGTGACGGGGATGTACGGGTGTCGGCGAAGTGCGACCTGGGCCGTGTCGGCTCGGGGCTACCGGTCTCTGGTGCGACGGGGGAGGGTGTGTCGGAACTTCTGTCTCTCGTTTCCGAGGTTCTGTCAAATCGGGTGTCTGGCGCCGGGACAGCTACGCGGTTGCGTCATGCCGAAGCGCTGAATGCGTCCGTGGAGGCTTTGGAGCTGGCGCAGGAATGGCTATATTCCGGCGGTGATGCTGCGGAACTTGCGGCGGAGAATCTTCGGCTGGCGATTCGTGCGCTCGACAGCCTGGTTGGACGGATTGGAGTTGAGGACGTGCTGGGGGAGATCTTCAGTTCGTTCTGCATCGGGAAGTGAGGATGTTTCACGTGAAACACGACTTTGATGTGATCGTTGTTGGCGGCGGCCATGCAGGATGCGATGCGGCGTCCGCTGCCGCTCGCGCCGGTGCGCGTACGGCTCTGGTCACCTTGAAGGCCGACGATCTTGGCGTGATGTCCTGCAACCCTGCCATCGGAGGGCTAGGAAAGGGGCACCTTGTTCGTGAGATCGACGCGCTCGATGGTCTGATGGGCCGCGTAGCGGATCAGGCCGGAATTCAGTTTCGGCTTCTGAACCGAAAAAAGGGTCCGGCCGTTCAAGGGCCTCGAACCCAGGCGGATCGGAAGCTTTATAAGGCGGCCATGCAGCGCGAGATTGGCGCGACCGAGAAACTGACACTCGTCACCGGCGAAGCTTGCGCTCTACAGACCGACGGCGCACGCGTCACTGGTCTTGAACTTGGGGACGGGACCGTGCTCCACGCCGGCGCTGTGGTTCTGACCACTGGCACATTTCTGAATGGTGTGATCCACATCGGGGATGTCTCGCGTCCCGGTGGCCGTATGGGCGACAGACCGTCACAGAAACTGGCCGACCAGATCCGCGACCTTGGTGTTGAGTTCGGACGCCTGAAGACGGGCACACCGCCGCGCCTTGACGGACGGACGATTGATTGGAAGCGGCTGGATAGCCAACCCGGGGACGAAGAACCGTCCATGTTCTCCTTTCTGTCGACGGGCCCGGTGGTGCAGCAGATATCCTGTGGGATCACCCATACCAATGAGCGAACCCACGAGATCATTCGGAACAATCTGAGCCGTTCCGCCATGTATGGTGGGCATATCGCGGGGGTTGGCCCCAGATATTGTCCTTCTATCGAGGACAAGATCGTTCGGTTCGCCGAGAAGACCTCACACCAGATATTCCTCGAGCCCGAAGGACTGGACGATTTCACTGTCTATCCAAACGGGATTTCAACGTCGCTGCCGGAGGATGTTCAGCACGATTACGTGCATTCGATCGCCGGCCTGGAGGCCGCGCGCATTCTCCAGCCGGGCTATGCAATTGAATACGATTACGTGGATCCTCGCAGTCTGGACGCTGGCTTGAGGCTGCGAGGTCATGAGGGTCTGTTCCTTGCCGGGCAGATCAATGGGACCACTGGATACGAGGAGGCAGCGGCGCAAGGACTTGTCGCGGGCCTGAATGCGGCGCGGTTTGTTCTAGCGCAGAACCCTGTGCATTTTCGTCGTGACCAAAGCTACATCGGCGTGATGGTCGACGATCTGATCACTCAGGGTGTGTCGGAACCCTATCGCATGTTCACCTCGCGGGCGGAGTTCCGTCTGTCGCTACGAGCGGACAATGCGGATCAGCGGCTGACGCCCTTGGGTATTGAACTTGGCATGGTGTCTGAGTATCGGCATCGGAGCTTCAACGACAAAATGGAGCAGATATACGGGGCCCGGGAGATCCTCACAGGGATTGAGTTCACCTCCCGCGCACTGCAATCCCTCGGTGTTCGGGTGAACGAGGATGGCCCGCGGCGCACCGCTCTTCAGGCATTGGCGCTCCCGGGCGCAGATGTTGAAGCCTTCGCGAAATCGGCGCCGGAGATGTCGGAGATTTCCCCCGAGGTACTGGAGCAGATCGGGCGGGATGCCCTTTACGCAAATTATATCGATCGGCAGTCGCGGGACGTGGCGGCACTCAGGAAAGATGAATCGTGGGAGATTCCTGCTGATTTCAGTTACGCGGCACTCAAGGGGCTGTCGAATGAGCTGCGCTTGAAGCTCGAAAGGGTACGTCCGGAGACCTTGGCGCAGGCTGGACGCATCGATGGCATGACGCCTGCCGCTCTCACACTCATTCTGGCGCATCTCCGGCGAGCGGAACGTCAACGTGCCTGATATTGTTGATGCTCTGGCTTCGGTCCTCGGTAGAGATGTTTCACGTGAAACACGCGACCGTCTAGAAACGCACCTGTCTCTCCTGACAAAGTGGAACCGGGCGATCAACCTCGTGTCGCCAGGCACGATCGAGACCGCTTGGAGCCGGCATATTCTGGATTCCGCCGAAGTCTTCGCCGCCGCGCCGGCACCTTCCGGGCATTGGCTGGATTTTGGAACGGGGGGCGGCTTTCCCGGTCTCGTTTGCGCAATCCTCGCCTCCGAGCTCGCCCCGGAACTGGAGTTCACCCTCGTCGAGAGCGACAAGCGAAAGTCGGCCTTTTTGATGACAGTGCTGCGAGAAACAAGGGTGAACGCGACAGTCGCCGCCCAGAGGCTTGAGAACATGGCGCCCCAATCGGCCGACCTGATCTCGGCCCGTGCGGTTGCGTCACTCCCGGATCTTCTGTCTTACGCTTATCCTCATCTTGCCAAAGAGGGACATTGTCTGTTTCCAAAGGGAGTGCGGGCAGAAGAGGAAGTCGCGTCAGCATCCGACTCGTGGCGCTTCAAGCTGGAGTGCAGGCCGAGTATAACGGACCCGAATACCGCCATCCTTGTACTTGGAGAAATCGAGCGTGTCTGAGTCGCACCGGGCCCCGGGGCCAAAGATCATTGCCGTCGCCAACCAAAAGGGTGGTGTCGGCAAGACGACGACGGCCATCAACCTTGGCGCCGCGCTCGCAGAAGACGGTCGGAAGGTTCTCGTGATCGATCTCGATCCCCAAGGGAATGCCTCCACGGGATTGGGCATAGACGTTGCGGATCGCGAGAAATCGACCTACGACCTACTTCTGGACGATGTGCCGCTTGGGGACATTGTGCGCCCCACCAACTTCGAAAACCTCTGGATCGCGCCGGCCACGACCGATCTCAGCTCGGCGGACATCGAGCTGGTCACGAATGAACGCCGCAGTTTCCTACTGCATGATGCGTTGCGCCAACCGGCGGTTACCACATATGGCTATGATCACGTGTTGATCGATTGCCCGCCATCACTCAACCTTCTGACGGTCAACGCGATGGTCGCGGCGCACTCCGTGCTGGTTCCGCTGCAGAGCGAGTTCTTTGCGCTAGAGGGCCTCTCGCAACTGATGCTCACGCTCCGGGAGGTCCGCCAGACCGCCAACCCCGGCTTGCGCATCGAAGGCGTGGTGCTGACCATGTACGACGTACGCAATAACCTCTCGCAGCAGGTTGAGGAGGATGCGCGCGACGCGTTGGGAGACCTCGTGTTCCAGACGCGGGTGCCCCGGAACGTGCGGATCTCCGAAGCGCCGAGTTTCTCCCAGACCGTCCTCGAATACGACACCACGTCGAAAGGCAGCGCCGCGTATCGTGCCCTCGCACAGGAAATGCTCGCGCGCGGCGTTGGTGTTACCGTCTAGAAAGGCAACCATGGAAAAGAAGAGTCAGAAAACCCGCGGGCTGGGCAGAGGTCTTTCCGCTCTCATGGCAGACGTGGCCATTGAGCCGGCAAACGCCGCGCCGACGGGTGGGCCGCAGCCCTACGAGCGGCGCCTGCCGATCGAGAAGCTGGAGGCCAATCCGGACCAGCCGCGGAAGGATTTCTCCCAGACCGCGCTGCAGGAACTTTCGGATTCGATCCGCACCAAGGGCGTGCTGCAGCCGCTGATCGTCCGTCCGAGCCCGCGCAATCCGGATCGTTTCGAGATCGTCGCCGGTGAACGTCGCTGGCGTGCCGCGCAAATGGCGCAGCTGCACGAAGTTCCGGTCATCCAGCGCGATCTGAGTGACACCGAAGTGCTCGAGATCGCGATCATCGAGAACATCCAGCGCGCTGATCTGAATTCGGTGGAAGAGGCGCTCGGCTATCGCCAGCTTATTGACCGTTTTGGACACACCCAGGAGCAACTGGCCCAGGCACTGGGCAAGAGCCGGAGTCACATCGCCAACGTCATGCGCCTCCTGCAACTTCCGACCGAGGTTCAGGGGCTGTTGCGGGAGGGCAAGCTTTCCGCAGGCCATGCGCGGGCGCTGATCACCACCGACAACCCTGCCGAACTTGCGCGGCAGGTGGTGGCGCAGGGGCTTTCGGTCCGGGAGACCGAGGCGCTGGTAAAACGAGCGAATGCGCCGGTAAAACCGGGCGGGACGCCGCGAGTTTCCGCCGGCCGTGCGGAGAAGGACGCGGACACGCGCGCTCTGGAGCAGGATCTTTCGGCGAACCTCCGGATGAAGGTTACCATTGATCACATGGACATCGACGGGTCCGGCAAGATGGTGATCCAGTACCGGACTCTCGACCAGCTCGACGCGCTCTGCCGCGTGCTCAGCGAGAGCCCGTTGGACGAGTCCATATAAAGAGGAGGACAGCGCTGAGCACCGTGGCCTGGATGGCAAGCAGGGCAGGGCGCAGTCCGATCACCAGAGACACCGCAAAGACGGCGCCGATCGACACCGAGGCATAGCGCTTGCCGCGCCTCGAGATCGCGCCGCTTTCTCGCCAGTCGCGGATCGGTGGGCCGAAGACCTTGTGTTCGACCAGCCAGTCATGCATTCGGTCCGATGAGCGGGAAAAGCAAAAGGCCGCGAGCAGGACGAAGGGCACGGTCGGCACGAGCGGGAGCACGATCCCGATGGCTCCCAGGCCAAGCGCCACGGCGCCGGCAGCACCCCAGAGAACCCGCATTCGCTTACCCCGCAAGCAATTCGCGCAACACCGCGTTCAGCAGGGCGCGCCCCTGGTGCGTCGTGCGCAGGGTATCGCCCTCACACGCCAACATGCCGGCTTCCACCATCCTGTCCACCCGGTTTGGAAGATCGGTGTCTGCGCCCATCGCAAGCAGACGCGACATGGAAATGCCCTGCGTGACCCGCAGCCCCATCAAGAGATATTCCTCTGCGGCCTCCTGTCCAGACAGGGGAGCGAATTCCTCGAAGGCGTCAGCCTCCTGTTCGGCCTTCTTGAGCCAGGCACCAGGTGCCGATGGGCAGACCGTGGCGTGCCTCTGTCCTTTCAGGGTCAGGCGCCCATGCGCTCCAGCCCCAACACCTGCGTAGTCACCGGCACTCCAATACAACATGTTGTGTTTGCAGATCGCGCCAGACCGGGCGAAGTTCGACACTTCATAGAGTTCGAGGCCCGCCTCGGCGCATCGTTCGACGGTCAGGTCGTACATGTCCGCCGACAGATCCTCGTCCGGCAAGCCGCGCAAACCGCCCCGCGCGGCGCGTGCGCCAAAGGCGGTGCCAGGCTCGATCGTCAACTGGTAGAGCGACAGGTGGTCGATCGCCATTTCGAGCGCCCGGTCCAACTCTTCGCACCAGGCGTCGAGCGACTGGTCCTGCCGGGCATAGATCAGGTCGAAGGACACACGGTCGAATTCCCGCCGCGCGATATCGAAGGCGGCACGCGCCTCTGCCGCGGAGTGGAGCCGACCGAGGCGTCGGAGGTCCCCATCATTCAAGGACTGCACGCCGAGCGAGATCCGGTTCACCCCGGCCTGACGGTAGGCGGCGAAACGGCCCGCCTCGACCGAGGTGGGGTTGGCCTCGAGCGTCACTTCCCAGTCGTTGGCGAGCGGCAAGGTGGCGCGGACGGTATCCAGCACCTGCGCCACCGTCTCCGGCGCCATCAGGCTCGGCGTGCCGCCACCGAAGAACACCGTGTCGAGCTTGCGCCGCCCGGTTAGCGCGCCGGCGCGCTCCACTTCGCGAGACAGTGCATCGGCCCATCGCTTCTGGTCGATATGCTCGGCGACATGGGAATTGAAATCGCAATAGGGGCATTTCGACTGGCAGAACGGCCAGTGGACATAGAGCCCGAACCCGGCGGCCTGCCAGTCTTCGCCGGACGCGCTCACCGCTGGAAGCAACCCGCGACCAGCTTGGCAAAGGCGTCGGCTCGGTGGCTCATCCCGTGCTTCTTGGCCGGGTCCATCTCGCCGAAGGTCTCGGCCTCGCCGTCGGGCTGGAACATCGGGTCGAAACCGAAGCCGTGCGCGCCCCGCATTGGCCAGACCAGCCGACCCTGGACGAACCCGTCGAACACCTCGTCATGCCCGTCGGGCCAGGCGAGGCAGAGCAGGCAGTGGAACCGCGCGATCCGCGGTTCCGGCGCAGAGCGCTGCTCACAGGCTTCCCAGACCTTGCCCATCGCCATTGCGAAGTCGCGGCCTTCCGGCGTTTCGGCCCAGTCGGCGGTGTAGACGCCGGGAGCGCCATCGAGCGCCTCGACGCTGAGGCCGCTGTCGTCCGACAGGGCGGGCAGGCCGCTGGCCTGTGCCGCGGCATGGGCCTTGATGCGGGCATTGCCGACGAAGGTGTCCTCGGTTTCCTCGGGTTCCGGGAGTCCGAGCTCGGCGGCCGATGTGACGGAGACGCCAAAGGGGGCGAGGAGATCGCGGATCTCCTTCACCTTGCCCTTGTTATGCGAGGCAATGACCAGTTCCTTGCCGTCGAACTTCCGCATCGTTCAGCCCCCGACCGCTGCCTTTTGCGCCGCGACCAGCTCGGCGATGCCGCCCTCGGCGAGGTTCATCAGCGTGTCGAGATCGTCGCGACCGAAGGTGGCGCCTTCCGCGGAGGCCTGGATCTCGATCAGACGGCCGGAGCCGGTCATGACGAAGTTCGAATCCGTGCCAGCTTCGCTGTCCTCGGGATAGTCGAGGTCTACAACCGGCTGTCCGCCATAGATCCCGCAGGACACGGCAGCCACGTGGTCGGTGATCGGGTCGCTGATCACGTCGCCTGCCTTCATCAGCTTGTTGACGGCAAGGCGCAGCGCGACCCAGCCACCGGTGATCGAGGCGCAGCGGGTGCCGCCGTCGGCCTGAATCACGTCGCAGTCGATCACGATCTGCCGCTCGCCGAGCGCCACCCGGTCGACGCCGGCGCGCAGCGCACGGCCGATCAGGCGCTGGATCTCCTGCGTCCGGCCGGACTGCCCGCGCTTGGCCTCCCGGTTCATCCGGGTGTGGGTGGCGCGGGGCAGCATGCCGTATTCGGCGGTCACCCAGCCGAGGCCAGTGTTCTTGAGAAAGGGCGGCACGCGCTCGTCAAGGCTGGCGGTGCACAGGACCTGCGTGTCGCCACATTTGATGAGGCAGGAGCCTTCGGCGTGGCGGGTGACGCCGGTCTCGATCACGATCGGGCGCATTTCGTCGGTTTTGCGGCCGGAAGGGCGCATGGTGTTTCTCCCAGGAAAAGGTTGCCCCTCTCTTGGCTTTCAAGGCAGCGTGATGCAACCCCGATTGACCCCGACGGGGTTCCGTACCTAAATCCTGACTTGGCCCTGACCATGCTTTGCAGGTTTGGAGGAATGAACGAGAGCGCACGCATTCTGGAGCAGATGAACAACCGCTCGCGGGAGGTATTCCGCCGGGTGGTCGAAGGTTATCTGACGACCGGGGACCCGGTCGGCTCCCGCACGCTTACCCGGACCATGTCCGAAAAGGTCTCGGCCGCCACGATTCGCAACGTGATGCAGGACCTGGAATACCTGGGGCTGCTGGACTCGCCGCACGTCTCGGCCGGGCGGATTCCGACGCAGCAGGGGTTGCGGATGTTTGTTGACGGGCTGTTGGAGGTCCGGGACCTGGACAGCGAGGACCGTGAGCGGATCGACGCCACGCTCGGCGGCAAGGACAGCGACATCGGGGACCTGATGAGCCGCGTCGGGTCGGCGCTGTCCGGCGCGACGCAATTCGCGAGCCTCGTTCTGGCGCCGAAACACGAGGCGCCGATCCGTCACGTCGAGTTCGTCCAGCTGGCGCCGGACCGGGCGCTTGTGGTGCTCGTCTTTGCCGACGGGCAGGTGGAGAACCGCATCTTCACCCCGCCGCCGGGCCAGACGCCCTCGTCGATGCGGGAGGCCGCGAACTTCCTCAACGCCTTGGCGGACGGCCGGACGGTGACCGAACTGCGCCGCGCCATCGAGCGCGAGATCAAGACGCGCCGGCAGGAGATCGACAGCCTCGCCCGCGATCTCGTCGAGAGCGGCATGGCGATCTGGGCCGACGAGGGGGAATCGACTGAACGCCTGATCGTGCGCGGCAGGGCCAACCTGCTTGAGGCCGGCGCCGAGGCGGCGGACCTCGATAGGATCCGGACCCTGTTCGACGACCTGGAGCGCAAGCGGGATATAGCCGAGTTCCTCGAGCTCACCGACGAGGGCGAGGGTGTGCGAATTTTTATCGGCTCGGAGAACAAGCTTTTCTCACTTTCGGGTTCCTCTCTGGTGGTTTCTCCCTATATGAACGCGGATCGAAAGATCGTGGGTGCGGTTGGCGTGATCGGCCCCACGCGACTGAATTACGGACGCATTGTGCCCATCGTGGATTACACCGCGCAGCTGGTGGGCAGGATGATCTCGGACCGGAGCTAGAGAGTTACGATGGCGGAAGCGAAGAAAGACGAGCAACACGAACCCGGGCTGGACGATATCTCCCTCGACGAACTGGCCGAAGGCGCGGAAGACTTCATGTCCGATCCGCTGACCGAGGATAGCGAGCTGGAGACGCTGCGGGCGGAACGCGACGATTTCCGCGACCGGTTCATGCGCGCCCTGGCCGATGCCGAGAATTCCCGCAAGCGCGGCGAGCGCGACCGGCGCGAGGCGGAGCAATACGGCGGCTCCAAGCTCGCCCGCGACATGCTGCCTGTCTACGACAACCTCAACCGCGCTCTCGAAGCTGCGACCGAGGAGCAGAAGGCCGCGGCGGCCGCTCTGATCGAGGGCGTGGAGTTGACGATGCGCGAGCTGCTGAACGTGTTCGAGAAGCATGGCATTCACCGGCTGAAGCCTGAGGTCGGCGACAAGTTCGATCCGCAGGTCCACCAGGCGATGTTTGAGGCGCCGGTGCCCGGCACCAAGGCCGGCGACATCATCCAGGTGATGGCCGAGGGCTTCCTGCTCCACGAACGGCTGCTGCGCCCCGCACAGGTTGGGGTTTCCTCGACGCCGGCATCGTAAGGGAACCCCGCCGGGGCGGCGTGCCTCCGGCGGGGATATTTTCGGACAGAAGAATTCGGGGCGCTAGTCTCTTGCCGAGGCGAGCGCCTTGAGTTCGTAGACCAGAGCCAGCGCGTCGCGCGGGCTGAGCTCGTCCGGCAGCACCTCGGCCAGCCGCTCGGTCAGCGCCGCGGGCGCTTCCGGTCGGGCCGGTTCGGCGGCGGGAACGGCGGAAAAAAGCGGCAGGTCATCGATCAGCGCCAACTGCCGACGGCCACCTTCCCGATCACCCTTTTCGAGCTGGTCGAGCACGACGCGCGCACGCTCCACAACCGAGGTTGGCAAGCCGGCGAGTCGCGCGACCTGCACCCCGTAGGAGCGATCCGCCGCCCCGTCGCGGACCTCGTGCAGAAAGATCACCTCGCCTTCCCATTCCTTGACTGCCACGGTCGCGTTCTCGACTCCGTCCAGTTTGGCGGCGAGCGTGGTAAGCTCATGATAATGCGTGGCAAATAGCGCGCGGCAGCGGTTGACGCTGTGCAGGTGCTCCAGCGTAGCCCAGGCAATCGACAGGCCGTCGTAGGTGGCCGTGCCGCGGCCGATCTCGTCGAGGATCACGAGGCTGCGGGCGTCGGCCTGGTTCAGGATCGTCGCGGTCTCCACCATCTCTACCATGAAGGTCGAGCGTCCGCGAGCGAGGTCGTCCGACGCGCCGACGCGGCTGAACAGGCTCGACACGCGGCCGATTTTCGCTTTGCGGGCAGGCACATAGCTCCCGGCCTGCGCCAGCAGCGCGATCAGGGCGTTCTGGCGCAGGTAGGTCGACTTACCCGCCATGTTGGGGCCGGTCAGCAGGCGGACATGGGCCGCGTCGCCCTCTGCCGAGAGGGTGCAACCGTTGGCAACGAAGCTTTGCCCGCTGCGTTTCAGCGCGCGTTCGACGACGGGGTGACGGCCTTCGTCGACGATGAAGTCGCGGCTGTCGTCGACGATGGGCCGGCACCAGTCCTCGTTGCGGGCGAGGTCGGCCAGGCTGGTGGCAACGTCGATCTCCGCCAACGCGCGGGCGGCGTCGGCGATGGGCGCGGCGGCGGCAAGGATCTCGGTCCGCAGGTATTCGAAATGCCGTTTCTCGATCTCAAGCGCGTGGTTGCCCGCATTCAGGATGCGCGCCTCCAGGTCCGACAATTCGACCGTGGTGAAACGCACGGCATTGGCCGTGGTCTGGCGATGGATGAAGGTCTCGCTCAGCGGGGCCGCGAGCATCCGGGAGGCATGGGTCGCGGTGGTCTCGACGAAATAGCCCAGGACGTTATTGTGCTTCACCTTGAGCGAGGTGATGCCGGTCTGCTCGGCATATTGGGCCTGGAGCGATGCGATGACACCGCGGCCCTCGTTGCGAAGGGTGCGGGCGTCGTCGAGTTCGGGGTCGAACCCGGTTGCGATGAAGCCGCCGTCGCGGGCGAGCAGGGGCGGCTCGGCGACCAGAGCGTCATCCAGCCGTTCGATCAGCGCGTCGTGCCCGGTCAACCGATCCGCGGCGGCAGACAAGGGCGGCGGGCCGTCGGTTGCAGCGAGCTGGCGGGCGATTTCCTCGGCCTGGGTCAGGCCGGCGCGGATGGCTGCGAGATCGCGCGGGCCCCCGCGTTCAAGCGACAGGCGGGAGAGGGCGCGGTCCATGTCCGGGGCCTTGCGCAGTGCGGCGCGCAGGCCCTCGCAGCGGGCGGCGTCCTCGACAAAGGCCTGAACGGTGTCGAGCCGTTCGAGGATGCGGGCCGTGTCGCAAGACGGGCTGGAGATGCGGGTGGCCAGCAGCCGGCCGCCGCCCGCCGTGACCGTGCGGTCGATCGCCGCCAGAAGCGAGCCCTCGCGACCGCCGGACAGGCTGGCCGTGAGCTCGAGGTTGCGGCGTGTGGCGGCGTCGATCTGCATCGCCGCGCCGCCGGCATCGCGCTGCGGCGGGCGCAGCAGCGGGAGCTTGCCCTTCTGCGTGAGTTCCAGATAGGACACCACGGCGCCGAGCGCGCCAAGCTCGGCGCGGGAGAAACTCCCGAACCCTTCCAGTGCGGTGACACCGAAGATGTCGTGCAGGCGTTTCTCGGCATTGGCGCTGTCGAAGGCGGTGCGGGCGAGCGGGGTAAGCGCGGCGCCGGCTTCCTCCACCAGTTCCGAGAGGTCGGATTCCTCGGCCTCGGCCACCAGCACCTCGCGCGGCGCGAGGCGGGCGAGTTCGGGGGCGAGCCGGACCAGCGGGCAGGGGCCGACGCGAAGCTCGCCGGTCGAGATATCGACCGCCGCCAGCGCCGCCGTGTCGCGCACCCGCGCGAAAGCACAGAGGAAATTGTTGCGTCGGGCTTCGAGCAGGCTGTCCTCGGTCAGGGTCCCGGGGGTGACGAGGCGCACCACGTCACGCCGGACCACGGATTTCGAGCCGCGCTTGCGGGCCTCGGCCGGATCTTCCATCTGTTCGCACACGGCGACGCGGAAGCCCTTGCGGATCAGCGTCAGCAGGTAGCCCTCTGCGGCATGGACCGGCACGCCGCACATCGGGATGTCGGCTCCGTCGTGCTTGCCGCGCTTGGTGAGCGCAATGTCGAGCGCCTCGGCGGCCGCCACGGCGTCGTCAAAGAACATCTCGTAGAAATCGCCCATCCGGTAGAACAGCAGCGCATCGGCATGCGCGGCCTTGATCTCCAGATATTGCGCCATCATCGGTGTGACGGTCACGTTATCCCCCTGCTCGCTTTGCGCGCCACCATAGGCGAGGCGCGCGGCGCGTTGAAGGCCGGTTGCGCGGATTGCCGGCAAGGCGCGGGGGCGCGGCAATCAGCGGTTTCGATTTCGCTTGCAAGGCGGTTTAGACCGGGGAGGAGATAATACCCGGGGAGGGCCGAGCCATGGCAAAGAACAAGATTACGCCCGACGAGGCGCTGCAGTATCATCTCGAACCACAACCCGGGAAATTCGAGGTCGTGGCCACCAAGCCCATGACCACCCAGCGGGACCTCAGTCTCGCCTATTCGCCTGGCGTGGCGGTTCCTGTCGAGGCGATCGCGGAAAATCCGGCGACGGCCTATGATTACACGACCAAGGGGAACACCGTGGCCGTGATCTCGAACGGCACCGCGATCCTCGGGCTCGGCAACCTCGGTGCGCTGGCGTCGAAACCGGTGATGGAGGGCAAGGCGGTCCTGTTCAAGCGGTTCGCCGACGTGAACTCGATCGACATCGAACTCGATACCGAGGACCCGGAGGAGTTCATAAACGCGGTGCGGCTGATGGGGCCCGCGTTTGGCGGGATCAACCTGGAGGACATCAAGGCGCCGGAATGTTTCATCATCGAGCAGCGTCTCAAGGAGGTGATGGATATCCCGGTGTTTCACGACGATCAGCACGGCACGGCGGTGATCTGTGCGGCGGGGCTGATCAATGCGCTGCACCTGACCGGCAAGAAAATCGAGGAATGCCGGATCGTGCTGAACGGCGCCGGCGCCGCGGGGATCGCCTGTATCGAACTGATCAAGGCGATGGGCGCCAAGCATGACAATTGCATCGTCTGCGACACCAAGGGGGTGATCTACCAGGGCCGCACCGAGGGGATGAACCAGTGGAAGTCCGCCCATGCCGCGAAGACCAAGGCCCGGACGCTGGAAGAGGCGATGGAGGGGGCCGACGTGTTCCTCGGCGTGTCGGTCAAGGGGGCGGTGACGCCGGAGATGGTGGCCGCGATGGCGGACGACCCCGTGATCTTTGCCATGGCGAATCCCGATCCGGAGATCACGCCGGAAGAGGCCAAGGAGGTGCGCGGCGATGCCATCGTCGCGACGGGTCGCTCCGATTATCCCAACCAGGTCAACAATGTCCTTGGTTTCCCATATCTGTTTCGCGGAGCGCTGGATATCCAGGCGCGGGCCATCAATGACGACATGAAGATCGCCTGCGCCCAGGCGCTGGCCGATCTGGCGCGGGAGGATGTGCCGGACGAGGTGGCGATGGCCTATGGCCGCAAGCTGAGTTTCGGGCGGGACTACATCATTCCCACGCCCTTCGATCCGCGGCTGATCCATCGGATCCCGCCCGCCGTGGCGCGGGCCGGGATGGACACAGGCGTGGCGCGTCGGCCCATCGTGGACATGGACGCCTACGAGCAACGCCTGCGGGAACGGATGGACCCGACCGCCTCGATCTTGTCGTCGATCTCCGCCCGGGCCAAGGCGGCGCAGGCGCGGATGATCTTTGCAGAGGGTGACGACACGAGCGTGCTGCGCGCGGCGGTTGCCTACCAGCGGCAGGGCTTCGGCAAGGCGCTGGTGGTCGGCCGCGAGAACGAGGTTAAGGAGAAGCTCGAAGCGGTGGGGCTAGGCGATGCCTATCGCGAGCTCACCGTGGTCAACGCCGCCAACACGCGGCACCTCGATGCCTATACGGCGTTTCTTTACAAGAGGTTGCAGCGAAAGGGCTTCGACCGTTCGGATATCTACCGGATGGCGGCGCGCGACCGGCACGTCTTCTCGGCGCTGATGCTGGCGCATGGGCATGGCGACGGGCTGATCACCGGGGTGACGCGGAAAGCGGCGCATGTGCTGCACCAGATGAACCGTGTGTTCCCGGCCTCGGCCGAGGATGGCGCGGTGGGCGTGACCGCGCTCCTGCACAAGGGGCGGGTGGTGCTGGTCGCCGACACGCTGGTGCATGAATGGCCGGACGAGGAGGACCTGGGCGACATCGCGATCGCAGCGGCGCGGGTGGCGCGCGGGCTCGGGCTGGAGCCGCGTGTGGCCTTCGCCAGCTTCTCGACCTTCGGCTACCCGATGTCGGAACGGGCGCACAAGATGCACGTCGCCTCGCAGGTGCTGGACCGGCGCGGCGTCGATTTCGAGTACGACGGGGAGATGACCGTGGATGTGGCGCTCAACCGGGAACAGATGGCGGCCTATCCGTTCTGCAGGCTGTCCGGACCCGCCAATATCCTCGTGGTGCCGGCCCGGCATTCGGCGTCGATTTCGGTGAAGCTGCTGCAGGAGATGTCGGGGGCGACGATCATTGGACCGATCCTCGCCGGTGTCGGTGCGCAGATCCAGATCTGCCACACCGGGGCGACGGTGAACGACATCCTCCACATGGCTGCGATTGCCGCCTGCAAGATCGGGTGAACCCATGGCTGTCTACAATCTCGGCTCGATCCACGCGGACTGGTTCTACAAGGTGCCGCGGTTCCCGGTGAACGGAGAGACCATTCCAGCGGCCAATTGCGTCAGCGGGCTCGGCGGCAAGGGCGCGAATCAGTCGGTGGCGCTGGCCCGCGCCGGGGCCGAGGTGCACCACATCGGTGCTATCGGCGGCGAGGGTGTCTGGGCGGCGGAGCAGATGAAGTCGGTCGGGGTGGACGTGACCCACGTGGCGATAGAGATCGCCGCTCCAACCGGCCATGCGCTGATTTTCGTCACGCCCGACGGCGAAAACCGGATCGTGATCTGCCCCGGAAGCAACCGGATGATCGAGTCCAGCGACATCAAGGCGGCGCTGGCCCGGGCGCAGGCCGGCGACATGCTGGTGATGCAGAACGAGACCAACGGCCAGGTGGAGGCGGCGAAGCGGGCGCGGGCCCGGGGCATGCGGGTGGTCTATTCCGCGGCACCGTTCGATGTGGCCGCGGTGCAGGCGGTGTTGCCGCATGTGGACCTTCTGGCCGTGAACGAGGTGGAGGCCGAGCAGGTCGCCGCGGCGCTCGATGTGCCGATCACCGCGCTGCCCGTCGCGGAATTGCTGGTGACCCACGGGCCCCGCGGGGCGTCGTGGCATGACCTGAAGACTGGGGAGACCCTGACGGTCCCCGCGCCAAAGGTGGTGGCGGTGGACACAACGGGGGCGGGAGACACCTTCGTCGGCTATTTCTGCGCCGGACGCGATGCCGGGCTGCCGGTGGCGGAATGCCTGGAGCTCGCGGTGGCGGCGGCAGCACTCAAGGTGACCCGGGAGGGAACGGCCGACGCGATCCCCAGCCTCGCGGAGGTTCGCAGCTTCCTGGCGGAGACGCCCGGGGTTGAGTGATCCGCAAGGGTCGGGGGGCTCCCGCCGGCCGCGACCGCATCGAAGATGCGGCCTCGCCCGCTGGGCGTGGCCGCGCGCGGGGCGCGCGGCGGGCGTTGCGACAGTCGGTTCTGTTGCGCTCAGCCGCCGACGAAAGGCGCGACATTTCCCCAAAGCTCGCGCACGCGTTCGTCGCGCCCGCATGCGGCGCGATAGAGCTTGTAGGCCTTCTCCTTGGAGCGCGGGCCGAAGCGAGTCAGGATCAGGTCCTGCTTCTTGTAATAATCCTGATGGTAGTCGTCGGCCGGGTAGAACGCGCTGGCGGGCAGAACCGGTGTTACGATCCGCTGCCCAAGCTCGGCCTGAGCCGCGGAGATGGCGGCATTGGCGATCTCGGCTTGGTCGGGGGCCGCGAAGATGGCGGTGCGATAGCTCTCGCCCCGGTCGCAGAACTGGCCGCCGGCATCGGTGGGATCGACCGAGCGGAGGAACAGATGTACCAGCTCGGCATAGGTCACGCGCGCGGGGTCGTAGGTGATCTCGACGGCTTCGTAGTGTCCGGTGCCGCCGTTGACGACCTGCTTGTAGGTCGGGTCCTCGACCATACCGCCGGCAAAGCCGGAGACAACCTCGGTCACGCCGTCGACGCCCTCGAAATCGGCCTCGACGCACCAGAAGCATCCGCCGGCAAACAGGGCCGTCTGCTGCTCGGCGGCTTCGGCCTGGGTGCAGTGAACGGACAGCCCGAGCGCGATCGCTGCGGCGAGAATGACGGGTTTCACCTGGTCCAGAACGGTCTGCATAACGGTCTCCTTTGACGCGCAGGCATATTGCTCCCGGCGTTTCATCAACCGCAACTCACCGGGCCGTGAATCACGCACAGGTGACGGAGGTTTCAAGCTTCCCTTTGGCGCACCCGGCACCTAGTGTCGCCGCAATGGACAGGACAGATGCCCGGACTTCGACCCACTCTGCGGTAGCGCGCGACATGGCGCATTCTCCGCCACCGATGGCGCAGGAGTGCGACGCTTGAGAATTGCAATGTGGTCCGGGCCGCGGAACCTTTCCACGGCCATGATGTATGCCTTCGCCCAGCGGTCCGATTGCGCCGCGATCGACGAGCCGCTCTATGCCGCCTACCTTGCGTCGACCGGCCTTAAGCATCCGATGCGGGAGGAAATCCTCGCCGCGCAGCCGCAGGATCCGGAGAAGGTGATTGCGCAGCTGATGGGACCGATCCCGGACGGCAAACCGCATTTCTACCAGAAGCACATGACGCAGCACATGCTGCCCGAGGTCCCGCGGGACTGGATGGCGGATGTCGTGAACGTGTTCCTGATCCGGCACCCGGCGCGAGTGATCGCAAGTTACGGAGTCAAGCGGGAGAACCCGACGCTGGACGACATCGGTTTCTGGCAGCAGGCCGAACTATTCGCTCAGGTCGGCGGCGTGGTGATCGACAGCCACGATATCCGCGAGAATCCGGAAGGGATGTTGCGGGCCCTCTGCGCGGCAATCGACCTGCCGTTCGATCCGGCCATGCTCAGCTGGCCGACGGGTGGGCAGCCCTGCGATGGCGTCTGGGCGCCGCATTGGTACGAAGCCGTCTGGAAGAGCACCGGCTTCGCCGGGCGGGAAGGCCCCTTGCCCGAAGTGCCGGAGCATCTGCGCGGGGTGATGACGGCGGCTATGCCGTATTACGAGAGCCTTGCCGAACAGGCGCTCAAACCGGCCTGACCGCAGAGCCGGACCTCAGGCCTTCAGCAACTTGCCGAGCCGCATCGCGACGGCCGGGTCGCCGCCAACCCGGATCTTGCCCATCATCACCGCGGTCATCGGATTGAGCTTGCCCCGGACCAGCTTGTCGAGGTTCTCGGCGCTCATGGTCAGGGTGCAGGCGGCCGGGGAATCCTCCATGGAGACCTTGCCATCGGCCAGCGAGATCACGCCGTCCGCTCCACAATCGAATTTCAGACTGTCGGTGAAGTCGCTGCGGTCGAGGCCGGTTCGGATGATCTCGGCGATGGGTTCGAGGGCCATGGCTATCCTCCCTGGGAATTCCAGCAGAGAGCTAGAGAGCCGGCCCGGACCGCGGCAAGTGTTACGCTGCGTTGCAGCGGCACCCGGGATGGTCGGATGCCGCTGCGAAGTCTATCAGCCGTGCTTGCGCTTCCGGTCGGCCAGCAAGCGCAGGCGCAGACCGTTCAGGGCGATGAAGCCCTGCGCGTCGGTCTGGTCGTAAGCGCCCATGTCCTCTTCGAAGGTCACCTGCTTCTCGGAATAGAGCGAATACTCGGACCAGCGCGCCACGGTGCGGGCGAGGCCCTTGTAAAGCTTCATGCGGACCGTGCCGGTGACATACTCCTGGCTCTTGTCGATCAGGGCCTGGAGCATTTCCCGCTCCGGGCTGTACCAGAAGCCGTTGTAGATCAGCTCCGCATAGCGCGGCATCAGCTCGTCCTTCAGGTGGATCGCCATGCGGTCCATCGTGATCGACTCGATGCCGCGGTGCGCGTCGAGCAGGATCGTACCGCCCGGCGTCTCGTAGATGCCGCGGGACTTCATGCCGACGAAGCGCCCCTCGACCAGGTCGAGACGGCCGATGCCATGCTTGCGGCCATATTCGTTGAGCTGAGTCAGGACCGTGGCCGGGCTTAGCCGCTCGCCGTTGATGCCGACGGCATCGCCCTTCTCGAACTCGATCTCGATGTACTCGGGCTCGTCGGGCGCATCCTCCGGATGGACCGTGCGCTGGTACACGTAGTCGGGGGCTTCCTGCGCCGGATCCTCGAGCACCTTGCCCTCGGAGGAGGTGTGCAGAAGGTTCGCGTCGACCGAGAACGGGGCTTCGCCGCGCTTGTCCTTGGCGATCGGGATCTGGTGGGCCTCGGCGAACTCGAGCAGCTTGGTCCGGCTTCCGATATCCCACTCGCGCCAAGGCGCGATCACCTTGATCTCGGGATTCAGCGCATAGGCGCTCAGTTCGAACCGGACCTGGTCATTGCCCTTGCCGGTCGCGCCGTGGGACACGGCGTCGGCCCCGGTTTCGGCGGCGATCTCGACCAGGCGCTTGGAAATCAGCGGACGCGCGATCGAGGTGCCGAGCAGGTAGAGACCCTCGTACTGCGCGTTGGCGCGGAACATCGGGAAGACGAAGTCGCGCACGAATTCCTCGCGCAGATCCTCGATGAAGATGTTCTCGGGCTTGATCCCGAGCATCTCGGCTTTCTTCCGCGCGGGCTCGAGCTCTTCGCCCTGTCCGAGGTCGGCGGTGAAGGTGACAACTTCACACCCATACTGGACCTGAAGCCACTTGAGGATGATCGAGGTGTCGAGCCCCCCGGAATAGGCAAGAACCACTTTCTTCGGCTGGGCCATCTCTCGCTCCGTCTTTGGTCGCACGACGCTGCCGTTTAGACAGGAAATGGTCGCGCTACAAGGAGGATTCCCGTGGCGGAGGCGCTCCAAACTTGCTAACGCGCGCGACATGACCAGCTTTGCCGAAAAAGCCCGCGCCGCCACCGCAGAGCTGCGCGCGCTGTTCCCGCCGACGCCGCTTCAGCGCAACGACCACCTGTCGGCGCGCTTCGGGGCCGAGATCTATCTCAAGCGCGAGGATCTTGCGCCGGTGCGTTCCTACAAGCTGCGTGGCGCGTTCAACGCGATGCGCAAGGTGCTGGCGGAGCGGCCCGAGCAGGGGCTGTTCGTCTGTGCGAGCGCGGGCAACCATGCGCAGGGCGTGGCTTATGTCTGCCGCTATTTCGGTGTTAGGGGCGTCGTGTTCATGCCGGTGACCACGCCGCAGCAGAAGATCCAGAAGACCCGCGTCTTCGGTGGGGACGCGATCGAGATCCGGCTGGTCGGCGACTATTTCGATGACACGCTCGCCGAGGCGCAACGCTGGTGCGCCGAGCAGCATGGCCATTTCCTTGCGCCTTTCGACGATGCGGACGTGATCGAGGGGCAAGCCTCGGTGATGGTCGAGGTTCTCGACGAGATCGAACCGCCCGACATGGTGATCCTTCCCGTGGGCGGCGGTGGGCTGGCCGCGGGCGTGACGCGCTTTCTGAGCGAGATGGCGCCGATGGTCGGGCTGCGCTATGTCGAGCCCGAAGGCGGCGCCAGCCTGACCGCGGCCGTTGCGGCCGGTCAGCCGGTGACGTTGCCGCAAGTGAACAGTTTCGTCGATGGCGCGGCGGTGGCACGGGTCGGCAACCGCCCCTTCGAGGCCCTGACCCACGTCGCGCCGGCCGATGTGCTGCGGGCGCCGGAGGACCGGATCTGCACCACGATCCTCGAGATGCTGAACGTCGAAGGCATCGTTCTGGAGCCCGCCGGCGCGCTGTCGCTCGATGTGCTGCCCGACCTCGCCAACCAGATCCGCGGTCGCCGGATCGTCTGCGTGACTTCGGGCGGAAACTTCGATTTCGAGCGTCTGCCGGAGGTGAAGGAGCGGGCGCTACGGTATTCGGGCGTCAAGAAATACATCATCCTGCGCCTGCCGCAGCGGCCAGGCGCCCTGCGCGATTTTCTCGATCTGCTCGGGCCTGAGGACGACATCGCGCGGTTCGAATACATGAAGAAGTCAGCCCGTAACTTCGGTTCCGTCCTCCTCGGGATCGAGACGACCAATGCCGCGAACTTCACCGCGCTGTTCTCCCGGCTCGACGCGCAGGGCTTCGTCTATACCGACATTACCAGCGACGAGATCCTGGCGCAGTTCGTGATCTAGCGAGGCCGGAGCGCACTCCTCGCCTTCACGCAGCCAGGCCGGCGGCGACCCCGTCGAAGAAGATCACCCGGGATGCATCGAAGCAGGAAAAGATCGGCTCGAGGTCGACCGTATCGGCCTCGCCACGGTGAGCCCTGGTCTCTCCCTGCAGGCACAGGCGGGCGAGGTCGGAGAAGCCCAGGTTGACGGCGCAGCCCTTCAGGAAATGGAGATCCTCCTCGAAGAGCTCCGGTTTCGGCTCGTCCTTCAGCCGCGCGAGCAGCGTCTCCACCTCGTCGAGGAACAGCTCCACGACTTCATCGAATTCTGCGGCGCCGATTTCGGACCTCAGGTCGCTGACCCGCTTCCAGTCGATCATCTTGCATCCTTTCGCACCGTTCGAATCCGGGGATGCCCCGAGCTTACGGTCGGCGGATTAAGAAAGGCTTGAAGCCAAAGATCCGGTCCGGAGGGCACGGACGGTCTCTGATTCATCGCCCATTAATGGCAATGTGTCAGCCATGGGCCGAGCGAACCCTGAGATCGGGCCTGACCTTTGCACATTGCCGGACAAACCTCGGACGCCACGACCATGACCCCGGTGGCGCAGCCACGCCGGGTGCTGATCGTCGACGACAGCCGGTTGCAGCGGCGGATCCTCTCGGCGTCGCTCGGTCGCTGGGGCTACGTGGTGGAGGAGGCGGCATCGGGACCGGAAGCGCTGGAACGCTGCCGTGCGAGCGCCCCTGACATCGTGATAAGCGACTGGGTGATGCCGGAGATGGACGGCCCGGAATTCTGTCGGCAGTTTCGCGCCATGAGACGGGAGAGTTATGGCTACTTGATCCTTCTGACCTCGAAATCGGAGGCTGGGGAGGTGGCGCACGGGCTCGACGCCGGCGCGGATGATTTCCTGACCAAACCGGTCAGCGGCGACGAGCTTCGGGCGCGGCTCAATGCCGGCGAACGGGTCCTGCGGATGGAAGAGGAGCTGGTGGACAAGAACCGGCTGCTAAGCAGCACGCTGGAGGAGCTGCGGACGCTTTACGACTCGCTCGACAGCGACCTGGTGGAGGCGCGGAAGCTCCAGCAATCCCTCGTCAAGGAGCGGTTTCGCGACTTCGGCGGCTCGCAGATCTCGCTCCTGCTGCGTCCGAGCGGGCATGTGGGCGGCGATCTCGTCGGCTTTTTTCCGATCAATGCACACCGGATTGCGGCTTTTGCGATCGACGTGTCTGGCCACGGCGTCGCCTCGGCGCTAATGACCGCACGGCTCGCCGGGTATCTTTCGGGCAGCTCTCCGGAGCAGAACATCGCGCTCTACGAGGGTGAGTTCGGTATCTACGACGCCCATCCTCCCGAAGAGGTCGCCGCGGAACTGAACCGGCTGATGCTTACCGAGATCGAAACGGAGACCTACTTCACGCTCGTTCTCGCCGATATCGACCTGATCAGCGGCGAGGTACGGCTGGTCCAGGCCGGACACCCGCACCCGGCGATCCAGCGTGCGAACGGGCGGGTGGAGTTCATCGGGAGCGGCGGGCTCCCGGTGGGCCTGATCCCGGACGCGGACTACCTGCCGGTCACGGCGCGGCTCGCGCCGGGGGACAGGTTGCTGATCTTTTCCGATGGGGTAACCGAATGCGAGAATGCGGACGGCGGAATGCTAGACGACAGGGGCATGGCGAACCTGCTGTCCGGCAATCGGGAGAAGCGCGGTCCGGATCTGATGGAGGCCATGACCCGGGAGCTGTCCCGCCACTCGGGCGTCAGCGAGTTCACCGACGACATCTCCGCGGTTCTTTTCGAGTTCGATCACCCCAAGCGGAACGCTGATTAGGAGTGCGTCAGCGACCCAGGCTCAAAGAAGGCTGCGCAGGAAATGTCGGTCACCGGCATTCCCGAGCGCGTCTGCAGCCTCGTCGGCAGGCAGCCAGACCGGCAGATGCGCCGGTTCGGTCGGCGGGCTGACGCGACGACCGGGACGGCACAGGTAGACGGTGCAGAGTTTCTCCGCCCAGAGGTCGTATTCCGGCATGTAGGTGAAACGTCGGAAAGCGCCGAGCCGGCGCGAGATCCGCATGGTCCAGCCGGTCTCCTCATAGACTTCCCGATGAAGTGCGGCGACGGGCTGTTCGCCAGGATCGATCCCGCCACCGGGCAGCTGGAGCTCCGGGATCGGCGCCGATTGATGGGTGAGCAGCACCAGTCCGCTGCGTTCCAGAATCGCATAGGCACCGGGCCGAAGGGTGTACTTCCGGCGGTTCTGCACCCGTTCTCCGACCCGTCGGATCATGCCATCCCCCTTTTCACCGCGCATTGCCGCGCCTACATGGCTGCGATATGCCAGTCCAAGGCGTCCAAGGAAACCCCATGACTCTCGGATCCAGAATCGCGTGGGACGATACCGTCCTGCCCTTCCAACTTGACCGCTCCGACATTCGTGGCCGGATTGCCCGCCTCGACGGCGTCCTCGACCGCGTTCTCGAGCAACACGATTACCCACCGGCCATCGAAGCGCTGGTCGCCGAAATGGCGCTGCTGACGGCGCTGATCGGGCAGACCATCAAGCTGCGCTGGAAGCTCTCGCTTCAGGTGCGCGGCGACGGCCCGGCCCGCCTGATCGCCACCGATTACTACGGCCCCACTGCTGATGGCAGGCCGGCGCAGATCCGCGCCTATGCCAGCTACGACAAGGGGCGTCCGCTTGAGGGCCGGCCGTTCGACCTGATCGGAAAAGGCTACTTCGCCATCCTGATCGACCAGGGCAAGGGCACGACCCCTTACCAGGGGATCACGCCGATCGCCGGCGGGAGCCTGGCGCATTGCGCCGAAACCTATTTCGCTCAGTCCGAACAGCTTCCGACCCGCTTTGTACTCGGCTTCGGCCACTCCACCGACGCCAACCATTCCGGCTGGCGCGGGGGCGGGGTGATGCTCCAGTCGATGCCCAAGGCCTCGCCTTTCGTCGCGGCTCAGACAGAAGCGGAAGAACAGCAGTTGCTCAAGGCCGACGACCTCCTCGATGGCGAGGAGGGCGAGAACTGGGAGCGCGCGAACATGTTGCTCGGCACGGTCGAGGATCTCGAACTGGTCGGCCCGCGGGTACAGCCAACCGAGTTGCTGGTGCGGCTGTTCCACGAGGAAGGACCGCGCGTGTTCGATGCGCAGCCGGTGGAGTTCGGCTGCACCTGCTCCCCGGACCGGGTCCGGCAGTCCCTGTCGATCTATTCGGCCAAGGACATTGCCTACATGACCACCGACGAAGGGACCGTGACCGCGGACTGCCAGTTCTGCGGGGCGCATTACGTCTTCGATCCCAAGACGCTCGGCTTCGAGGCCGAGGAGGCGCCGGGTGACGACGCGTGAGGATCTTCGTTCCCGGCTGATCGAAGCGATCGGCGCAACCGGCCGGCCGTCGTCGGACTATGACCTGAACCCCGGCATCAGCCTGCCGGCAGGGCGGAAGCTTCGGGAAGCTGCTGTGCTAGTGCCGGTGTCCTTGGAACCGCGCGGGGCGCGGCTCTACCTGACAAAGCGCTCGTCCCGGCTCAAGCACCATCCGGGGCAGGTGGCCTTTCCCGGCGGCAAGGTTGACGCAGGCGATGCCGATGCCACCGCCGCCGCACTCCGGGAGGCGCAGGAAGAGATCGGGCTCGGGCCGGACAAGGTCGAGGTTCTCGGCGCCCTGCCGCGCCACGAGACGGTGACCGGTTTCGACGTGACTCCGGTCATCGGCCTCTTGCGCGAGACATTCGAGCCGGTGGCCGAGCCGGGCGAGGTCCAGGAGGTCTTCTCGGTGCCGCTCGAGTTGGTGACGACGCCGGCGCGGTTCTCGGTGGAGCGCCGCCGGTGGCGCGGTGAATGGCGCCATTTCTTCACCGTTCCGCATGGCCCCTATTACATCTGGGGCGCGACGGCGCGCATCCTGCGCGCGCTGGCCGACAGGATGCCGGGTTGATGCGAATCTCGGCGCCCTGGCTCGACCGCCCGGAAGTGCAGCATGTCTGCGCCCTGTTGGAGGCGGCGGGTCACAGGGCGCTTTATGTCGGGGGCTGCGTGCGCAACACGCTGCTGGATCACCCGGTCTCCGATCACGACCTCTCCACCGACGCCCACCCCGAGCGCGTGGTGGCGGTGATGGAGGATGCCGGGCTCAAGGTGATCCCGACCGGGATCGAGCATGGCACGGTCACCGTGCTGGCCGATGGCGAGCCGTTCGAGATCACCACCTTCCGCCATGACATCGAGACCGACGGCCGAAGGGCAGTGGTGCATTTCGCCGACACCGTGATCGAAGACGCCCGCCGGCGCGATTTTACCATGAACGCGATCTATTGCGACCGGTATGGCGAGATCGTCGATCCGCTGAACGGGATGCCGGACCTGCGGGCGCGGCGGCTCCGGTTCGTCGGGCGGGCCACGGAGCGGGTGAAGGAGGATTACCTTCGCATCCTGCGCTTTTTCCGCTTCTCGGCCTGGTATGCCGATCCCGAGCAGGGGATCGACCCGGAATCTCTGGCGGCCTGCGCTGCGAATGTCGATGGGCTGGGGCGGATCTCGGCCGAGCGGATCGGGGCGGAGATGACCAAGCTGCTGTCGGCTCCGGACCCGAGCCAGGCTGTCTCGGTGATGCAGACGACCGGCGTGCTCGGCGCGATCCTGCCCGGCAGCGACGTGACGGCCCTGCCGATCCTCGTGCATCTCGAGTTGCAGACCGGGCAGCGCCCCGATCCCGTGTTGCGGCTGGCGGCTCTCGGCGGCGAAGACGTGGCCAATCGCCTGCGCCTGAGCAAGGCGGATGCGCGGCGTCTGGAGGCGATCGGCGCCGCCGCACGGAGCGGACAGCGGGCCGGTGAACTCGGCTATCGGCTCGGCGCGCGGGATGGCGCGGCGGCCGTGCTGCTGCACTCGGCCTTGCTGGGCGTGACGGTGCCAGAGATGGCTTTGGAGGAGGCTGCGGCGGGCGCGGCGGCTGAATTCCCGATCACGGCGCGCGACCTGATGCCCCGGTTCCACGGCCGCACTCTGGGCGACGAGATGAAGGCCCGGGAGCGGCGCTGGATCGACTCCGGCTTCCGTCTCGGAAGAGAGGATCTGCTGGCCTGACGGCCTCGGGCATGGCAGATACGGCCCACAAGACGGAAAGACCCCATGACACCAGAGAATTTCGGCGCGTTGCTCGCCCTCGCCATAGTTGCCGCCTGGACGCCGGGCCCCAACAACGCCCTTGTCGCGAATTCCGGGGCCACCTTCGGGATGCGACGGACCTGGCCGCATGTGCTGGGCATCGGGCTCGGCTTTGCCTTCATGGTGTTTCTGGTGGGGTTTTTCCTCGGCGGGCTGTTCCAGACCTCGGCCTTGCTGCGGGAATCGCTGCGCTGGCTCGGGGCGGCGATCCTGCTCTGGCTGGCGTGGAAGATCGCCACATCGGGCGGGATTTCCTCTCCCGGCAAGGAGCCGCGTCCCTTCACCTTTGTCGAGGCCGCGGCCTTCCAGTGGGTCAACCCCAAGGCCTGGGCCTTTGCGGTCGCCACCACCAGCCAGTTCGTCGACCCGACCGCCCCGCTGGTGACGGCGCTGATCGTCGGCGCGGTCTTTGTCGTGGTGGGGCTGGGCAGCGCCACCTCTTGGGCGGCGCTGGGCAAGGGGATTACCCGCTGGGTCAACACCGAGCACCGCCTGCGCAGGTTCAACATAGTGATGGCCGCGGTGATCGCGGGTTGTGTGGTGCTGCTGTTCCTTGACTGACCTGCCGTTCGACCCGCTCTACGGTTTCGTCTTTGCCGGGCTGTTCTCGCCGGGCCCCAACGTCATCCTGCTCACGACCTCGGGCGCGCGCTTCGGCTTTCGCCCGACCTTGCCGCATGTCCTGGGCGTCGCCGCCGGCGTGGGGGTAACGAGCGGGCTGACGGCGCTCGGTCTGGGCGGGCTGTTGCTGGCGCAGCCGGGGCTGACACTGGTTCTGCGGCTCGCGGCGGCAGCCTGGATCCTGTGGATGGCCTGGAAGCTGCTTCACGCCGCCCGGCGGCAGGTGATCTCCGAGACCGACCGGCCCTTCACCTTTCTCGAGGCCGTGCTGTTCCAGTGGGTCAACCCCAAGGTCTGGGCGATCGCCGTTGCGGCATCGGCAGGGTTCCCCTCTGGATTGCCGCCGATCCACGAGGCGCTGCGCATCGCCTCGGCCTTTGCGGGTATCAATCTTTTCGTCTGCCTTTTCTGGTCTTTCGCCGGCGGACTGCTGACCTTCCTGCTGACCACGCAGCGCGCCTGGCGGGTCTTCAACACTTCGATGGCGGCGGCACTGGCGCTTTCAGCGGCCATGATTTTCCTGTAACAGGAATGCGCTAACCCTCAGCCCGTATTCCCAGGCAAGTCCGGCATCCCGTGTTCCGATACTTCGAAAACCTGGTCGATCCTTATACGCCGTATGAGGATACCGACACACCGCCGCAACGACTGTGGCCCTTTCTCTGGGCCTATTCGCAGCCGTTCAAGCGGTGGTTCCTGGTGGCCGCGGTGCTCTCCATCGTGGTGGCGACGGTCGAGGTCGGGCTGATTCACTACATGGGCCGCGTGGTCGACATCCTCTCGACCGGCGAGCCGGAGCAGGTCTGGCAGGAATACGGCTTGGAGCTGATCGGGATCGCGTTGTTCATCCTGGTGCTACGCCCGCTCTTTCAAGCGCTTGACGTACTGGTGCTCAACAACGGGCTGATGCCGAACTTCGGCACGCTAATCCGCTGGCGGGCGCATCGGCACGTGCTGCGGCAGTCCGTGAGCTGGTTCGAGGACGATTTCGCCGGGCGCATCGCCAACCGGATCATGCAGACCCCGCCGGCCGCCAACGAGGCGATGTTCCAGATCTTCGACGCGATGACCTTTGCGCTGGCCTACCTGGTCGGGGCGGCGGTCTTGCTGGCGGAGGCGGATGCGCGGCTGGTGGTCCCGCTGCTGCTGTGGTTCGGGCTTTATGGTCTGCTGCTTCACTGGACCATCACCCGTGTCGGCCCGGCGTCCAAGGCCGCTTCCGACGCGCGCAGCGAAGTGACCGGGCGGGTGGTGGACAGCTATTCCAACATCCATTCGGTCAAGATGTTCGCCCATCACGACCGGGAGCTCGACTATGCCCGCGAGGCCATCGAGAACACGCGGATCACCTTTCGCAAGGAGATGCGGATCTACACGGTGATGGACATCTCGCTCAACGTGCTGAACGGCTGGCTGATTGTCGGCGTGGTGGGCTGGTGTGTGGCGCTCTGGGTTCAGGGCACGGCCTCGGTCGGGGTGGTGGCGGCGGCGACGGCGCTGACCCTGCGCCTCAACGCGATGACCGGCTGGATCATGTGGGCCGTCTCCTCCTTCTTCCGCAACCTCGGGGTGGTGGCCGAAGGGATGGAGACCATCGCCCAGCCCATCGGCCTGACCGACGCCCCCGGCGCGCCGGATCTGAAGCTGACGGAGGGCCGGATCGCCTTTGAGGAGGTCAGCCATCATTACGGGCGCGGGGCAGGCGGGCTCGACCGGCTGTCGCTCTCCATCGAACCCGGCGAGAAGGTCGGCCTGATCGGGCGGTCGGGCGCGGGCAAGTCGACGCTGGTGAAGCTGCTCCTCCGGTTCTACGACCCCGAAAGCGGGCGCATCCTGATCGACGGGCAGGACGTGACCAGGGTCAGCCAGGAGAGCCTGCGCCGGCAGATCGGCATGGTTCAGCAGGACACCGCACTGCTGCACCGCTCGATTGCGGAAAACATCCTTTACGGCCGCCCCGAGGCGAGCGAGGCCGAGATGATTGCCGCGGCGGAGCGGGCGGCGGCGGATGGGTTCATCGCCGATCTGACCGACCAGGAGGGCAACAGCGGTTATGAAGCCCGGGTCGGCGAGCGGGGCGTGAAGCTCTCCGGCGGGCAACGGCAGCGGATCGCGCTTGCCCGGGTGATCCTGAAGGACGCGCCGATCCTGGTGCTCGACGAGGCCACCTCGGCGCTCGATTCCGAGGTCGAGGCGGCGATCCAGGATACGCTCTACGGCGTGATGGAAGGCAAGACGGTGATCGCAATCGCGCACCGGCTCTCCACCATCGCCCGGATGGACCGGATCCTCGTGCTGGACGAAGGCCATATCGTCGAGCAGGGCAGCCATTCCGATCTGCTTGCCAAGGGTGGGCTCTACGCCAGTTTCTGGAAACGGCAATCGGGTGGCTTCATCGGGCTTTCACCGGAAGGGCAGGCAGCAGAATGAATCCCATCGTCACCCGCCTTGCCGGCCTGATCGACGCCTACCGGCCTGCCGACGGGCCGCCGCCCACGCAGCTGGTGCCCTTCACCCGCTGGGCGCTGGAGGGCGCGGAGCGTGCAATCGGGCTGGCGCTGGTGATCACCGTGCTCACCGGTATCTCGGAAATGGTCGCGGCCTGGTTCACCGGCGTGGTGATCGATGCCGCCGCCACCCACGGCCAGGGCGCGTTCTGGGGGCCCTATACGGTCGTGATCGTGGGCGGGCTGCTGTTCTTTCTCGTGGTTCGGCCGCTGATCCTGCTGGCCGACGCCGGGGTCACGTCGATCCTGCTCGGCCCGCATCTGTTTCCGCTCGTGCTCAGCCGGCTCAATCGCCACGTGCTCGGCCATTCGATGCGCTACTTCGAGAACGATTTCGCCGGCCGGATCAGTCAGAAGGCGATGCAGACCGCGCGGGCGCTGACCGATGTGGTGGTCGAGATCACCGATGTCGTGATCTTTGGGCTGGCGATGTTCATCTCGGCGCTGTTCCTGATGGCAGGGGTGGATGCGCGGCTGCTGCTGGTCTTCGTGGTCTGGTCGGTTGTCTATGCCCTGACGCTGCGCTGGTTCATTCCGCGCATCCGGGAGCGCGCGGCGGCGCGGGCCGGGGCGCGGACCGTGGTCACCGGACAGGTTGTGGACACGCTGACCAACATTGCGACCGTGAAGCTTTTCGGCCATCACGACCACGAGGATCGCGCGACGCTGGACGCGCTGGAGAAGTTCCGTCTGCGCTCGCTGGAGTTCGGCTCCATGACGGCGATGTTCCGTCTTGTGCTGACCACCAACGGCGGGCTCTTGCCGCTCTCGGCGATCCTCGGTTCGCTCTATCTCTACACGATCGGCGAGGCGACGCCGGGCGACATCGCCATGACCGCAATGATCGCGGTGCGTTTGAGCCAGATCACCAACCGGCTCGGGATGGCGGCGGTCTCGATCTTTACCAATATCGGCGAGGTCGAGGACGGCGTCGGCACCCTCACGGCGGATCACGAGATCACCGACCGCCCGCGTGCGACGGCCGAAACCCAAGGCCGGGGCGCGATCCGTTTCGACGACGTGCGTTTCGCCTATGGCGGACCGGTGGCGGCGCTCGACGGGTTCGACCTCGATGTCGCCGCGGGCGAGAAGGTGGCGCTGGTCGGCGCCTCCGGGGCGGGCAAGTCCACCGTCACCGCGCTGCTGCTGCGGCTCTACGACGTGGAGGCGGGGCGGATCCTGCTCGACGGCACGGATATCCGCGACCTGACACAGACCGCGCTGCGCCAGCAGATCGCCATGGTCCGGCAGGAGACGGCGATGTTCAACCGCTCGGCGCTGGACAACATCCGTTATGGCCGCCCCGACGCCACCGACGAGGAGGTGTTCGACGCCGCCCGCAGGGCCTCGGCGCACGAGTTCATCCTCACGTTGCGGGACCATCGCGGCCGCACCGGCTATGCCGCCTATCTCGGCGAGCGGGGCGTGAAGCTCTCCGGCGGCCAGCGCCAGCGGATTGCGCTGGCTCGTGCTATTCTCAAGGATGCGCCGGTGCTGGTGCTGGATGAGGCGACCTCGGCGCTCGATTCCGAGGTCGAGGCCGAGATCCAGGCGGCGCTGGAGCAGGTGATGGAGGGCAAGACGGTGATCGCCATCGCTCACCGCCTGTCGACCATCGCGCGGATGGACCGGATCGTGGTGCTGGATCACGGGCAGATCGCCGAAGAGGGCACCCATGCGGACCTGCTGGCGAAGGATGGCCTCTATGCCCGCTACTGGCAGCGCCAATCTGGCGGGTTCCTGAACATCACGGAGGCGGCAGAGTGATCGAGGTGACCATCGAGCGGCTCGGGCACCGCGGGGACGGGATCGCGCCGGGCCCGCTCTATGCCGCGCGCTGCCTTCCCGGAGAGCTTGTGTCCGGCACGCCCGAGGGCGACCGGCTTGCGGAGCCTCGGATCGTCACGCCCTCGCCGTACCGGGTCTCGCCGCCATGCCGCCATTACAAGGGCTGCGGCGGTTGCGCCGTGCAACATGCCGACGACGCCTTCGTTGCCGAGTGGAAACAGGGAATCGTCCGCGCCGCGCTTGCCGCGCAGGGGCTGGAAGCGCCGTTTCGCCCGATCCAGTCGTCGCCCGCGCGCTCGCGCAGGCGGGCGGTGTTCTCGGGGCGCCGCACCAAGAAGGGCGTTCTGGTCGGCTTCCATGCCCGCGCCTCCGACACCGTGATCGACGTGCCCGACTGCCTGCTGGTGGATCCGGCGCTGTTGCGGGTTCGCCCTGCGCTCGAGGCGATCACCCGGGCCGGGGCCTCTCGCAAGGGCGAGTTGAGCCTGACCGTGACCGTCGCCCCCGAGGGCCCGGACGTGTCCGTGACCGGGGGCAAGCCGCTCAACATGGCCCTGCGGGTGGAGCTGGGTGCGCTGGTGGGCGAGCATGGCCTGTCGCGCCTGACGTGGGAGGACGAAACCGTCGCGCTGCACTCGCCGCCGACCGTCCGTTTTGACGGCATCGCCGTCACGCCGCCGCCCGGCGCCTTCCTGCAGGCCACCGAGGCCGGGGAGGCCGCGCTGCGGCGCGCCGTGGCCGAGGCGGTGGGCGAGGCCGGCCGCATCGTGGATCTCTTTGCCGGCTGCGGGACCTTTTCCCTGCCGCTGGCGCGCGGGGCCGAGGTGCATGCACTCGAAGGGCTCGGCGCGCTCACGGGTGCGCTGACCACCGGCGCGCGCCACGCGCAGGGGCTGCGCGAGGTCACGGCAGAGGTGCGGGACCTGTTCCGCCGACCGCTGCTGCCCGACGAGCTGGACCGGTACGACGCCATTGTGATCGACCCGCCCCGCGCCGGCGCCGAAGCGCAGACGGTGCAGATCGCCGCGTCCAGCGTGCCGGTCGTCGCTTCCGTCTCATGCAACCCCGTCACTTTCGCCCGCGACACCGCGCTTCTGGTGAAGGCCGGATTCCGCCTCGACTGGGTGCAGGTGGTGGACCAGTTCCGCTGGTCGCCGCATGTCGAGGTTGCAGCACGGCTGTCGCGCAGCCATATCGGCGTCTGACGCAGCGAGAGACCCCGAGGACCCACCATGCGCGCTACCCTATCGGCCTGGCTCGAACGGCCAAGCATCCGGAACTTCGTGATCGGCGTGATCGTGTTCAACGCGATCCTGCTCGGGTTGGAGACCTATCCGGCGGTGATGGACCGCGCCGGCGGGCTCATCCTGTTTCTCGATTACCTGTGCCTGTCGATCTTCGTGGCCGAGATCGGGGCCAAGATCATCGCCTACCGGATGAACTTCTTCCGCAGCGGCTGGAACATCTTCGACTTCCTCGTGGTTGGTGTGGCGCTGGTGCCTGGCGGGCATTCGCTCTCGGTGCTGCGGGCGCTGCGGGTCCTGCGGGTTCTGCGGGTGATCTCGGTCATGCCGCGTCTGCGCCGAGTGGTGGAGGGGTTCATCTCCGCACTGCCGGGCATGGGTTCGGTTTTCCTCCTGATGGCACTGGTGTTCTACATCGGCTCGGTGATGGCGACGAAGCTCTACGGCGCCGATTTCCCCGAATGGTTCGGCTCACTTGGGAGCTCCGCCTATTCGCTGTTCCAGATCATGACGCTGGAATCCTGGTCCATGGGCATCGTGCGCCCGGTGATGGAGGTGCATCCCCATGCCTGGATGTTCTTCGTCCCGTTCATCCTTATGACCACCTTCGCGGTGGTGAACCTGCTGGTCGGCCTGATCGTGAACTCAATGCAGGACGCCCACCACGAGGAGGACAATGCCCAGACCGGGGCCTACCGGGACGAGGTCCTGACCCGGCTTGAAGCAATCGACCGAAGGCTCGACGGTCTCGGGGCGCCTCCGGCCTCCATGGCGCCCCCACCTGCGTCGAAAATGGACGCATCCTGAGCCTCCGTTGTCGTTGCTCTCGCTTCCGTAGCGCGTGGAAATCGGCTATATTTCGCCCAAAACGACAACGAGGCATGCAGGTATGAACGTTCCAAGAAGAACGATGCTGGTCGGGGGCGCGGCACTGGCGCTGTCGGCTTGCGGAAGCAAATTCAAGAGATACGAAGGTCCGGAAGTGACGCGTCTCCAGGTGGTGAAGGAGCGGCGCAAGCTCTACGTCTTCCATCACCGCACCCTGCTCGAGAACTACGATGTCCATCTGGGCAACACGGCGGTTGGGCCCAAGCGCTTCCGCGGCGACGGCAAGACGCCGGAAGGCACCTACCTGATCGACCGGCGCAACCCGAACAGCTCCTTCCACCTGTCGCTGGGTATTTCCTATCCCAACGAAGAGGACATCGCCTACGCCCGTGCCTTCGGGCGTGATCCGGGGGGCGACATCTTCATTCACGGCGACCGGCGCAAGACCGATCCGCGCGGCAAGGACTGGACGGCGGGTTGCATCGCGGTGAAGGACCGGGAGATGGAGAACATCTATGCGATGGTTCGCAACGGCACACCGATCGACATCTTTGCCTGAGGTTTGAGGCGATGGGCGTCGGCAAGTGCCGGCGCCCGTTTCAAGGCTGCATCAACCGCCTGTAACCAGCGTCCACCAGATCTTGCCGTTGTTCTCCTGATACCAGGAAAAGCCAAGGTCGCGTGCTTCGGGATCCATGATCACCGGACGGGAGCGGGGATCGTCCATCCAGGCGCCGAGCGTCTCGATCTCGCTCTCGTAGGTTTCCGCAATCACCTCGCCGAGGAACCTGCCGGGATAGCCGGTGCGCGCAACACGAGTCATCGGCGAGGAGCCGTCCGAGCCAAAATCCCAGGGCCGGTTCTGCAGCGACATGTCGCGCGAATGCGTCGCGGCGGCGGCGTTGAGCTGCGGGTTGAGCTGAACCGTCGTCAGGCCGGCGGCGGTGCGCAGGCTGTTGATCGAGTCGAGCGTCCGATACTGGATGTCGGCCGCGTCCCGGTCGGAGATCCTGTAGACCCGGGGGCCGTCGACCGACGATGGCGACGGGCCGCAGGCGGTAAGTGCGAAACCGACAAGCGCGAGAAGAGCGAGGAGACGGGTCATGGATCGGTGTACCAAGCTTGGATTTCCTCCCCTCTAACGGTAACGTTTGTCCAGTTCAAACAGTTCGCATTCGTTTTCCCTCCTCGCTGCACAAAGCGTTGCAGGGAATGAGCCAGCGCCCTACGATTTCACATCTCTCGCCCTGACCGACGAGGAACAGATGACACGAACGACAGCAGACCGACTCAACCGCCGCCACTTCCTCCGCGGCAGCGTGGCCGCGACCCTGGGAGGGATCGCCGCATCGAGCCTGCCGGCCTCCGCCCAGACGTCACGCGACCTCGACCCAACGGTGCGCCGCAATATCAACAGTTTCCGCGCGCGTAAGTGGCAGTCCCATTTCTCGTCCACTGCAGGGGGCGCGATCCTCGTCGATATCGACTCACGCGCGCTGCATTATTGGTCTTCGGACCAGTCGATCTATCTCGTCTATCCCACGAGCGTCCCGGCGTCCGAGGAGTTGACCCGCCGCGGACGCACGAGCGTCATCCGAAAGGTGGAGGGGCCATCGTGGGCGCCAACCCCCTCGATGAAGCAGCGCAACCCGGAATGGCCGGACTTTGTCCCTCCCGGACCGGATAATCCGCTCGGAACGCACGCATTGTATCTTTCGTGGAAATATTATCGGATCCACGGCACGCATGACACGCGAAAGATCGGGCGGCCCTCGTCCAACGGTTGCATAGGGCTTTACAACGAGCACATTGCCGAGCTTTTCTCGCTGGTTCAGCCTGGTGCTCAGGTGTTGCTTATTTGACGACAACGCCGTGAGCGAGGCAGCTCTGCAACAGCCAGCAATTGCCAAATGCAGAACTGTCTGTAAGGAATTGATTACGAGGTACTACTTGGGGCGCGGGCGTCCTCACTAATTGCGTCCGTGCGATAACTGGAGGTTAACATGAAGAAGCTTGCTCTCGCTGCTGCTCTCTCGCTGGCTGCGACCGCCACCTTTGCTGGCGGCTATGAAGAGCCGGTCATCGAGCCGGTCATCATCGAAGAAGACACCGGCACGTCCGGCGGTGGCCTGTGGCTCCCGCTGCTGGTCTTCATCGTGATCGGCGCCGCTGCTGCCAGCGCCAGCTAATAGCGCGCACAGCACGACACATGGGAAAAGGCGAATCTTTCGATTCGCCTTTTTTCGTTTGTGTCGGAGGGCCCCGCCGAAGTTCCGTGGTGCATCGGGCGCAACCCCCTGACGAGTGCTGCCCCGGCGCGTTGGGTCAGTCGATCCAGCCCTTGAGGTTGGTCTCGATCACGCCGCTGAGCGCCGCGATATGCGCCGCGTCGTCGTTGAGGCAGGGGATGTAAGTAAAACTCTCGCCGCCCGCTTCCTCGAAGCTCTCCCGGATCTCCTCGTTAATCTCCTCCAGCGTCTCGATGCAGTCGGCCGAGAAGGCCGGTGCGATGACGGCGATTCGTTTCTTGCCCTCCCGGGCAAGGTCGGCGACGTGATCGACCGTGTAGGGGCGCAGCCAATCCTCCGGGCCGAACTGGCTCTGGAAGGTGGTGGTGATCGCCTCGTCGGCAAAGCCGAGCCGCTCCTTCAGCAGCCGCGTCGTCTTCTGGCACTGGCAGTGATAGGGGTCGCCCTCCATCAGGTAGCGCTTGGGCACACCGTGGTAGGAGCAGACGAGGATGTCGGGTTTCTGCTCCATCGCCGCATAGGCCCGTTCCACCGACTGGGCGAGGGCGTCGACATAGGCCGGCTCCTCGAAATAGGGCGGCACGATCCGGGCGACCGGCTGCCATTTCTCTTCCATCAGCGCGCGGAAGAACTGGTCATTGGCCGTGGCCGAGGTCGCGCCGGCGTAGTGCGGGTAGAGCGGGAAGAACAGGATCTTCCGGCAACCTTGCTCGATCAGCGCCTGGACCTTGGACTTGGTCGAGGGGTTGCCGTAGCGCATGCAGTAATCGACCACCACCTTGTCGCCGTAGCGGGCCTCCATCGCCGCGGCGATCGCGGCGGTCTGGTCCCTGGTGATCGTCATCAGCGGGCTTTCGTTCTTCTCCTCGTTCCAGATCGAACGATAGGCGGCGCCGGAGCTGAACGGTCGTTTGCTGAGGATGATGAGCTGCAACAGCGGCTGCCATTTCCACTTGGGATAGTCGATCACGCGCTGGTCGGAGAGGAACTCGTTCAGGTACCGGCGCATCGACCAGTAATCGGTGCCGTCCGGCGTGCCGAGGTTTGCCACGAGGACACCGATCTTCTCGGGTTTCACCGGGGGATGGTCTGCGGGAAGGTGCTGGGTCATGTCGGGTCCTGGCTTGGGTCGTCGTGTCGTGTGCGAGATAGGGGCGATGCGGGTGCGGTCAATCTGGGTCGTCTGATTCCGGGGAGGCCCGGTCGCCCAGCTTCTGTTCGCTGGTTCCCAGTGCGTCGGCGAGCCGGGCCGAGGCGGAGCCGGGGCGCAGCGGCTGCGGCTGGGACGCGTCGGGCGCCCATCCGGTGAGGAAGATCAGCTCGAAGGTGGCGCTGACCCGCCCGTCTTCTGCCGGGAACCGCGCCGCATAGGTCTCGGCCGCACGCAGGAACAGCCGGCGCGGCACCGGGGCGCGGTGGCGATCGGCCAGGGCGTTGGTCTCTCCCATCGCGCGGAGGTCGCGCATCATGTGCAGCGCGCTCTCGTAGGTCACGGTGAGTGGGATGCTGTCGGCCACCGGCAGAGCGAACCCGGCCCGCTGCATCAAAGCGCCGACATCGCGGATCTCTCCCATCGGCGCGACGCGCGGCGACAGCCCGCCCAGCTCCGCGGTCTCGGCCTCTGCGAGGGCGGCGCGCAGTTCGGCAAGGGTCTCGCCGCCGAAGAGGCAGCCGAGGAACAGCCCGTCGGGGCGCAGCGCGTGGCGGGCCTGTGCAAGCTGGCCAACCGGATCGTCGGACCAGTGCAGCGCGAGCGCGTGGAGGATCAGGTCGCAGGAGCCGGCCTCGAGATCCAGCACCTCGGTATCGGCCACCTGCCGGGCCTGCGGCATCAGGCGCGCCCAGAGTTCGGGGAAACCGGAGATTACCACCGTGTCGGTAAAGCTCCTGTTAACCACTTCCAGTCTCTCCTGCACCTCGTCCGCAAGGGTGCGGTGCAAGAAATCCGCCATGCCGCCGGGCGCCTTGCTGGCGCGGATGCGGGCGCGCTCGAGCGCCGTGCGGTCTGTCAGGCGAGGTGGTTTCATGGGCGATTTCGTCAGCTGTCTGTCGGTTGGGGCGGCAATGCGGGGCGCGTTGCGCACAACGCTGCGCACCATCTACCCTCCGCACTGCCTGTCCTGCAACGAGGTCGTGGGTACCGAGCGCGGCCTGTGTGGCGCCTGCTGGGCCGAGGCGGTCTTCATTAACGGGTTGGTTTGCGAGCTCTGCGGCGTTCCGCTGGCGGGCGAGGAAGGTGGTGGCCCTGCCTGTTGCGACGATTGCCTCGCCATCGCCCGTCCGTGGACAGCCGGCCGGGCGGCGCTGGTCTATGCCGGGACGGGGCGGCGGCTGGTCCTCGGCCTGAAACATGGCGACCGGACCGAGCTTGCGAAGGTCGCGGCCGGCTGGATGGCGCACGCAGGGCGGGACATTCTGGAACCGGATCTCCTGGTTGCGCCGGTGCCGCTGCACTGGTGGCGGCTGTTCCGACGCCGTTACAACCAGTCCGCGCTGCTCTCCGTCGCGCTTGGCAGGCTCACCGGGCTGGAATGCTGCCCGGACCTCCTGGTCCGAACCCGCGCCACCCCGACGCAGGAGGGTCGGGACCGGCACCAGCGGTTTCGCAACGTGTCGGGCGCGATAGCGGTCCACCCCCGCAGGGCAGACGGGATCGCAGGGCGGCGGGTGCTGCTGGTGGACGATGTGCTGACATCGGGGGCGACGATGGCCGCCTGCGCGGATGTCGCCCTTGCGGCCGGTGCATGCGAAGTGCGGGTTCTTGCACTGGCGCGGGTCAGCAAGGACCGATAGTCTCGCCGGCGTGCTTCCGGAGAGATGAATGCAACCTGTCGAGATCTACACCACGCCCACCTGCGGATTCTGTCACGCGGCCAAAAGGTTGCTCCAGTCCAAGGGCGTCAGCTACTCCGAGATCGACGTCGCACGCGAACCGCGGCGACGCGAGGAAATGATGACGCGCGCGAAGGGCGGCTACACCGTGCCGCAGATATTCGTCGGCCCCACCCATGTCGGCGGCTGCAACGATCTCTACGCACTGGAACGCGCCGGCAAGCTCGACCGGCTCCTGCAGGGAGGCTGAAAGGGACATCAATATGCGCACCGCCCTGTTGCAGCTCAACGTGACCGACGATCCGGAGCAGAACCTGCCCCGGACGCTGGAGATGGTGGCGGAGGCTAGAGCGCAGGGCGCGGAGTTCGTGCTGACCCCGGAGGTGACCAACTGCCTCTCGGCGAGCCGGACCAGGCAGCGCGAGGTGTTGCAACCCGAGGCCGAGGACATCACGCTTGCCGGATTGCGCGAGGCGGCCGCGCACCACTCGGTCTGGCTGCTGATCGGATCGCTGGCGCTGGCGGAGGAGGGGCCGGAGGGCCGCTTTTCCAACCGCTCCTTCCTGATCGGGCCGTCCGGCGGCATCGTGGCGCGCTACGACAAGATCCACATGTTCGACGTGGATGTCTCCGAGACCGAGACATACCGCGAATCGGCCGGCTATCGCCCCGGAGAGACGGCGGTGCTCGCGCATCCGCCCTTCGCCGTAATCGGTATGACGGTCTGCTATGACCTGCGGTTCCCGCATCTCTATCGTCGGCTGGCCCAGGGCGGGGCAAAGATCCTGACGGTGCCCTCGGCCTTCTCTCCGGTCACCGGCGCGGCGCATTGGGAGCCGCTTTTGCGTGCGCGAGCCATCGAATGCGGGGCCTGGGTCCTGGCTCCGGCGCAATGCGGCGTGCACCGGGCGCAGCGCGGCAAGGAGCGCCGCACCTATGGCCACAGCCTGGTGGTGAGCCCCTGGGGCGAAGTCCTGGCCGATGGCGGGGAGGTTCCGGGCATCACGTGCGTGGACCTCGACATGGCCGCGGTCGAGGACGCTCGCGGCCGCATACCCTCGCTCCGCCATGACCGGGAATTCGAGGGTCCGAGATGAGCCAGCAGACCGACAGCCTCGCCGTTGCGCTTTTCAGCGAGATCTTCACGATCGACCAGCTGGCCCGCAACCGCCTGACCAAGGCGCTGCCGAAGGGGATGGAGCTGAGCCAGTTCTCGGTGCTCAATCACCTCGCCCGGCTCAACGAGGAGCGCACGCCGGCGCAGCTGGCGCAATCCTTCCACCTGACCCGCGGCGCGATGACCAACACGCTCAACAAGCTGGAATGGGCGGGGCATGTCCATATCCGTCCGGACTGGGACGATGCGCGGCGCAAGTTCGTCTCGATCAGCCCTTCGGGCCGCGCGGCGCGGGATGCGGCCATCGCTGCGTTGGCGCCGATCATCGGCGAGGTGATCCGCGAGATCGGCCCGGAGCGGGTGCGGCAGGCGCTGCCGGTTCTGAGGGAGTTGCGCGAACGGCTCGGCGCGATCTGACGGGCTTGCAATCGGCGGGCGGACGGCAAAGCCTGCGCCCATGAGATGCTTCGTCGCCATTCCTCTGCCCGAGACGGTGCGCGACGCGTTGGCCGTGCTGCAGGAAGGCCTGCCCGTCGGTCGCGCGACGCCCTACGACAACCTGCACCTCACTTTGGCTTTTCTGGGGGAGGTTCCGGAGACGGAGCTTCTTGCCGTGCACGAGGCGCTTTCAGGGGTGTGCGGGGCGCGATTCACCGCCGTGTTCGAGGGGATGGACCTGTTCGGCGGCCGCCAGCCCAAGATCCTGTTTGCCGCCGTCCGGCGCAACGAGGCACTCATGGCGCTCCATGTCAGCGTTCGTACGGGGCTTGCCGGCGTGGGGCTGGTGCTGCCGCGGGAGCGGTATCGCCCGCATGTGACGCTCGCCCGCTTCAACCGCGCGCCCGGACGAGACGAGGCGGCGCGGCTGGGGCGCTACCTTGAGGCAAGCGCCCTTGCGCCGGTGCCGGGATTCGACGCGGAGAGCTTCGCGCTTTTCCGGTCCGATCTCGGGAACGGGCCGGCGCTCCACACGGAACTCGCCTTCTATCCGCTCCGCTGACCGGTCAGGCGGGCTTGGTGGAGGCGGTGACGTAGTTGACCGACAGGTCGGACTTGGAGAGCGACCAGGTCCAGGTGATCGGGTTGAAGACAAAGCCCGTCGCGTCCTCCGGCGTCAGCCCGGCATTGCGCAGCAGCTCCTTCAGCTCCTCGGGAGTGATGAACTTGTTCCATTCGTGGGTGCCCTTGGGCAGCCAGCGCATCACCCATTCCGCACCGACGATCGCCATGGCGAAACTCTTGGTGTTGCGGTTGATGGTGGAGCAGATCATCAGCCCGCCGGGTTTCAGCAATTGCTGGCAGGCGGTCAGATAGGCCAGCGGATCGGAGACGTGCTCCACTACTTCCATGTTCAGCACCACGTCGAACTGCTCGCCGGCCGCGGCCATCTCCTCGGCGGTGATGCAGCGGTAGTCGATGTCGAGCCCGGATTGCTCGGCATGAATCTGCGCGACGGGAATGTTGCGCGCGGCCGCGTCGGCGCCCACCACGGTCGCACCAAGCCGCGCCATCGGCTCGCTCAGCAGGCCGCCGCCACAGCCGATGTCCAGCAGGCGCAGGCCGGCGAAGGGCTTTTCTGCGGTCAGGTCGCGGTCGAACTCCGCCGCGATCTGGCGCGTGATGTAGTCGAGTCGCGTCGGGTTGAGCATGTGCAGCGGTTTGAACTTGCCGGTCGGATCCCACCATTCGGCCGCCATCGCTTCGAACTTGGCGACTTCGCCTGGATCGACAGTGGTCTGGGTCATGGGTGGCTCCTTGGTGGGGTGCGGTTCATATGGCGTGGCATCGGAATTCGGTCCGCTATATAGCTCTGACATGGACAGGGTCGCAGATCACAAAAGCGCACAGGACTTCCTCTACCCTTCGCTGGCTCCGTTTGACCAGCGGATGATGGACGTTGGTGACGGTCACAAGATCTATGTCGAACAATGCGGCGATCCAGAGGGCGTTCCGGTGGTGGTGCTGCATGGCGGGCCCGGCGGCGGATGCAGCCCTGCGATGCGGCGCTTCTTCGACCCGGAAGGATACCGGATCATCCTGTTCGACCAGCGCGGCTGCGGCCGGTCGCGGCCCCACGCCAGCATCGAGGCCAACACGACATGGCATCTCGTCGCCGATATCGAACAGATTCGCGAGGCGCTCGGGATCGAGCGATGGGTGGTCTTTGGCGGCAGCTGGGGCGCGACGCTCGGGCTGGTCTATGCGCAGGCGCATCCGGACCGGGTGGCCTATCTCGTGCTGCGCGGGGTCTTCCTGATGATGCAGGAGGAGCTCGACTGGTTCTATGGCGGTGGCGCGGGCAAGTTCTTTCCCGAGAACTGGCGCCGCTTCACCGGGCTGTTGCCCGAGGACGAGCGGGACAACGTGATCGACGCCTTCGGCCGGCGGCTCTTCGGGCCCGACCGCGCGGTGCAGACACGGTTCGCCCGCGCTTGGGCGTCATGGGAGAACGCGCTGGCGGCGATGAGCCATGACGGGCCCGGGCACGACAGCCCGCCCGATTACGCGCGCGCCTTCGCACGGCTGGAGAACCACTATTTCCGGCACCTCGGCTGGCTGGAACGGGACGGGCGGATCCTGGAGGACATGCCTTTGATCTCGCACATCCCCGGCACCGTCGTTCAGGGCCGCTACGACATGATCTGCCCGCCGGCTTCCGCCTGGAAACTGACCGAGCGCTGGTCCCGTGGGGAATTGCGCATGGTGAGCATGGCCGGACACGCGCTGACCGAGCCGGGCATCACCTCGGAACTCGTGCGTGTGACGGATTCGGTGCTGCGCACCGCCGGACGGCTGGGATTCTAGGCGACAGGGCGCCGGAAGCCCCGGCAGGGGTAGCGCGGGGATCCGGATGGAGGCTACAAAGGGGCGACGGAAACCGCCGCAGATCGCGTTTCAGTCCATACCCTGACCGAAACCGAACCTGACGATGCGCTCCGCCCTGCGATACTTCCTTGCCAGACAACCCATCGCCTTCGGCATCTTCGCCGCGTCCCTTCTGGTGATGCTGTTCTTCGCGGTGCAGTTCCTACTGCATTTGGGACATGTGCGCGACGACGTTCCGGAGAACCAGGCGCTCGAGGAATGGATGCGGCCGCGCTACGTGGCGATGTCCTATCGGCTGCCGCCGCATGTGCTGTCCGACATCCTCGATATCGGGCCGCCTCCGAAAGAGCGGGAGCGCGAGCCGCTGACAATGGCCGACATCGCCGAACGGCAGGGCGTCGACCTGCCGACGCTGACAGAGCGCGTCCGCGCCGGCGCCGCGGCCTTCCACGAGGAGCGCGGCAAATGATCGATACACTGCTCGCCCTCGTTCCGTTTTACGGACTATTCCTTGTCGGGGGCGTGGTTGCGGTCTCCTGCCTTGCGGTGCCGCTGCCCTCGTCGATGCTGGTGATGGCTTCGGGCGGGTTCGCTGCGGCCGGGGACCTGGTGCTGTGGCAGGTGATCACGGTGGCCTTCGCGGGCTACGTGATCGGCGATCAGGTAGCGTTTCACATAGCGCGTTGGGGTGGGGCGCCGCTTCTCAGCCGGATGAAGACCCGGCCCGCCCGCGCGAAGCTCCTGGAGCGGGCCGAGGCGCTGGTAGCGCGATGGGGCGCGGCTGCGGTCCTGGCCAGCCGCACCATTGTAAGCCCGCTCGGCCCCTGGACGAGCTATGTCAGCGGGGCGGTCGGTCTCGGCTGGCGGACCTTCACTTTGGCGGCGGTTCCGGGCGCGGCGCTCTGGGCCACGGCCTATGCGATGCTCGGCTTCCTCTTCGCCGATCAGATCGCCGATCTCGCGACGGTGATCGTGGATGGCGCTGCCCTGATTCTCGCCGCTGCTGTGGCCATTGGCTCCGGCTGGTGGCTCTGGCGGGGCTGGCGCAGCTACCGGTTGGCGGCGCAGGTGGCAAGTGAACCCTTGCGCAATCCGCGCTGAGTCCGTATATGCCCTCTCAACAGCGGCGCTGCCGGGGTCACCCGAAAGCTCCACCGGGAAAGATCGACGGGCCGCGCGCCCGTTTTTTTGTGTTTGGAACCGACGAACGTGACCGACCTGATAGCAAAGACCAACATGGACCGCCGGCTGGCCGAGATCCTGACCCCCGTGATCGAGGGGATGGGGTACGAGCTGGTGCGTATCCGGTTGATGTCGGGCAAGACCAAGACGCTGCAGATCATGGCCGAGAAGTCGGAGGGCGGCATCGAGGTCGACGATTGCGCCGAGATCTCCACCGCAGTCAGCGCGGTGATGGATGTCGAGGACCCTATCGAGGACAACTACACGCTGGAGGTGTCGAGCCCCGGCATCGACCGTCCGCTGACCCGGCTCAAGGATTTCGAGACCTGGGAAGGCTACGAGGCCAAGATCGAGACCCACGAGATGATCGACGGCCGCCGCCGCTTCAAGGGCGTGCTGCAGGGCGTTGAGGACGGTGAGGTGCTGATCGAGATCGACCAGGAGGGCGGCGCGGTGGTGATCGGGCTGCAATTCGACTGGCTCTCGGATGCCAAGCTCGTTCTGACCGACGAGTTGATCCGGGAAATGCTCAACCAGCGCAAGCATTCGGGCGAGATCGACGAAGCCCAGTACGACGAAGTCGAGACATTCATGGCGTCCGAGGACGACGCCGCCGAGAACTCGTAAAAGAGGAACCACAAGAGATGGCCATCACATCCGCCAACCAGCTGGAACTGCTGCAGACCGCCGAGGCGGTGGCGCGCGAGAAGATGATCGACCCGGAACTGGTGATCGAGGCGATGGAAGAAAGTCTCGCCCGGGCTGCCAAGTCCCGCTACGGGACCGAGATGGATATCCGCGTGTCGATCGACCGCAAGACCGGCCGCGCGACCTTCACCCGCATCCGCACCGTGGTTGCGGACGAGGAACTGGAGAACTACCAGGCGGAGCTGACGGTTGAGCAGGCCAAGCAGTACCTCTCCGATCCGAAGATCGGCGACGAGATCCGCGACGAGGTTCCGCCGGTGGAAATGGGTCGGATCGCCGCCCAGTCGGCCAAGCAGGTAATCCTGCAGAAGGTTCGCGAGGCCGAGCGCGATCGCCAGTACGAGGAATTCAAGGATCGCGCGGGCACCATCATCAACGGTGTCGTCAAGCGCGAGGAATACGGCAACGTCATCGTCGACATCGGCCGTGGCGAGGGCATCCTGCGTCGCAACGAGAAGATCGGCCGCGAGAGCTATCGCAACGGCGACCGCATCCGCTGCTACATCAAGGATGTGCGCCGCGAGGCCCGAGGCCCGCAGATCTTCCTGAGCCGCACCGCGCCGGAATTCATGGCCGAGCTGTTCAAGATGGAAGTGCCGGAGATCTACGACGGCATCATCGAGATCAAGGCCGTGGCCCGCGACCCGGGCAGCCGCGCCAAGATCGCCGTTGTGTCCTATGACGGCTCGATCGACCCGGTCGGCGCCTGCGTCGGTATGCGCGGCAGCCGGGTTCAGGCGGTGGTGAACGAACTCCAGGGCGAGAAGATCGACATCATCCCGTGGAACGAGGATGTCCCGACCTTCCTCGTGAACGCGTTGCAGCCGGCCGAGGTCTCCAAGGTCGTGCTCGACGAGGAAGCCGAGCGAATCGAGGTCGTGGTGCCGGACGAGCAGCTGTCGCTGGCCATCGGCCGCCGCGGTCAGAACGTGCGTCTGGCCAGCCAACTCACCGGCCTCGACATCGACATCATGACCGAGGAAGAGGAATCGGCGCGCCGCCAGAAGGAGTTCGAGGAGCGCACGCAGCTCTTCATGGACACGCTGGACCTGGACGAGTTCTTCGCCCAGCTTCTGGTGGCCGAAGGCTTCACCAACCTCGAGGAAGTCGCCTATGTCGAGGTCGACGAGCTTCTGGTGATCGACGGCGTCGACGAGGATACCGCGGCCGAGCTCCAGGCACGGGCCCGCGATCACATCGACGAGATGAACCGCAAGGCGCTCGAGCGGGCAAAAGAACTGGGTGTGGAGCAGAGCCTCATTGATTTCGAGGGGCTGACACCCCAAATGATCGAAGCACTGGCCGAGGACGGCGTGAAGACGCTGGAAGATTTCGCCACCTGCGCCGATTGGGAACTTGCGGGCGGCTGGACCACGGTCAACGGCGAGCGCGTGAAGGATGACGGGGTTCTGGAGAAGTTCGACGTGTCGCTGGGCGAGGCCCAGGACATGGTGATGACGGCCCGGATCCTGCTTGGCTGGGTCGATCCGGCCGATCTGGAATCCGACGAGGAAGACGCAGACACTGTCGACACAGAGGAGGCTGGCGCCTGATCTCAGGCGCCGGTTTGGGTGCGGGCCTTGGGGCGCGGCGGGCAGACAGATACTCGGGAGGTGGCGGAGCGACGCTGCATCGCCACCGGCGAGGTCGGCCCGAAAGCGGGGCTGATCCGCTTCGTGGTCGGTCCCGGGGGCGAGATCGTTCCTGACCTGGCCGGCAAGCTGCCCGGGCGCGGCATCTGGGTGTCGGCCGACCGCGCCGCTCTGGAACTGGCCGTCAAGAAACGGCTGTTCAGCCGGAGCGCGAAGCGGCAGGTCCAGGTGCCCGAGGGGCTCGTCGAAACGGTTGAAGCGGGCATGACCCGGCGCGTGACCGACATCCTGTCGTTGGCGCGCAAGGCCGGGCTGGCCATCGCGGGCTACGAGAAGGTCCGCGGCATGATCCAGGCGGGAGAGGCCGTGGTGCTGGTGCAGGCATCCGACGGTTCCGTCAGGGGAAAAAGCAAACTGCGCCTTCCACCGGAGGAAGGCACCACATTCGACTGTTTGACGGCCGATGAAATCGGTTTGTCCTTTGGTCGAGACCATGTAATACACGCGGCGCTGTGTAACGGGGGGTTGACGACTCGTTTCGTCGAGGAAACCACACGGCTATCCGGCCTGCGCGGCAAGATCGGGGCGACCGGCCCCGGAAAGGACGATGGTATCGCATGAGCGACAATGACGGCAAAAAGACCCTGGGCCTGAAGGGCGGATCGCGCTCTGGCTCCGTGAAGCAGAGTTTCAGTCACGGCCGGACGAAGAACGTCGTGGTCGAGACGAAGCGCAAGCGCGTGGTCGTGCCGAAACCTGGTGCAGCCAAAGGCGCCGGGGGCGCTGCGGCCGGCGGTGATCCGTCGCGTCGCCCTGCAGGCATTTCGGATGCCGAGATGGAGCGCCGCCTGAAGGCGCTTCAGGCAGCCAAGGCGCGCGAGGCCGACGAGGCCCGGGAGCGCGAAGAAGAAGAGAAGCGTCGCGAGGAAGAGCGCGAGCGTCGTCGTGCCGAGGCCGAGGCCAAGGAGCGCGAGGAGCGCGAGCGCGAAGAGGCCCTCAAGGCGAAGGCGGAAGAGGACGAGCGCAAGAAGCGCGAGGCCGAGGAAGCCGCCAAGCGCGAGACCGAAGCCCGCAAGGTCGAGCCCGAGAAGCCGGCTTCCCCGCGCGCCGCGGCCAAGGATGACGACGGCGCGGCCACGCAGCGCAACTTCACCAAACCCGACGCGGCGCCGCGCAAGGCCGATCGCGAGGAACGCCAGCGCGAGACCCGCGGAAAGGCCCGCGACGATGGCCGCCGCTCCGGCAAGCTGACGCTGAACCAGGCAATGTCCGGGAACGAAGGCGGTCGCCAGCGTTCGATGGCTGCGATGAAGCGCAAGCAGGAACGCGCACGCCAGAAGGCAATGGGCGGCGCCGAGATCCGCGAAAAGGTCGTACGCGACGTTCAGGTCCCCGAGACCATCGTGGTGAGCGAACTGGCCAACCGCATGGCCGAACGCGTCGCCGACGTGGTCAAGGCGCTCATGCAGAACGGCATGATGGTCACGCAGAACCAGGCGATCGACGCCGATACCGCCGAACTGATCGTCGAGGAATTCGGCCACAAGATCGTGCGTGTGTCGGATTCGGACGTCGAGCAGGTGATCGACTCCGTCGAGGACAAGGACGAGGATCTTCAGCCGCGTCCGCCGGTCGTGACCGTCATGGGCCACGTCGACCACGGCAAGACGTCGCTGCTCGATGCGATCCGTAACGCAAAGGTCGTTTCCGGCGAGGCCGGCGGCATCACCCAGCATATCGGTGCCTATCAGGTGAAGACCGACAGCGGTCAGCTCCTGACCTTCCTCGATACGCCGGGCCACGCCGCCTTCACCTCGATGCGCGCCCGTGGTGCACAGGTGACCGACATCGTGATCCTCGTGGTCGCGGCGGACGACGCCGTGATGCCGCAGACGGTCGAGGCGATCAACCACGCCAAGGCCGCCGGGGTTCCGATGATCGTGGCGATCAACAAGATCGACAAGCCAGACGCCGATCCGCAGAAGGTTCGCACCGCGCTTCTGCAGCACGAAGTGATCGTGGAGCAGATGTCAGGTGAGGTTCAGGACGTTGAGGTTTCGGCCAAGACAGGCCTTGGCCTTGATGCGCTGCTCGAAGCCATCGCGTTGCAGGCAGAGATCCTGGAACTCAAGGCCAACCCCGAACGCGCCGCCGCCGGTGCGGTGATCGAAGCCCAGCTCGACGTGGGCCGCGGCCCGGTTGCTACCGTTCTCGTCCAGAACGGCACTCTCAAGCAGGGTGACATCTTCGTCGTCGGCGAGCAGTGGGGCAAGGTTCGTGCGCTGGTCAACGACAAGGGCGAACGCGTCAAGGAGGCCGGCCCATCGGTTCCGGTCGAGGTGCTCGGCCTGAATGGAACGCCGGAAGCCGGTGACGTTCTCAACGTCGTCGAGACCGAAGCGCAGGCCCGCGAGATCGCGGAATACCGCGAACAGGCCGCCAAGGAGAAACGCGCCGCCGCCGGCGCCGCGACCTCCCTTGAACAGCTTCTGGCCAAGGCCAAGGAAGATGAGAACGTCAAGGAGTTGCCGATCCTGGTCAAGGCGGACGTGCAGGGTTCCGCCGAAGCCATCGCCCAGGCGATGGAGAAGATCGGCAACGAGGAGGTGCGCGTGCGCCTTCTGCACTCCGCCGTGGGCGCCATCACGGAAAGCGACATCGGCCTGGCCGAAGCCTCCGGCGCTCCGGTCATCGGCTTCAACGTCCGTGCCAACGCCCCGGCCCGCGCCGCGGCGAACCAGAAGGGCGTGGAGATCCGCTACTACTCGGTGATCTACGACCTCGTGGACGACGTGAAGGCGGCCGCCTCCGGCCTGCTCTCGGCCGAGGTCCGCGAGACCTTCATCGGCTATGCCACGATCAAGGAGGTCTTCAAGGTCTCCCACGTCGGCAAGGTCGCTGGCTGTCTCGTCACCGAAGGTGTGGCGCGCCGCTCCGCGGGTGTCCGTCTGCTGCGCGACGACGTGGTGATCCACGAAGGAACGCTGAAGACTCTCAAACGCTTCAAGGACGAAGTGTCCGAGGTCCAGTCCGGTCAGGAGTGTGGTATGGCGTTCGAGAACTACGACGATATCCGCCAGGGCGATGTGATCGAGATCTTCGAACGCGAGGAGGTGGAGCGGTCCCTGGACTGATCCACTCACCCCCAGAGTTCAGACACAAAAAATGGGCGGCCCGGGATCTGGCCGCCCTTACTGTTCCGTCGCCCCCGGGGTGGTCTTTGACGGATATGTCATCTTCTTTCTTCAGGCAGCTTTGGACTCACGGATGGGGGTACCCTTGAAGTTCTCTTCTCCGACCCGAACAACAATGCGACCGTCCTGGGTATCACGGACATAGATACCCTGAACGGAAATGGTGCCGACAGTGATTGTGCGCAGCATCTGATGATCTCCTTCCTGACACGCGACAGGTGAAAGATACGCACTCACTGTTCACAAATCACGAATAATTTTGTCACATTAAAGAAACATCAGGTGATTTTTTGTGCAACCTGTGGAAATCCGCCGACCCGCTACAGCCAATCCCGGAGGTGTGGGATCAGAGGAATGTCGGCGGCGGGCATCGGGTAGTCCCGAAGCTGGGCGGCACGGACCCATTTGAGAGCCTGATTCTCACGCGACACCGGATTTCCATTCCATTTCCGGCATATAAACAATGGCATAAGCAGGTGGAAGCTATCGTAGCTGTGGCTGGCAAACGTCAGCGGCGCGAGGCAGGAAGCCCAGGTGTCGATCCCTAGTTCTTCCTGCAACTCGCGAATCAGTGCGGCCTCCGGCGTCTCCCCGGGCTCGACCTTGCCGCCGGGAAACTCCCAGAGACCGGCCATCGACTTGCCCTCGGGCCGTTGCGCCAGCAGAACCCGGCCGTCCCTGTCGACCAGCGCGACGGCCGAGACCAGGATCGTCTTCACGACCGGTAGTCCGCGTTGATCGAAATGTAGCCGTGGGTCAGGTCGCAGGTCCAGGCGGTGAAGCTGCCCGACCCCAGCCCGAGGTCCACGCCGATCACCAGTTCGGCCTGCTTCATGTAGGTAGCACCAGCTGCCTCGTTGTAGGAACCGGCGACCCAGCCGTTCTCCGCCACGAGGATATCGCCGAAACGGATGCTCAGCCGATCCCGGTCGGCCTCGGCGCCCGACTTGCCCACCGCCATGACGACGCGGCCCCAGTTCGGGTCCTCGCCGGCGATGGCGGTCTTGATCAGCGGGGAGTTGGCGATCGCCATGGCGACCTTCTTCGCGTCGGCATCGCTGACCGCACCCGTTACCTGCACCTCTACGAATTTCGACGCGCCCTCACCGTCGCGAACCACCTGTTTCGCAAGGTCCAGCATCACACCATGCAGCGCCTCGGAGAAGGCGCGGCCATCGGCGCTGTCGGCCTTGGTGATCGCCGCGCCGCTCTGGCCGGTGGCTGCCAGAAGCAGCGTGTCGGAGGTCGAGGTGTCGCTGTCCACGGTGATCGCATTGAAGGTTACGTCGGTCAGGCCCGACAGCATGGATTGCAGCACCGGCTGCGGCACCGCCGCGTCGGTGAAGATGTAGACCAGCATCGTCGCCATGTCGGGCGCGATCATGCCCGAGCCCTTGGCGATGCCCGCGATCCGGACGGGGCCTGCCGAGGTCTCGACTATCGCTTCCGCCCCTTTGGGGAAGGTGTCGGTGGTCATGATGGCGCGGGCGGCCTTCTCGATCCCGTCAGCGGCGAGGGCGGAAACAAGTTCTCCGACCTTGGCGGTGATCCGGTCATGCGGAAGCCGCTCGCCGATCACCCCGGTGGAGGAGGTGAAGACCCGCTCCTGCGGCACGCCCGCGGCGGCGGAGACTGCCTCGCAGATCGCCTGCACGGAGCCCTCGCCGGCCGAGCCGGTGAAGGCGTTCGAATTGCCGGAGTTCACCAGGATCGCTGCGCCAGTCGTCCCGGCGCTCTCGACCGACAGCTTGGCCTGGCAGTCAAGCACCGGGGCGGAGCGCGTCGCCGAGCGGGTGAAGACCCCGGCCACCGTGCTGCCCGGCGCAAGGCGCGCAAGCATCACGTCGGTCCGGCCGGGATAGCGCACCCCGGCCGCGACGGCGGCAAACTCGACCCCGGCGACAACCGGAAGGTCCGGAAAGCGCGCAGGCGCCAGCGGAGAGACGGGAAGCGAACCAGCCATGGTGGATTCCGATCCTGAAGGATGTGTGAGGGTTATTCGGCGACCAGATCGAGGTTGTTGATCGACGCGGGGTCGATCTCGACCTCTGGCCGAACGACCTCGGCGGATTCCATGACCTCGGTCACCACGGCGTCAATGGTCGCACCCTCGATCTCGGCCACAAGTTCCTGACGGACTTCATCGAGGGTGGGGGCCTCGGCAAGGCGGGTTTCGTCGAGCTTTACAACGTGCCAGCCGAACTGGGTCTGCACCGGCTCGGAGATCTGGCCCGGCTCGAGGGCGATCACGGCGGCTTCGAACTCGGGAACCATCATGCCCTTGCCGAACCAGCCAAGGTCGCCGCCATTGGGGCCGGAGGGGCCGGTGGACTTTTCGCGGGCCAGCGCGGCAAAGTCTGCGCCGCCGTCGAGCTCTTGCTTGAGCGCCTTGGCCTCGTCCTCGGTCTCGACGAGGATATGCGCGGCGCGGAACTCCGTCTCCGGCTCGGCATCGGCAAAGCGGGCGTCATAGGCGGCCTGCACGGCCTCCTCGGTCACGGCGGCCTGGATCGCCTTGCCGAGAGCCTCGCCGGCAAGCAGGCCCGAGGTCTGGTTGTCGATCGAAAGCTTCGTGGCGGTTGTGACTTCGTCGCCGAGCGACTGCGCGAGGGCGGTCTGCTGCACCAGCTGGTCAAGCACGCCCTGGAAAAGCACTTGGGCCTCGAGTTGCTGATATTGCGGGGGAAGGGCGTTGCGAGCGACGATCATGTGGCCGAGCGTGATGTCCTTGCCACCGACCGTCGCGACCACTGTATCCGCGGTCACGTCCTGCGCCGCGGCGGGCACCGTCGACAATGCGAGGGAAATCAGCCCGGCGGCCCAGGTTTTGTTGGTCATGCGCATCGTGAAAGGCTCCTGTTCGGCCGCGTAAGACGGCGGCGTTGACACTCCCAGAACGCACCCTTACATCCCGGATGGTCCGAGAGTGCCGGGCGGCTCTTCATTGAATGCTTGGTAACGCCGTGCGGAAGGGCCGGCAAGGCGTGCTCTCACACGAAAGCGTCAAAGCGGAGCAGATATGCTGGGTATTGGAACGATCGCGAAAAAGGTCTTCGGAACAACGAACGACCGGAAGATCAAGGCAACCCGACCGCTTGTCGACCAGATAAACGCGCTGGAGCCGGATTTCGAGAAGCTGACCGACGAGCAGCTGATCGGGAAGACCCGGGAGTTCCAGGAACGCGCACGCGGCGGCGAGGATCTCGACAAGCTGCTGCCAGAGGCCTTCGCCAACTGCCGCGAGGCGGCCAAGCGGGCGCTCGGCCTGCGCGCCTTCGACGTACAGCTGATGGGAGGGATCTTCCTCCACGAAGGCAACATTTCGGAGATGAAGACCGGCGAGGGCAAGACGCTGGTCGCCACCTTCCCGGCCTACCTCAACGCGCTGACCGGCAAGGGCGTGCATATCGTCACGGTCAACGACTACCTCGCCCGGCGCGATGCGGAGTGGATGGGCAAGGTCTATGCGCAGCTCGGCATGACTTGCGGCGTCGTCTATCCGCAGCAGCCCGAGGAGGAGAAGCGCGTCGCCTACAAGGCGGACGTCACCTATGCGACCAATAACGAGCTGGGCTTCGACTACCTGCGCGACAACATGAAGTCCAACCTCAAGGACATCAACCAGCTCTACCACAACTTCGCGATCGTCGACGAGGTGGACTCGATCCTGATCGACGAGGCGCGGACGCCGCTGATCATCTCCGGCCCTTCGCAGGACCGTTCCGAACTCTACCGGGTCATCGACAAGATCATCCCCGAGCTGCAGGAAGAGCATTTCACGCTCGACGAAAAGACCAAGAACGTCACCTACACCGACGAGGGCAACGAGTTCCTCGAAGAGCGTTTGCGCGTCTACGACATCCTGCCCGAAGGACAGAACCTCTACGATCCGGAAAGCACGACCATCGTGCACCACATCAATCAGGGTCTGAAGGCGCACAAGCTGTTCCAGAAGGACAAAGATTACATCGTCCGCGACGGCGACGTGGTGCTGATCGACGAATTCACCGGGCGCATGATGCACGGCCGGCGTCTGAGCGACGGCCTGCACCAGGCGATCGAGGCAAAGGAGGGCTGTAACATCCAGCCCGAGAACGTGACGCTGGCCTCCGTCACCTTCCAGAACTACTTCCGTCTCTACGACAAGCTTGCGGGCATGACCGGCACAGCCTTGACCGAGGCCGACGAGTTCATGGAGATCTACAAGCTGGGCGTCGTCGAAGTGCCGACCAACCTGCCGATCGCCCGCCAGGACGACCACGACCAGGTTTACCGCACCGGGCGCGAGAAATACGAGGCCGTGATCGCGGCGATCAAGAAGGCGCACGAAGTCGGACAACCCGTGCTCGTCGGAACAACGTCGATCGAGAAATCCGAAATGCTGAGCCAGATGCTCACCCAGGCCGGGCTCAAGCACAACGTGCTGAACGCCCGCCAGCACGAGCAGGAAGCACAGATCGTCGCCGACGCCGGCAAGCTGGGCGCGATCACCATCGCGACGAACATGGCCGGCCGCGGCACCGACATCAAGCTCGGCGGCAATGTCGAGTTCAAGGTCATGGAGGCCATTGCGGCGAACCCGGACCGCGACCCGGAAGAGATCCGGACCGAGATCGAGACCCAGCACAAGGGCGACGAGGAGGCGGTGAAGGCCGCCGGGGGGCTGTTCGTTCTGGCCACCGAGCGTCACGAGAGCCGGCGCATCGACAACCAGCTCCGCGGCCGCTCCGGCCGTCAGGGTGACCCGGGCCGGTCCAGCTTCTTCCTCAGCCTCGAGGACGACCTCATGCGGATCTTTGGCTCGGAGAGGCTGGACGCCATGCTCGGCAAGCTGGGGATGCAGGACGGCGAGGCGATCGTCCACCCGTGGGTGAACAAGTCGCTGGAGCGCGCGCAGGCCAAGGTCGAAGGTCGCAACTTCGACATCCGCAAGCAGCTGCTGAAGTTCGACGACGTGATGAACGACCAGCGGAAGGTGATCTTCGGCCAGCGCCGCGAGATCATGGAAGCCGAGGATCTGTCCGAGATCGTGCAGGACATGCGCCACCAGGTGATCGACGACCTGGTCGACCAGCACATGCCCAAGAAGAGCTATGCCGATCAATGGGAGACCCAGGCGCTCTACGCCGACGTCCTGGAGCACCTCGGCATCGACGTACCGGTGATCGCCTGGGCCGAGGAAGAGGGTGTCGACGACGACGACATCCGTGAGCGGCTCTACAAGGCCTCCGACGAGTTCATGGCCCAGAAGGCCGTGGATTTCGGCCCGGAGAACATGCGCTCCATCGAGAAGCAGATCCTGCTGCAGACCATCGACGCCAAGTGGCGCGAGCACTTGCTGACGCTGGAGCATCTGCGCTCGGTGGTGGGCTTCCGCGGTTATGCGCAGCGGGACCCGCTCAACGAATACAAGAACGAGGCTTTCCAGCTCTTCGAGGGCCTGCTCGACGGGCTGCGCGAGGATGTCTGCAAGAAGCTCTCGCAGATCCGCCCGCTGACCCCGGAAGAGCAGCAGGCGATGATGCAGCAGATGCTGGCGCAGCAGCAGGCCATGGAAAAGGCGATGCAGGCCAAGGGCACCGAGGAGGCGGCCGGCAGCGAAACCACCGGCCCGGAACCGCTGGTCGAAGGCTTCGACGAGAACGATCCGGCGACCTGGGGCAACCCCGGCCGCAACGATCCCTGCCCATGCGGCTCAGGCAAGAAGTTCAAGCACTGCCACGGCCAATTCTGATCGCACCTCTCCCGGCCTTTCGGGCCGGGAGGCCGGTGGGAGTGTTGTGGATCGGTCGCAGCCGCTGACCCTTGTGGCGGGAATCGGGCCCACGCCCGCCACGGCTTTGCCGCTTTCCAACCGTAGGATTTCCTGAGGTTTGGGAAGTGGAGGCGAGAATGCAAACGAGTCGTCGCGCGGCAATGGCCGGGTCGGTGTTCCTGGTGGCGCTTGCCACGGGATATGTCATGCAGAACGGCAATGCCGTCGCTTCCCGCTTTGCCGACGGTCAGAAATTGTCTGAGGCGCCGCAGTCGATGCAGGAGCTTCAGGCCCTGCAACTCACCGCCGCGCGTGCCCGTACCGATCTCGGCATCCCCGAAGAGCCACGCCTTGTTTCCCTTGCGACGCCTGCGCCCGAAGCTTTCGCCCGCGCTCCGCTGCCGGATGCGGGCCTGTCTGAGCTGCAGGTCGAGCCCGGCAAGGGGTTCAGCGCCTTCGGTATGCCCTGCGATGTCACGTTGACAGCGAGCCCTGCGCCCGCCGCCATGGTGCGGCTCTCGTTGCGCGCTGCCTGCAACGCGGGCGAACCGGTTACGCTGCGCCACGGGGCGCTGACCTTCACCGAGATCACCGGAACCGACGGTCACCTCGACCTCGACGTCCCGGCCCTGTCTGCCCGCGCGGAATTCGAGGCGCGGCTGCTCGACGGGACGATCGTGGAGGCTCGCGCGGAGGTTCCTGACGCCGGCGGCTACGAGCGGGTTGCGCTGCAATGGCAGGGCAGCACCGGGCTCGGACTGCACGCTTTCGAATTCGGTGCCGGCTATGGCGAACCGGGTCATGTCCACCTTGGCGCGGCCCACGGGCCGGACCGTGCGCGCGTCCGCGGCGCAGGCTACCTGACGCAGCTTGGCAACGATGCGGCGCCCGGTGGATGGGTGAGCGAGGTCTATTCCTTCCCCGCCGCCGATGCCCGGTCCAGCGGCGCGGTGCAGATCACGGTGGAGGCCGAGGTAACCAGGGCCACCTGCGGTCGCGAGCTTGCGGCGCAAACGCTGCAGCCTACCGCAGCCGGTACCCACGAGGTTGTCGAACTGTCGCTCGCGGTGCCTGCCTGTGACGCGGTGGGCGAGTTCCTGGTTCTCGACAATCTGGTTCCCGACGTGCAGGTCGCGGCCAACTGACGGCCAACAGCAGCGGACACAAAAAAGCGCGGCTCGGGGGCCGCGCTCTTCGGTTCCGGAGGCTGACGTTCGTCAGCTCTTCATCTCGTCCCAGAAGCTCTTCACCTTCGAGAAGAAGGTGGTGGAGTGCGGGTTGTTCTCGGCGCTCAGCTCGTCGAACTCACGCAGGAGCTCTTTCTGGCGAGAGGTGAGGTTCACGGGCGTCTCGACCAGCAGCTCGATGAACATGTCGCCGGTGGCGCCGCCACGCAGCGCCGGCATCCCCTTGCCGCGCAGGCGCATCTGCTTGCCGGTCTGCGATCCGGCCGGGACCTTCACGCGGCTGCGACCGCCGTCGATCGTCGGCACCTCGATCTCGCCGCCGAGCGCCGCGCTCGCGATGCTGACGGGGACCTGGCAGAACAGGTGATGCGCGTCGCGCTTGAACAGGTCGTGCTCGGTCACCTCGATGAAGATGTAGAGATCGCCCGAGGGGCCGCCGCGCGTGCCCGCGTCGCCTTCGCCGGCGAGCCGGATCCGGGTGCCCGTCTCGACACCGGCCGGGATGTTGACCGACAGCGAGCGTTCCTTCTCGGTGCGGCCGCTGCCCTGGCAGGTCTGGCAGGGGTTCTTGATGATCTGGCCGAGGCCGCTGCAGGTCGGGCAGGTGCGCTCGACCGTGAAGAAGCCCTGCTGGGCCCGCACCTTGCCCATGCCGGAACAGGTCGGGCAGGAAACCGGCTCGGCGCCGCCCTCGGCACCTGTGCCGGAACAGGCGGTGCAGCCGACCGAGGTCGGCACGTTGATCGTTTTCTGGACGCCGGAATAGGCCTCTTCCAGGGTGACGCGCAGGTTGTAGCGCAGGTCGGAGCCGCGCGCCGCGCGCTGCCGGCCGCCACCGCCGCGCTGGCCACCCATGAAGTCGCCGAAGAGGTCGTCGAACACGTCCGAGAAGGCGGAGGCGAAATCGCCCTGCTGGTGGAAACCGCCTCGCGGCCCGCCGCCGCCACCCATGCCGCCTTCGAAAGCGGCGTGGCCGAAGCGGTCGTAGGCGGCCTTCTTGTCGGGATCTTTCAGGACGTCATAGGCCTCGTTCACTTCCTTGAACTGGGCTTCGGCGTCCGGCTTGTGGGAGTTGCTGTCCGGGTGGAGCTCGCGGGCTTTCCGGCGGTAGGCCTTCTTGATGTCCGCATCCGAGGCACCCCGCGCAACACCCAGAACGTCGTAATAATCACGTTTTGCCATCGATTATCCTCTTGCCCCCGACATACGAGGCCGGCCCGGTTTCCCGGACCGGCCCCCGGAGGTATCGGTCGCGCTCAGCGCTTGTCGTCGCCGAGATCCTCGAAGTCGGCATCCACGATGTCCTCGTCGACACCGTGCGGCTCGTCATCGCCCTCGGGCGCTGCTTCGCCGGCCTTCTCCTGCTCGGCCTTGTAGATGGCCTCGCCAAGCTTCATCGCGGCTTCGGTCAGGTTCTGGATGCCGGACTTGATCTTGCCGAGATCGGTCCCTTCCAGGGCCTCTTCGAGCGGGCCCATGGCCAGTTCGATCGCCTCGACGGTCGAGGGGTCGACCTTGTCGGAGTGCTCGGAGAGCGACTTCTTGGTCGAGTGGAGCAGGCTCTCGCCCTGGTTCTTGGCCTCGACCAGCTCCTTCTTCTCCTTGTCGGCCTCGGCATTTGCCTCGGCGTCCTTGACCATCTGGTCGATCTCGTCGTCCGACAGACCGCCCGACGCCTGGATCGTGATGTTCTGCTCCTTGCCGGTGCCCTTGTCCTTGGCGGAGACCGACACGATGCCGTTGGCGTCGATGTCGAAGGTCACCTCGATCTGCGGCATGCCGCGCGGTGCCGGCGGGATGTCCTCGAGGTTGAACTGGCCGAGCAGCTTGTTGTCGGCCGCCATCTCGCGCTCGCCCTGGAACACCCGGATCGTCACGGCGTTCTGGTTGTCCTCGGCGGTCGAGAAGACCTGGCCCTTCTTGGTCGGGATCGTGGTGTTGCGGTCGATCAGGCGGGTGAAGACGCCACCCAGCGTCTCGATCCCGAGCGACAGCGGGGTCACGTCGAGCAGGACCACGTCCTTCACGTCACCCTGAAGCACGCCGGCCTGGATGGCGGCACCTGCGGCAACCACTTCGTCGGGGTTGACGCCCTTGTGGGGCTCCTTGCCGAAGAATTTGGTCACTTCCTCGACGACCTTGGGCATGCGGGTCATACCACCCACGAGCACCACCTCGTCGATCTCGTTCACCGAGATTCCGGCATCCTTGAGCGCGGCCTGGCAGGGCTTGATCGACTTCTTGATCAGGTCGCCCACGAGGCTTTCCAGCTTGGCGCGGGTCAGCTTCATAACCATGTGCAGCGGCGTGCCGCCGTTCGGGTCCATCGAGATGAACGGCTGGTTGATCTCGGTCTGCTGCGAGCTCGACAATTCGATCTTGGCCTTCTCGGCAGCTTCCTTGAGGCGCTGCAGAGCCATCTTGTCCCTGGTCAGGTCAATGCCGTGCTCTTTTTTGAACTCGTCCGCAAGGTACTGGACGATCCGCATGTCGAAGTCTTCACCGCCGAGGAACGTGTCGCCGTTGGTGGATTTCACTTCGAAGAGGCCTTCGTCGATCTCGAGGATCGTGACGTCGAACGTGCCGCCGCCGAGGTCGTAGACGGCGATCGTCTTGGTCTCTTCCTTGTCGAGGCCATAGGCGAGGGCGGCCGCGGTCGGCTCGTTGATGATACGCAGCACCTCGAGACCGGCGATCTTGCCGGCGTCCTTGGTGGCCTGACGCTGGGCGTCGTTGAAATAGGCCGGGACGGTGATGACCGCCTGCTCGACCTTTTCGCCGAGATAGGACTCGGCGGTTTCCTTCATCTTCTGCAGGATGAAGGCGGAAATCTGGCTGGGCGAATACTTCTCGCCGCGGGCCTCGACCCAGGCGTCGCCGTTGCCGCCGTCCACGATGTTGTAGGGGACGATCTTGCGGTCCTTGGCGACTGCGGGGTCATCCTCGCGGCGGCCGATCAGGCGCTTCACAGCGAAGATCGTGTTCTCGGGGTTGGTCACGGCCTGCCGCTTGGCGGGCTGACCGACGAGACGTTCATTCTCGGTGAAGGCGACAACCGATGGGGTCGTCCGTGCACCTTCGGCGTTCTCGATCACGCGGGGCTGCGACCCGTCCATGATGGCGACGCAGCTGTTCGTCGTACCGAGGTCGATACCGATGACTTTGGCCATATGCTTTCTACCTCTCTTGGCGATGTTGCGGGGCTCGGGCCCTATGAGGCTCCCGGACCCCTATCCCAGTTCTTCCGGGTGGCTGCCCGGACTTTGCATCTGGGCGTATATAGGAGTGGAGTTTTGGCCCTGCAAGCGGGGATGGGCCATGGATGGGGGTACGAACCATGAGCAAAGTGACGCCCGGGTCACAAATTCCGCCAACGCTGAACATTCGCGGCGTGGCTCTGTTTCAGGGCCTTCTCGACCGAGCCGCGCAGGAGGCGATGGTGCGGGAGTTGCGCGAGGTGGTGGCCGCCGCGCCGCTGTTCCGGCCCGAGACGCGGCGCGGACAGAAGATGTCGGTGCGGATGACGTCGGCCGGGTCGGTGGGCTGGGTCAGCGACCGGCGCGGCTACCGGTACCAGGAGGCCCACCCAGAAGGCATGGCCTGGCCGCCGATCCCGCCCTCGGTGCGGGCGGTCTGGGAGACAGTGGCGGGGGCGAGCCGGTCGCCGGATTGCTGCCTCGTCAATTTTTACGACGAGGGCGCGCGGATGGGCCTTCACCAGGATAGGGACGAGGGGGATTTCGACCAGCCGGTCGTCTCGATCTCGCTCGGCGACGACGCACTGTTCCGGATCGGCAACCTGACGCGCGGCGGCAGGACGGAGTCGGTCTGGCTGAAATCGGGGGACGTCGTGGTGATGGGCGGACCGGCGCGGCTGGTGTTCCACGGGATCGACCGGCTCCGGCCCGGCAGTTCCAATCTCCTCGCCGGCGGCGGGCGGCTCAACCTCACCCTGCGGGTCGCGCACTAAGGCGCGGCTCACCGCTTGGCGTGCCAGCTCAGCGAGGCGTTCTTGCGGGTGTAGGATTCTCCCATCAGCCCCAGAAACAGCAGCCCGACGCTCAGCCAGAACGGATAGGCGATGTTGGAGTAATGCGGGTTGTAATTGATGAACACGAAGCCGCGGCACTGGTCGATGGTGTGAAAGAGCGGGTTCCAGGTGAAGAAGGCCAACATGTAGCTCGGTAACTGGTTGGCCACGAACATCTTGCCCGAGGCGATCATGTTGGCCCGGGAATAGACGTTGGTGATGACACTGACGAAGCCCGGGAACCAGGGCTTGATCGACAGGAAGATCATCCCGATCGACACGCCCGAGAACCACGACAGCAGCACCATGCCCATGGCGCCGGCCGGCTGGTGGATGTGCACCGGGTTGAAGCCCACGTGATAGACAGTGAGCACCACAAGCATCGACAGGATCTGTATGTAGAGCGAGCCGAGCGCGGCCGCCGAGATCGCGACGATGGTGTTCATCGGCGCGTGCTTCATCATCGCTGAGGCCGGGCCTTCGGACATGACCACCGCGCTCAGCGCCTTGGTGTGGGTCATGAACAGGAAGACCCCGGACATGATGTAGAGCATGAAGTCGCCCCGGATCGAGGCGCCGCGCCAGCCGAGCAGGGTGAACATCAGGTAGAAGGCCAACACGAAGATGACCGTCTGCATCATGTTCATAATTAGGCCGATAAGCGCGTTGCCGTGGTCCTTGCGCAGGTGCCGGACAGTCGCATGGTAGATCAGGCCGGCGAGCCGAAGCGCGGAGGCGGTCTGCGATCGTGGTTCGGTGGCCTGGAACATTCGGGTGGGCGCGCCGCTCTTGTGACGTTCTGCATGACTTTCTGGCGGGGAAATCTTGCTGTTCCCTTGATGGGTGACGATAAGGGGCGCGACACGTCATTGCAAAGCCTACGCCCGTCGCACGGCGCATTCCGAGGAGAGAGAGCATGGATTATGATCGCCTGACCACAGTCATCCGGCGCCTGGCGCTGGAGGCCGGCGACAAGATCATGGAGATCTACAACGCCGACGATTTCGAGGTCCGTGCGAAATCGGACGATAGCCCGGTGACCGCCGCCGACGAGGCCGCCGACGCGCTGATCTCTGCCGGTCTGGCAGAGGCCTTCCCCGATGTCCTGGTCGTGACCGAGGAGCAATCCGCCTCCCACGCCGAGAGTGCCGACAGCTTCCTGATTGTCGACCCGCTCGACGGCACCAAGGAGTTCGTCCAGCGCCGCGGCGATTTCACCGTGAACATCGCCTATGTGGAGAAAGGTGTCCCGGTGCGCGGCGTGGTCTATGCCCCGGCAAAGGGACGGCTCTTCTACACCGACGCCAGCGGCGCCTCCGTCGAGGAGACCGGCGATTTCGCCAAGGACCAGGCCGGACCGGTCAAGCCGATCAAGGTGACCGCGCCCGACAACGCCGCGCTGATGGTCGTGGCCTCCAAGTCGCATCGCGACCAGGCGACGGACGATTACATCGCGCGCTACGCCGTGAAGGACATGACCTCGGCCGGGTCTTCGCTGAAGTTCTGCCTGGTCGCGGCCGGCGAGGCCGATCTCTATCCCCGCCTCGGGCGGACGATGGAATGGGACACCGCCGCCGCCGACGCGGTGCTGCGCGGGGCCGGTGGCAAGATGGTCCGCTTCGATGACCATTCGGAGTTCACCTATGGCAAGCCGGGCTACGAGAACCCGTTCTTCATCGCCTACGCGCCGGGCGTGGAGCTGAAGCCAGCAGCATGAGCGTCCTGATTGCCATCCCCGCCCGCTACGCCTCGCACCGCTATCCGGGCAAGCCGCTCGTGCCGCTTAAGGGCGCCAGCGGCCAGTCCCGCACCCTGATCCGGCGCAGCTGGGAAGCCGCGATGGCAGTCGAGGGCGTGGACCGGGTGGTGGTTGCGACCGACGACAGTCGCATCCGGGACGAGGCAGAAAGCTTCGGCGCGGAGGTCGTGATGACCTCCTCGGCCTGCTCCAACGGCACCGAGCGCTGCGCCGAGGCCCATGCCGCGATCGGCGGCGGCTACGAGATCGTGGTGAACCTGCAGGGCGATGCCCCGCTCACCCCCGCCTGGTTCGTCAGCGATCTCGTCGAGGGCCTGCGCGCCGCGCCGGACGCCGAGATCGCGACGCCGGTTCTGCGCTGCGACGGACGGGCGCTGGCGACGCTCAAGGCCGACCGCGCCGAGGGGCGCGTCGGCGGCACGACCGCCGTTTTCGACCGGGACAACCGGGCGCTCTATTTCTCCAAGGAGGTCGTGCCCTACACGGCCACGATCTACGCCCCCGAGGCGGAGACCCCGGTATTTCACCACGTCGGCGTTTATGCCTACCGCGCCGATGCCCTCGCGAGCTACGCCGAGTGGCCACACGGTCCGCTCGAACGGCTCGAAGGCCTGGAGCAGCTCAGATTCCTCGAGAACGGCCGGCACGTTGTGTGCGTCGAGGTAGAATCGCGTGGCCGGCTTTTTTGGGAACTAAACAACCCGCAAGACGTTATTCGCCTCGAAGAGATGATGGCGGAGATGGGTGTTGAGTGATCGGCATGCCGGGCGAGCAACACTCCGCTGGCGCATTGTCTACGGATTTGGCAGACTGTTGCCGCAATGGAGCGAATGTTGCCGCAATGGTGTGTTATCAACGCAAGCAACACGAATGTGCCTTGGATTTGGACACGACATGCCGGGGGCCCTTCGGTAAACTTCACGACAGTTTCACGGTGCACGATTATGACGATGTCTTACCGAGTACGGCAGGTCGTGTTCTGATGCCGACAAACGAAAGGATTTAGGTTTATGCAACGCAAGGTCATCAAGGCAGTGTTCCCCGTCGCAGGTCTGGGAACGCGGTTTCTGCCGGCAACCAAATCGGTTCCGAAGGAAATCATGACCCTGGTTGACCGTCCGCTGATCCAATATGCGATCGACGAGGCGCGGGCGGCTGGTATCAAGGAATTCATTTTTGTAACGTCGCGCGGCAAGAGCGCGCTCGAGGATTATTTCGACACGGCCCCCGAACTCGAAGCCTCCCTTCGCAAGAAGGGCAAGGAGGACCTGCTAGAGGTTCTCAAGCAGACCAACATGGAAAGCGGCGCGATCGCCTATATCCGTCAGCACCGCGCGCTCGGCCTCGGCCACGCCGTCTGGTGCGCGCGTCGCCTGATCGCCAACGAACCCTTCGCTGTCATTCTTCCTGACGACGTGATCGCGGGCGAGAAGGGCTGTCTGCAACAGATGGTCGAAGCCTACGAGGAGACCGGCGGCTGCATGGTTGCGGCGATGGAAGTGCCGCATGACAAGGCGAAGGCCTACGGCATTCTCGACGTCGAGAAGGACATGGGCCAGCAGGTCAAGGTGAAGGGCATGGTCGAGAAGCCCGAGCCGGGCACCGAGCCGTCCAACCTCGCCGTGATCGGCCGCTACATCCTGACGCCGCAGATCATGCGCAACCTGAACCGCATGCGCTCCGGCACTGGCGGGGAGATCCAGCTGACCGACGCCATCGCCGACGAGATCGCGGCCGGCCGCGACGTTTACGGCTACCGCTTCCGCGGTCAGCGTTTCGACTGCGGCTCCAAAGCGGGCTTCCTGCAGGCGACGGTTGCCTTCGGCCTCGCTCGCGACGATCTGCGCGACGAATTCTCCGACTACCTGAGCGAACTGGTGGCAATGCGCAACGCTGCCCAGTAAAAGGTCGGCGTAAGACACAGCAGACTGGATCACCAGATGACCAAGATCCTTGTCACGGGGGGTGCGGGCTATATCGGCTCGCACGCTTGCAAGGTGCTTGCCCGCGAGGGCTACACGCCAATCACATTCGACAACATCTCTACTGGTTGGGAAGAGGCGGTGAAGTTCGGTCCGCTCGAGAAGGGCGATCTGCTCGACCGGGCGCGGCTGGACGAGGTGTTCGCCAAGCACAAGCCGGACGCGATCATGCATTTCGCCGCCCTGAGCCAGGTGGGCGAGTCGATGCAGGTGCCGGGCTGGTACTGGCGCTCCAACGTGGTCGGGGCCGCCAACCTCTGCGAAGCGGCGGTCGAGGCGGGCTGCAAGAAGTTCATCTTCTCCTCGACCTGCGCGACCTATGGCGACCAGGACGGCGTGGTTCTCGACGAGCATTCGCTCCAGAAACCGATCAACGCCTATGGGGCCTCCAAGCGCGCGATCGAGGACATCCTCGCCAATTTCGACGACAGTTTCGGCCTGAAGAACGTGATCTTCCGCTACTTCAACGTGGCGGGCGGCGACGAGGAGGCCGAGGTTGGTGAGTTCCACCGGCCCGAGACGCACCTGATCCCGCTGGTACTCGACGCGATCGACGGCAAGCGCGACAAGCTGACGATCTACGGTACCGACTACAAGACGCCCGACGGCACCTGCATCCGCGATTACGTCCACGTGATGGACCTCGTGGAGGCGCATGTGCTGGGCCTGAAATGGCTGGAGAAAGGCAAGGACAGCCGCGCCTTCAACCTCGGGACGGGCAGCGGCTTTTCCGTGCGCGAGGTGATGAACGCGGCCGGGCAGGTAACCAACCGTCCGGTGCCCTACGACGAGGGCCCGCGGCGCGCCGGGGATGCCACCCGTCTCGTTTCGGGGTCGAGCCGCGCAATCGATGAGCTTGGCTGGAAGCCACGCCGCTCGACCATGCCACGGATGATCGAGGATGCCTGGCGCTGGCATCAGACCGGCCACTACGAGAAGTGAGCCGCATGACGGAGGCGCCGGCCGCGCCTCCGCTCTCTCCCTGGATGTGGATGGCGACGCGGATACGCTGGAAGCGGCGCAGGCTGCTCTGGCGGGCGTTTCGCAGCCGCCATGTGCTGCGCCCGGTCGTGGACCGGACGTCGGAGATTGCCGCAGGGGACGTGCTCGTGTTCGCCACCCTGCGAAACGAGATCGCGCGGCTTCCCTATTTCCTCGACCACCACCGCCGCCTCGGGGTGGCGCATTTCCTGATCGTCGACAACGGAAGCACTGACGCCGGGCCCGGATTCCTCGCGGATCAGCCTGACGTGTCGCTCTGGCAGACCTCCGCCAGCTATCGCGAGGCCCGGTTCGGGATGGACTGGCTCGGCTGGCTGTTGATGCGCCACGGCGCCGGCCATTGGTGCCTGACAGTGGATGCCGACGAGTTGCTGATCTATCCGCAGTGGCAGACCCGGCCGCTCCCCGCGCTGTGCGCGCGCCTGGAGCAGACCGGTGCACCGGCGCTCGGGGCGCTGATGCTCGATCTTTATCCTCGAGAGCCGCTGGGGACGGGCCTCGCGCCCGCCGATCCGCTGGAGCTGCTGCGCGGGTTCGATCCCGGCCCCTATCGCGCCCGCCGCCGCGCCCGGGACGGGGCGTTGATCGTGCAGGGGGGGGCGCGCGAGCGGGTGTTTTTTGCCGACACGCCGGAGCGCGGTCCGACGCTCAACAAGCTGCCGCTGGTCAAGTGGCGGCGCGGCCACGCCTATGCCAATGCCTCCCATTCGATGCTGCCGCCCGCGTTGAACCGCGCCTGGGACGGGCCCGGGGACACGCGGCTTTCGGGCGTGCTGCTGCACACGAAATTCCTGCCCGGGATCGTCGAACGGTCGGTCGAGGAACGAACTCGCGGCCAGCATTTCGGCCAGCCCGCCGCCTTCGACGCCTATTACGGCGCGATCGCTGCACGGCCGACGCTCTGGTCGGAGGAAACGCTGACGCTCGACGGCTGGGAGCAGCTCTGCGCCCTCGGGCTGATGGCCGACGGCGGCTGGCGCTGAAAAGCGCCTCCGAGGAGGCTGGGCGAATCACTTGCAGTTTACCCCGACCGCGCCATTGCCTAACGTGAACCAAAGAAGCAGTCAGGGCACAGCAGGCAGACCTTGTTTCCGACACGATCCAGGCAGATGACACCCCGCGCCGATGGCCCGAGGAAAGGCCGCGTTAACCTCGCGGGTCCATGGTCGCGCCGCAACCTTCGAAAAGGGGCGGGGCGGTGAGCGTGATCGAGTCCTATCGGCTGCGACTGCGGCGCAAGCGGTACCGGATCCGGGCCTTCCGGAAACGGCGGGAGCTGACCGTGGTCGCCGACCGGACCCGCGCGATCGGCGAGGAGGATGTGCTCGCCTTCACCACTCTGCGCAACGAGCGGGTGCGGCTGCCATATTTCCTGGATTATTACCGTCGGCAGGGGGTCGGCCATTTCCTGATGGTCGACAACGGCTCGACCGATGGCTCCAGCCAGTTCCTCGCCGATCAGGCGGATGTTTCCCTCTGGACCACGCAGGCCAGCTACAAGCGTGCCCGCTACGGGGTGGACTGGCTGAACTGGCTGCAATGGCAGCACGGCCACGGGCACTGGACGCTGGTTGTCGATCCGGACGAGTTCTTCATCTATCCGTTCTGCGACACCCGGCCGATCCAGGCGCTGACCGGCTGGCTCGATACCTGCGGGCTGCGCAGTTTCTCGGCGATGCTGGTGGACATGTATCCCAAGGGTCCGATCGACGCCGAGGCCTACCGCGAAGGGCAGGATCCGTTCGAGATCGCCTCGTGGTTCGACAGCGGCAACTACTTCATCTCGCGCAACCCGCTCTACCACAACCTGTGGATCCAGGGCGGGCCGCGCGCGCGGGTGTTCTTTGCCGACCAGCCCTCCGCTGCACCCTCGCTCAACAAGATCCCGCTGGTGAAATGGCGGCGTGAGTACGTCTACGCGCAATCGACGCATATGCTGCTGCCGCGCGGGCTGAACCGGGTCTATGACGACCACGGCGGGGAGAAGACGTCGGGCGCGCTGCTCCATGCCAAGTTTCTCAACACGCTGGCCGGCAAGGCGGAAGAGGAGCTTGCGCGCGGCGAGCATTACGCGGGCGGCCGGGAATACCGGGCCTATCGCGACGGGATGGCCAACCGGACGGATCTCTGGACCAAGTGGTCAGAGCGCTACATCAACTGGCGCCAGCTCGAGATCCTCGGCCTGATGTCCAAGGGGAACTGGGCATGAGCGTGGGCTTCATCCTGCTGGTGCACACCGCGCTCGACCGGGCGGCGCAGGTCGCACGGCACTGGGCCGGCAGCGGATGCCCGGTGGTCATTCATGCCGACCGCGCCGTGCCGGAGGAGCGGTTCGACGCCTTTCGCGCCGCGCTGGCGGGGAATCCGAACATCCGTTTCGTGGAGCCCCGGCGGCGCTGCGAATGGGGCACCTGGGGCATCGTCGGAGCGACGATCGACGCCAGCGCGCTGATGCTCGAAAGCTTCCCGAAGGTCAGTCATGTCTACCTCGCTTCCGGTTCCTGCCTTCCGTTGCGCCCGGTGCCCGAGTTGCGCGCCTATCTCGCCGAACGCCCGCACACGGATTTCATCGAGTCGGCGACCATCGACGATGTCGACTGGTCCAAGGGCGGGTTTGACCGCGAGCGCTTCACCCTGCGCTTTCCCTTCTCGTTCAAGACGCAGCGCGGATTGTTCGACCGGTTCGTCACCCTGCAACGCGGCCTCGGGATGAAGCGCAGCCTGCCGGCCGGGCTGGTTCCGCACCTGGGCTCGCAATGGTGGTGCCTGACGCGGGCAACTCTGGAGGCGATCCTCGGCGATCCGCGGCGCGGCGAATACGAACGGTTCTTCCAGAGCGTCTGGATCCCGGACGAGAGCTATTTCCAGAGCCTCGTGCGGCTTCACGCAACCCGCGTGGAAAGCCGGTCGCTGACGCTCTCCAAGTTCGATTTCCAGGGCAAGCCGCACACTTTCTACGACGACCACCTGCAACTCTTGCGCCGCTCCGACTGCTTCGTCGCGCGCAAGATCTGGCCGCGGGCTGACCGGCTCTACTCGAGCCTGCTCTCGAACGACCCGCAGGTCACCAAGAACGCCGAGCCCAATCCGGGCAAGATCGACCGGCTTTTCACTCATGCGGTGGAACGGCGGCTGCGGGGCCGGCCGGGGCTCTACATGCAGAGCCGGTTCCCCCTGAGCGACCGCGACAACGGAAAATCCTGCGGGCCCTATTCGGTCTTCGAGGGCTTCTCAGACTTATTCGAGCATTTCGAAAGCTGGCTCAGCAAGACCACCGGCTGCCGGGTGCATGGCCATCTCTATGCGCCCGACCGCGCCCATTTCGCCGGGGGGGAGAAGGTCTACAACGGCAGCCTGCCCGACAGCGCGGCGCTGCGGGACTACAACCCCTGCGCCTTCCTGACCAACCTGACCTGGTCGACGCGGGGCGAGCGGCAGTGCTTCATGTTCGGACCGGCGGACAACCAGTATCCCACCGATTTCATGACCGGCGATCCCCATGCGCAGATCTCGGTGATCACCGGCGCCTGGGCGATCCGGCTGTTCCGGCGCAAGGCGACTTCGGAGGAGGTTCGCAAGGAAGCTGCCCGGCTCCAGCGGATCGAGCAGGCCCATGTGGAGCGGCTGCGTGCCCATTGGGCGAAGGCGCGGATCCGGATCTGGACGCTGGCGGAATTTATCGAAGCACCGATGGACCACCTGCAGGAGATCCTTGACGAGGTCTCGCCGCGCGGCGCCCGCCGGCTGACCGAGGCGCCGCGCCTCACCGACCTGACCGGGTTCGGCCGGTTCCTGCAGGAGCTGAAGAACGAGGGGATGAACCTGCATGTCGCCGGTGATTTCCCCGCCGGCTACGATCCGGCGCCCCTGCAGCCGGACACGCAGCGGCGTTACGTGGTGAAATAGGCGATGGAGCGGTTCGACGGTTTTGTCCTGTTTGCCGAGATGCGTACGGGATCGAACTTCCTGGAGGAGTCGCTCAATCTCTTTCCCGGGCTGACCTGCCACGGCGAGGCGTTCAACCCGGGCTTCGTCGGCCAGCACAACTGGCCGGACCTGTTCGGGATGGACCTCGAGGCCCGCAAGGCCGACCCGCTGGAATTGATGAGGCGGATCCGTGAAGAGACGGATGGGCTGGGAGGCTTCCGCTTTTTCCACGACCACGACCCGCGCGTGCTGGACGCAGTACTGCCCGATCCGCACATCGCCAAGATCCTGCTCTCGCGCAACCCGCTCGAGGCCTATGTCTCGCGCAAGATCGCCTCCGAGACCGGTCAGTGGCGGCTGACCAACGATGCGCATCGCAAGGTTGCGAGGATTCGGTTCGACGCGGCCGAATTCGAGGCGGTGCTGGCGCGCCAGACCGCCTTTCGAGACCGGGTCCGGCGGGCGCTACAGGTGTCCGGGCAGACCGCGTTCGAATTGAGCTACGAGGAGACCGGGCAGCTCGACGTGGTCAACGGGCTCGCGGCCTTCCTCGGGGTGACGCACCGGCTGAACGGGCTTTCGAACCGGCTCAAGCGGCAGAACCCCGCGCCGCTCTCCGCCAAGGTGGAGAACTTCGCGGAGATGCAGGCGGCCCTGTCGGGCATGGAGCTTCTGGCGCTGGCGCGGCGAGGCGAGGGGGAACCGAAGCAGGGCGCCTCGGTACCGACATGGCGCGCCTGTGTGCAGACACCGCTCCTTTTCCAGCCGGTCAAGGGCGGCCCGACCGAGTCGATCCTTGCTTGGATGGCGCGGCTCGACGGCGTTGAGGGGCCCGAGGCGCTGGCCTCGGGGTTCAACCAGAAGATGCTGCGCCAGTGGAAGAACCAGCACAAGAACGCCCGCGGCTTCACCATCGTCAGCCATCCGGTCGCACGGGCGCATGGCGTCTTCGACCGCTACATCCTTCCCACCGGTCCAGGCAGCTTTGCCGCGATCCGCAACGACCTGAGGGAGAACGACGGGCTGCCGATCCCCGAGGCTGCGCCAGACGAAAGCTACGATCCGGCCGATCACCGCGCGGCCTTTCTCGGGTTTCTTAAGTTCCTGCGGCGCAACCTTGCGGGCCAGACCCGCCTGCGCACCGATCCGGCGTTCTCGACCCAGGCGAGCCTGATCCAGTCGATGGCCGAGATCCTGCCGCCCGACATGGTGATCCGGGACGGCCAGCTCAAGCTCGGCCTCGGCCAGCTATGCCAACAGATCGGGTTGGAGCGGATGCCTCCGCCACCGTCTCTCGAGGGCTTCGGTGGCGCACGGCTGGCGCAGATCCACGATGACGAGATCGAGGCCGCCGCGCGCGGCGCCTACAATCGCGATTACATGAGTTTCGGATTCCGGGGATGGACGCCGGGCTGACGCCCGCGGCCGGTCAGGCAGCCTGCGAGGGCCGGCCTTCGGTCAGGACGGTGTAGAGGGTTGCCGGGTTGTCATTGGCGCGAAGCTTCTCGCAGACCCCGGCGTCGCGCATGGTCCGGGAAATCAGCGCCAGTGCCTTGAGGTGGTCCACGCCCGAGTTCTCGGGCGCGAACAGCGCGAATACGAGATCGACCGGCTGGCGGTCGACCGCGCCGAATTCCAGCGGCCGTTCGAGGCGGAAGAACACGCCCCGGACGGCCTTGGCATCCTTGACCCGGGCATGGGGCAGCGCAATGCCGCTGCCCACACCGGTCGGACCGAGGCCTTCCCTCTCGAGCAGGGCCTCAAGCGCCGCATCGCCGTCAAGACCGTAGGAGGCTTCCGCCGCCTCCGCGAGGCGCTGGAACAGCCGCTTCTTGCTGCTCGCCTCGGAAATCACCTTGACGGCGTCGGGCTTCAGAATGCTCGACAGGTTCATACTTCCTCCAGTCGCCCCGGGTTTCAGTCAGGCCGGTTCAGGCCTTGTCCGAGGGATCGATCCATCCGATGTTGCCATCGTCGCGGCGGTACACCACGTTCAGGCTTGTTTTTCCTTCCGGATGGAAGATCAGAACCGGCGCTCCGGCCAGCTCCATCTGCATTACCGCCTCGCCTACGGACAGGCTCGGGATGCTGGTTTCCATCTCCGCGATGATCATGGGCTGGAGCGTTTCAGGTTCCTGCTCATCTACCCCGTCATCCGATGCGGCGAGGATATACGAGGACGCGCCGAAGACTTCAACCGGCTCCTTGCGATCCCGATAGTGATCCTTCAGGCGGCGCTTGTAGCGACGGAGTTGCTTCTCCATCTTCTCGCATGTGTCGTCGAAGGCGGCGTAGATCTCGGGCGCGCGGCCGCTGGCGGAGGCGTTGAGACCTGTAGACAGGTGGACCGTCGCCTCGCAGATGTATTCGTGGCCGCGCTTCGAAAAGATCACCTGGGCGTCGGTCGGACGCTCCGCATACTTGGCAATCGCTTCGCCAAGCTCGGTTTTGACATGGTTGGTGAGGGATTCCCCAATGTCGATCTGGTGACCGCTGATCTGGTAGCGCATTTCGCCTCCCTGAGTTGAAGTTGAGGGTTCGCCCACCTAGCGGAGTGCGGACCCGGTTGAAAAGGGCAAAACGTTTGTCGGAAAGGCGATGCCAACACCACGCCGTGGTCTCGGGGCGGTCGAGACGGTGTCGATGTTGTGATCAGGGCTGCTAGCTCCGGCATTTCCCGTATTTGGCGATGGTTCGACGTACGATGTCAACGCCCGCGTCCTCGTGTGCCCGCACCGGCAGGCCCTGCAATTGCAGCGTGCGGGGGGCGGTTTCGTCAATGATCCGTATCAAATTCAACGCGGTGACCCAGCGAAGGTTCCCACTCCGGGGGCGTCTGTTGCAGGCGGGTCAGCCGATACGGAAGTTCTGACCAAGATAGACCCGGCGGACGTTCTCGTCCCGGACGACATCCTCGGCAGTGCCGCTCATCAGCACCTGTCCATCGTGCAGGATATAGGCGCGGTCGACGATCTCCAGCGTCTCGCGGACGTTGTGATCGGTGATCAGCACGCCGATCCCGCGGTTCTTGAGATCCATCACGAGGTGACGGATGTCGCCGACGGAGATCGGGTCCACCCCGGCGAAGGGCTCGTCGAGCAGCAGGTATTTCGGCTCGGCCGCGAGGCAGCGCGCGATCTCGACCCGCCGCCGTTCGCCGCCGGAGAGAGACAGCGCCGAGGCCCGGCGGAGATGCTCGATGGCGAATTCCGACAGCAGGTCTTCCAGCCTTTCGCGGCGCTTGTGCCTGTCCTTTACGGCGATCTCGAGGATCGCCATGATGTTGTCCTCCACCGACATGCCGCGGAAGATCGAGACCTCCTGCGGCAGGTAGCCGATGCCGAACTTGGCGCGGCGATACATCGGCAGGGTGGTCACGTCGCGGCCGTCGATCTGCACCAGGCCGGATTCGGGCGTGACCAGCCCGGCGATGGAATAGAAGCAGGTGGTCTTGCCGGAGCCGTTGGGGCCGAGCAGGGCCACGACCTCGCCGCGCTGCAACTCCAGCGTGACGTCATGGATCACCGGACGGCGGCGATAGCTCTTGCGCAGCTGCACGACCTGCAGACCGCGCTCGCCGGGCGTCACGGTCAATCCGCGCTGTGGGCGGTTCATTGGCCGTCGCCTTGCGCGCCCTGCGACTGGAACACCACCCGCACGCGGCCCTCCATGACGCCGGTGCCGGTGTCGAGGTTTACCGTCAACTTCTCGCCGGCCATCGCGTTCTCGCCCTGGGTCAGGACGACATCGCCGGTCATCACCACCTCGCCGGTCTCGAGCGTATAGACGGCTTCCTGCCCTTCGGCGGCCTCGGCCCCGTTGAACAGGGTCACCCCGCCGGAGGCGTGCAGGCGCTTGACCTCGGTCTCGCCGGTGGCGCTCTCGCCGTATTCGACATCGACCACGGCGCCGGTCAGACGCATCTCTCCCTGGCCGACGACGACATTCCCGGTGAACTTGGCGCGTCCATCGGCCTGGTTCACATCGAGCTGGTCGGCAGTGATCTCTACGGGCAGGGAGCTGTCGTGTTCGGCGCCGCCAAAGCCAATGTTGGCGCCCTGCGCGAGGGCGGCGGCGGGAAGGAGAAACGCTGCGGCAAGCAGCAGGGACCGGAGCGACACTGGTAGCATCCTATTGGTTTCCGGGAACGTATAGCAGCCTGACACCGTCCTTGAAAACCACGGTCACGCTATCGCGATCCTCGCCGGACTGGGTCACGACCATCCGGCCGGCGTCGATGCTGCCGATGGGTCCGGTGCCGGAGACCGGTCCGGTGGTCTCCATGTCGGTCCGGTCGAGCGCGGCGGAGAGTTCGTCGGTGTCCAGCTTGTATCCCGTCGAGGTGCTGATGTGAACATTCCCGCGCAAGACGGTGCGGGATTCTGTGGCGTGCACGGTTCCGGCGTCCGATGTCAGGCGGATCGAACTGTTGTCGCCCGTTTCCATCGTGCCGCTGACCTCGACCGCGTCGACGACGCTGGCCTTGGCGTCGCGCGGAGTCGCGCTGCGGGCGTTGAGCGTTATGGCGTTGCCGTCTTCGGTGACGCCGGAGAACTCCGGCCCGTCCACCCGCTGCTCGCTCGCCATCTGCTCCAGGTCCCGTTCCGAAAAGGGCAGGCTGGCCTTGTTGTCGCCGGTGCGCGCCACGAGGAACAGAGACGAGAGCAGGGCGAGCGCCATCAGCGGCAGCAGGACCTTGAGCCATGCCACCACGCGGGAGTGGAGGTTGTCGAACGTGGCCATCGGCCTAGACGATACCCGCCCGCAGGCAGTCGTGAATATGCAGGATTCCGGTCGCTTCGCCGGTCCCCATCGGGTCGACCACGAAAAGGCAGGTGATCTTGCGGTCGTTCATCGCGGCCAGCGCCTCCTCGGCCAGCGCATCGGGTCCGATGGTGCGCGGGGCAGGGGTCATCACCGCCTCGGCGGTCAGGTCCAGCAGCCCGGCCATGTGGCGGCGCAGGTCGCCGTCGGTGACGATGCCGGCGAGGCGACCGCTGGCGTCAGTCACCCCGACCACACCAAAGCCCTTTTGCGTCATCACGATCAGCGCGTCGCGCATCGGTGTGCCTGCGGCAACGAGAGGCAGCGCCTCGCCGCTGTGCATCAGGTCGCTGACCCGCGCCAGCCGGGCGCCGAGACTGCCGCCGGGATGAAACTCGCGGAACTTGTCGGGGGTGAAGCGGCGATGCTCCATCAGAGCGATGGCGAGCGCGTCGCCGAGCGCAAGGGTCATCGTGGTCGAGGTGGTCGGCACAATCCCGGTCTCGCACGCCTCCGGCGCGGGCGGCAGCAGCAGCGCCACATCGGAGCGGGTGAGCAGGGTGCTGCCAGGGCGCCCGGCAACGCCGATCAACGGAATCTGGAACCGCCGGGTATAGGCGATCATGTCGGCCAGTTCCGGGGTCTCGCCCGAGTTGGACAGCAGCAGCGCGACATCGCCGGTGGCCATCATCCCCAGATCGCCGTGGCTGGCCTCGGCGGGGTGGACAAAATGCGCCGGCGTGCCGGTGGAGGCGAGGGTCGCCGCGAGCTTGCGCGCGATGTGGCCCGACTTGCCCATGCCCGACACGATCACCCGGCCGCGCGCTTCGAGGATCAGGGCCACCGCATCGGCGAACGCCTCGTCCAGCGCCTCGGCCAGCAAGGACAGCGCTTCGCCTTCGCGGCGGATCACGCGGCGGGCGGTGGCGAGAAAGGTCTGGGTCCGGTCGGGGGCCGCGGAGGCGTCGGGCATGGCGATGTCAGTGCGAGAAAATGTCGATCTCGGGCCAGCCGGCCAGATCGAGCTTGGCCCGGGTGGGCAGGAAGTCGAAACAGGCTCGGGCGATCTCGGTGCGCCCCTCGCGTTCCAGCCGCTTGTCGAACTCCCTGCGCAGGCGGTGCAGGTAGAGCACGTCGGAGGCGGCGTATTCCTGCTGCGCGACGGTCAGCGTCTCGGCGCCCCAGTCGCTGGATTGCTGCTGCTTGGAAATGTCGATGTCCAGCATCTCCTGGCAGAGGTTCCGCAGGCCGTGGCGGTCGGTGTAGGTGCGTACCAGCTTGGAGGCGATCTTGGTGCAATAGACCGGCGCAGCCAGCGCGCCGAAGGCATTGTACATCGCCGCGATGTCGAACCGGCCAAAGTGGAACAACTTCAGCACCTCCGGGTCGGTCAGCAAGCGTGCGAGGTTCGGCGCCTCAGTCTGGCCCCTTTCGATCTGCACCAGGTGCGCATCTCCATCACCGCCCGAGAGCTGCACGAGGCAGAGCCGGTCACGGTGCGGGTTGAGCCCCATCGTCTCGCAGTCGATTGCGACCACGGGGCCGAGATCGAGCGCGTCGGGGAGATCTTTGGCGTGGAGGTGGATCGCCATGTCGGGGCCTTCTTTTTCGGGGTCTCCGCCCAGATACGGCGAGAGGGCCGGGATTTCAATGCTGGCGCTTCCGCGGGCCCTTGCGGTGATGCGCAATATGCAGGCGCTTGCGGCGGAATGCGCCACATTAAGCGGCGCGAATTGCTTTGACAGCGCGCGCCCGGGCCTACACCTTGTAGCTGGGTCTGAAATATTTGACCTTTCGGACAATATCGCGGCAAGCGCCTAATAACACAGCAACAGGGTCAGTCTCATGCATGAATCCAAAGTTCCCGGTGCGATTTCGCGCCGTGCCTTCCTTGGCTCGACGGTGGCCGTCGGTGCGATTGCGAGCCTTCTTCCGCTCAAGGCCCATGCCCAGGAGCCGCTGAAGGTCGCCGGTATCTATACCGTGCCGGTGGAGCAGCAGTGGGTGAGCCGGATCCACATCGCGGCCCTTGCAGCCCAGGAACGCGGCGATATCGAATACACCTATTCCGAGAACACAGCGAACACCGACTATCCGCGGGTGATGCGTGAATATGCCGAGGGCGGCTACGACCTGATCGTCGGCGAGATCTTCGGCGTCGAGGCGGAGGCCCGCGAAGTGGCCGCCGAGTATCCGGAGGTCGCCTTCCTGATGGGCTCGTCCTTCAAGGAAGATCCGGCCATCGCCAACCTCGCGGTTTTCGACAACTACATCCAGGACGCCTCCTACCTGTCGGGCATCATCGCCGGGGCGCTGTCGGAGAGTGGCAACATCGGCATGGTCGGCGGCTTCCCGATCCCGGAAGTGAACCGCTTGATGCACGCCTTCATGGCCGGCGCGCGCGAGATGAACCCCGACGTGACCTTCCAGGTGTCCTTCATCGGCTCCTGGTTCGATCCTCCCAAGGCCAAGGAAACCGCCTATGCGATGATCGAGAACGGCGCCGACCTGCTTTATGCCGAGCGCTTCGGCGTCTCGGACGCGGCCAAGGAGAAGGGTATCCTCGCCATCGGCAACGTGATCGACACCCAGGCCGACTATCCCGACACCGTCGTGGCCTCGGCGCTGTGGCATTTCGAGCCCACGCTGGACAAGGCAATCGCCGAAGTCATGGCCGGGACCTTCACGGCTGCGGACTACGGGATCTATTCCTTCATGAAGGAAGGCGGCTCCTCGCTCGCCCCCTATGGCACCTTCGAAGGCAAGATTCCGCAGGCGGCGCTGGACCTCGTGGCCGAACGGGAAGCGGCGATCAAGGATGGCTCCTTCACGGTCGAAATCAACGACGAAGAGCCGAAGTCCTCGTAGGCTCATGACAGGCGCGGAGCCGGTGCAGACCGTTCTGCGCCTTTCCAACATCACCAAGCGCTTCGGATCGCTCACCGCAAACGATGCGGTGAGCTTTCATCTGGACCGGGGCGAGGTTGTCGCCCTGCTCGGCGAGAACGGCGCCGGCAAGACGACGCTGATGAACATTCTCTTCGGCCAGTACACGGCCGACGAGGGCGAGGTGGAGCTTTTTGGCCAGACGCTCCCGCCAGGCAATCCGCGCGCCGCGCTCGATGCCGGGGTCGGGATGGTGCATCAGCATTTCACGCTCGCCGGCAACCTGACTGTCTGGGAAAACATCGTGCTGGGCGCGCAGCCGCTAAACGCGATGTCTTTGCGGCCCGGCGAGGTAAAGGCCCGGATCCGCGATCTGTCGACTCGCTTTCATCTCAAGGTCGATCCCGATGCCCGGGTCGGGCGGCTGACGGTGGGCGAGCGGCAGCGGGTGGAGATCCTCAAGGCGCTCTACCGCGACGCCCGTATCCTGATTCTCGACGAGCCGACTGCCGTGCTGACCCCGCAGGAGACGGACGCGCTGTTCTCGACCCTGCGCGAGGCGATCGGCATGGGGCTGTCGATCGTCTTCATCTCGCACAAGCTGCACGAGGTCATGGCGATCTCCGACCGGGTGCTGGTGCTGCGGCACGGCAAGCTGGTGGCAGAGCGCCCGACGGCCGAGACCAACCGCGAGGAACTGGCCGCGCTGATGGTCGGGGCCGAGGTGACGATGCCGGAGATCACGCCGTCGACCCCCGGCGCGCCGCGCCTGTCGCTCCGCGCCGTGTCGACGGAAGGCGAGGGCGACAAGCCTGGGCTCGACGCGGTGACGATGGACCTGTGCGCGGGCCAGATCACCGGCTTGGCGGGCGTTTCCGGCAACGGGCAGGCCGCGCTGTCGGACCTGCTGTCGGGGCTGCGCGCACCGATTTCGGGCGAGATGACAGTGGCGGGCGAGCCGATCAGCGGCTGGACGCCGCGCACCGCCATCGGCCACGGCATCGCCCGTATCCCGGAAGACCGGCACCACACCGGCACCATCGCGGATTTCACCCTGGCGGAGAACGCGATCCTCGAGACCTACGGCAGCGATTTCTCGCGCCGCGGCTGGATGGACTGGGCCCGCGTGCGGAGTCACGCCGAGGAGTTGATCGCGACCTACGACATCCGCTGCCCGGGACCGGACGTGCGGATCCGGCTGCTGTCGGGCGGCAACATGCAGAAGCTGATCCTCGGGCGGGTTCTGGAATGGGGTCCGGAGATCATCCTCGCCAACCAGCCGGTGCGCGGGCTCGACATCGGCGCGGTGAACTACGTGCACGGCCGGCTCGCCGAGGCCCGCGATGCCGGCGCGGCGGTCCTGCTGATCTCCGAGGATCTCGACGAGATCATGCGCCTGTCGGACGTGATCCACGTGATCTCCGAGGGCCGGCTCAGCCCGCCCTTTGCCCGCGGCACAATGAAACCCGAGGATCTCGGCGCCTGGATGGCCGGCCACGGGTTCGAGGAGGCCGCGCATGCGACTTGAACCGATCGCCAACCCGACGTTCGCGCGGCGGACCCTGCCGCCGGCGCTGGCTCTGGCGACAACTTTTTTGGTCGCGGCGCTTCTGGCCATGATCGCCGGGGGTAACCCGGCCGCCGTTTTCGGCGAGATCATGAAAGGCGCCTTCGGTTCGAAATTCGCCGTGCTGGAGACGTTGAACCGTGCCACGCCGCTGATCTTCACCGGCCTTGCCGTGGCCGTCGCCTTCCGCGCCAAGCTCTGGAACATCGGGGCCGAGGCGCAGCTCTATGCCGGGGCGGTCGTCACCGCGGTGCTCGGCACGGGCGCGCTCGGATGGCCGTCTCCGGTGCTGCTGCCGGTGATCGCGGTCGCCGCGATGCTGGCGGGCGCGTTCGTTCTGTTCGTGCCGGCCTTGCTGAAGACCCGGTTCGGCGTGGACGAGGTAGTGACAACGCTGCTCTTCAACTTCATCTTCCTGCTCTTTGTCTCCTACCTTCTCGAAGGTCCGCTGAAGGACCCGATGGGTATGGGTTGGCCCAAGTCGGCACGGCTGATCCCGGAAGCCCGCCTGCCTCGGCTCGTCGAAGGGTTGAGGATCCACTGGGGGTTCGCGCTGGCACTGATCGCCGCCGCCGCGATCTGGGTGATCGACGCGAAAACCACACTGGGCTTCGAGATGCGTGCGGTTGGCCAGAACGCCGAGGCCGCGCGCTTTGCAGGCATCCGCGTGACGCGCGTCATCCTCAAGACGGCGCTGCTGTCGGGCGGGCTCGCCGCGCTGGCGGGTTTCTCCGAGGTCGCAGGGCTCAAGGGCTCGCTCACGCTCGATCTGTCGCCGGGCTATGGCTACACCGGGATCGTCGTGGCGATGCTGGCGCTGTTGCATCCGCTCGGTGTGGTCTTGGCGGCGCTGTTCGTCGCCGCGATCTTCGTCGGCGCCGACAGCATGAGCCGCGCCATCGGCGTGCCAACCTACCTGGCCGACATCATGCTCGCCACGGCGCTGCTGCTGATGGTGCTGGCGATCCTGCTGACCAAGTTCCGCGTGCGGAGGGATTGAGATGGATCTGTTCGACATCCTGCTCTCCGCCTCCTTCTGGGCCGCCGCGATTCGCATCGCTTCGCCGCTGATCTTTGCCACGATGGGCGAGCTGATCTGCGAGCGGGCGGGGGTGCTGAACCTCGGCATCGAGGGCATCATGGTCGCCGGGGCCTTTGCCGGCTGGATCGCTGTCTGGGCCGGGCTGCCGCTCTGGGGCGGGGTTGCGGTGGCGCTGCTGACCGGCATGGCCTTCGGGCTGGTGCACTCCATCCTCTCGGTGCCGTTCGGGCTGTCGCAGCACGTTGTGGGCGTGGGGATCACGCTGCTCGCGACGTCGCTCACCTTCTACACCTATCGCGTGGTCCTGCCCGAGGTCTCCTCGCCGCCAAAGATCGAGGCCTTCCAGGCCTTCGAGATCCCGATTCTGTCCGAGATCCCGATCCTCGGCCCGGCGCTGTTTGCCCAGACGCCGCTGACCTACGCGGCCTTCGTTGTGGTGATCTTGACCATGCTCGTGCTCTACCGCACGCCGCTCGGGCTCGCCGTGCGGGCCGCGGGCGAGAGCCCGTCGGCGGTCGCGGCGCAGGGCCTGTCGGTCATGGCGATCCGCATGGGCGCGGTGATCGTGGGGTCGGGGCTGATGGCGGTGGGCGGTGCCTTCCTGACCATGTCGGCCTTCGACAGCTTCTTCTTCGACATGGTGAACGGGCGTGGCTGGATCTGCATCGCGCTTGTCGTCTTCGGCGCCTGGAAGCCGGGCAAGGCGCTGCTCGGTGCGATCCTCTTTGCCGCCTTCGATGCCTTCCAGATCCGGCTGCAGCAGACGCCGGTGGGCGCGTTCGTGCCCTATCAGGTGTTCCTGATGATGCCCTATTTCCTGTCGATCCTTGCGCTCGTCCTCATGTCGCGCCGCGCCGAGGTCCCGGCGGCGCTGATGGTGCCGTTCAACAAGGGAGAGAGATGATGTTCGACCTGATCGTTCGCGGCGGAACGCTGCCCGACGGGCGCGTCGCCGATATCGGCATCACCGGCGACCGGATCGCCGCCATCGCGCCAAAGCTGGAGGCCGAGGCTGGCGAGATGATTGACGCCAGCGGCGATCTGGTCTCCCCGCCCTTCGTTGACCCGCATTTCCACATGGATGCGACGCTGTCCTACGGCAAACCGCGGGTGAACGCGTCCGGCACTCTGCTGGAGGGCATCTCGCTCTGGGGCGAGTTGCGGGACATCGCGACCGTTGACGAGATGGTCGAGCGCGCGCTGACCTATTGCGACTGGGCCGCGTCGATGGGCCTGCTGGCGATCCGCAGCCATGTCGATACCACGCCGGATCACCTCAACACCGTGACCGCCCTTCTGGAGGTGCGGGAGCAGGTGAAGGGCTACATCGACCTGCAACTCGTCGCATTTCCGCAAGACGGGCTCTACCGCGCGCCAAACGGGCGGGAAAACGTGATCCGGGCGCTCGACATGGGGGTCGACGTGGTCGGCGGCATCCCGCATTTCGAGCGCACGATGGCCGACGGCGCCGCCTCCCTGCGCGACCTTTGCGAGATCGCGGCGGAGCGCGGCCTGATGGTCGACATCCATTGCGACGAGACGGACGATCCCATGTCGCGCCACATCGAGGCGCTGGCTTTCGAGACACAGCGGCTGGGCCTGCAGGGGCGCGTGGCGGGCAGCCACCTGACCTCGATGCACTCGATGGACAACTACTATGTTTCCAAACTGCTGCCGCTGATCGCAGAGGCCGGCATCGCCGCGATCCCGAATCCGCTGATCAATATTGTCCTGCAGGGCCGGCACGATACCTTTCCCAAGCGGCGCGGTCTGACGCGGGTAAAGGAGATGCAGGCGATGGGCATCCCCGTGGGCTGGGGCCAGGATTGCGTGCTCGATCCGTGGTACAGTCTCGGCACCGCCGACATGCTGGACGTGGCCTTCATGGGCCTGCACGTCGCCCAGATGACCCACCCCGAGGAAATGGCGCGCTGCTTCACCATGGTGACGGAGACCAATGCCGCAATCATGGGGCTGAAGGATTACGGGCTGCGCGAGGGAGCGGTAGCCTCGCTGGTGGTGCTCGACGCGGGCAATCCGACCGAAGCGGTGCGCCTGCGGCCGGCCCGGCTGGCGGTGGTCGCCAGGGGCAAGGTCATCGCACGCTCCGAGCGGGGCGACGCGGCGCTAAGCCTGCCGGGGCGCCCGGCCTCGGTGCGCCGCCGCGCGCCCTGAAACCGTGGCCTTTGGCTCCCAGTCTGCCGCATTTCAACGAAATCAAGGGGCTTGCGGCCAATTTCGGGTATCTCGGGCGCTGTTTCGTGGCTAAGCTGCCCCCAAAGGTCGGGCTCGATGCCCGGCGGTATGCTTTGATCGAACCTGCTCAGTGGGAGGTGATAATGTCCGATGTTTGTGGAGCGCGAAAGGCTGTTCTTGCCCGTGGACTTGGGGCTGTGTTGGTCGTGCTCGGCCTCTCGGCCTGCGCGCCCGAGCCCGAGACCACCCAGCATGTGACCTACCTGCCGGCCTCGACGCCGCGGGTCAACGCCCCGGCAGAACGCGCACGCCAGCTCTCCACCGGCACGCACCGGGACGACATTCCGGAATATACCGGCGCACCCAGCCCCCGCACTGGCACTTGGCCAGCCCCGGTCCCGGAGCGCCGCAAGACGGCCTATCGCGACGATTACGTCACTTACGTTCAATGAACGGATGAGCTGGGACGCCTGAATTCCGGGGCTGAATTGTCCCGGATTGGGAAACGATGATTAAATAATCCCGGTGATTCCCTAGTTTTGCCCCAATAATCGGATGATCTGCCGGCGAATTCACGCGCCAGCCCAGGGTAGATCGATCCATGAAGACTTCCGCCAGACTGACGGCCGATGGCGCCGAGCTCCGACAGGCATCGCCGGCAGGCGCCGGACCTTTGGCAAAGGACACGGCCCTACTGGCCTCGCTGCTCTATCCGGCCGCGGTCTCGATCCTCTTTGTCATCGTGTACTGGAATCGGATGTTGAGCCACGACGTGGCCGTCTACGTTCTGGCAGCCCGCGACTGGCTGGACGGCGCGGTGCTCTACCGCGACGTGATCGACATCAACCCACCGCTGAACTTCTACCTGACTGTGCCGGCGATCCTGCTGTCGGATCTGCTGAACCTCTCGCCCGACAACGGCGCCTACGTCGCTTTCGCGCTCCTTGTCTTTGCCTCGCTCCATTGGTGTTTCCGCATCCTTCACGACGAGCAGGGCATGACGCCCAGCGAGGCCGGGCTGATGACCCTCGCGGTCGGGTTCTCGATCCTCGTCTCGGCACGGTTCGAACAGATCCAGCGCGATGGCTTGCTGCTCGTGTTCATGATGCCCTGGTTGGTCTCCCAACTGGGGCCGCGCCCGAACGCTCCAGGCATGTTCCGGACGGTGTTCTTCGGACTGGGTGTCTGCCTGAAGCCCTATTTCATCGTCTTTCCCCTGTCGATCACGGCCTATCAGGTGCTGCGCCAGCGGTCGCACCGCCCCATCCTTTCGCCATCGAACCTGACGCTCCTGGCCGTCGGCTTAAGCTACGGGGCCTTTGTCGCGCTGGTTCATCCGCTCTATTTCTCCGACATCGTTCCCCGTGCGCGCGAGGTCTACGGCAACATATCGGCCTCGCCCGGGTTCATCCGAATGCGCCTGCAACTCGCCGGCTTTCCCGTCCTCGGGATGGTCCTGGTGCTGGCGCTGCGTGCCCGGTCATTGCCGGCGGGCACCGGGGTCTTCGTCACGGCGCTGCTGGCCTCCGTGGTCAGCTATCTTTGGCAGGGCAATGGTTTTGGCTATCACCTTTACCCGTTCTTCTGCTTTGCTTTCCTCACGGCTTTCTGGGTGCTGTTTCGTGGCGAAGGGCTGCGGTTCCAGAAGGTCGCCTGCATCTTCGCCGTGGGCGCAATCCTGTTCGGCTTCACGCGGATGGGTTTCTATCACGACAAGGGCGTCGAGGAAGTTGTTGCCATGACCGAGGGCCTGCCGGCGCAGTCCATCTGGGTTCTGAGCACCGATTCCGCGGCCGGACCGGGTGCTGCGCTCGCCATGCGGCGGAGCTGGGCCGTGCGCTATCCGCACAACTGGGTGGCGCCGGGTGTGGTCGACGGGCGTGCGAAAACCGATTGCGTTCAAGAGCCCGACGCTTGTGCCCGGTACGACGAATTGCACCGCCTGAACGCTTCGCAATATGCGTCCGACCTCCTGAACAAGCGTCCCGAGATCGCCGTCATCGACAATCGGCGGTACTTCTTCGAGACCCAGGACTTCGACTGGTACGCCTATATGAGCGTTGCGCCGGAGTTCGGCGAGGCAATGGACCGATACGAACTTCACGCCAGTTCAGAGAACTTCGACGTCTACCTGCGCAAGCAGTGATCTCCGTCGCAGCGGAAAGACCCGCTGCGCAAAGGAAAACGGGCCGGCGTCTGAAACGCCGGCCCGTCCAAGTCCTGTTACCGTGAAGGCGCGTTGCCTTACTCGGCTTCTTCTTCCTTCTTGGCTTCCTGGCCGGTTTCCTGGTCGACGACCTTCATCGACAGGCGGACCTTGCCGCGGTCGTCGAAGCCCAAAAGCTTGACCCAGACTTCCTGGCCTTCCTTCAGCACATCCGACGGGTGGTTCAGGCGGCGGTTCTCGATCTGGGAGACGTGCACGAGGCCGTCACGCTTGCCGAAGAAGTTCACGAAGGCGCCGAAGTCGACGATTTTCACGACCTTGCCCTTGTAGACCTTGCCCTCTTCAGGCTCGGCCACGATCGAGTAGATCATGTCATAGGCCTTCTGGATGGCGTCGGCGTTCGGCGAGGCGATCTTGATCACGCCGTCGTCGTTGATGTCGACCTTGGCGCCGGAGGTTTCCACGATCTCGCGGATCACCTTGCCGCCGGAGCCGATCACTTCGCGGATCTTGTCGGTGGGCACGGTCATCGTCTCGATGCGCGGGGCATGGGCCGAGAACTCGGTCCGGCCAGCGGACAGCGCCTTGCCCATTTCGCCGAGGATGTGCATCCGGCCGTCCTTGGCCTGAGCCAGGGCCTGCTTCATGATCTCGGGGGTGATTCCCGCGACCTTGATGTCCATCTGCAGCGAGGTGATGCCGTTCTCGGTGCCGGCAACCTTGAAGTCCATGTCGCCGAGGTGATCCTCGTCGCCAAGGATGTCGGTCAGAACGGCGTAGGAGCCGTCCTCTTCCAGTACGAGGCCCATGGCGACACCGGCAACCGGCGCCTTGAGCGGCACGCCGGCATCCATCATCGACAGCGAGCCGCCGCAGACGGAAGCCATCGAGGAGGAGCCGTTCGACTCGGTGATCTCCGAAACGACGCGGATCGTGTAGGGGAAATCGGTCGCTGCCGGCAGAACCGCCTGAAGCGCGCGCCAGGCGAGCTTGCCGTGGCCGATCTCGCGACGGCCGGGGCCGCCCACGCGGCCAACCTCACCGACCGAGTACGGCGGGAAGTTGTAGTGCAGCAGGAAGTTCGAGCGGAAGTTGCCGTGCAGCGCGTCGATGATCTGCTCGTCTTCGCCGGTGCCCAGCGTGGTCACGACCAGCGCCTGGGTTTCACCGCGGGTGAACAGCGCAGACCCGTGGGTCCGGGGCAGAAGGCCGACCTGCGATTCGATGGCACGGACCGTGGTGGTGGAGCGGCCGTCGATGCGGTTGCCGTTCTTCACCACGTCGCCGCGCAGGATGCTGGACTCCAGCTTCTTGAGCGCGGAGCCGAGGTTCGCGTCTTCCAGCTGCTCTTCGGTGAGGGCGGCCTTGATCTTCTCGCGAACGGCGGCGACCGTGTTGGTGCGCTCCTGCTTGTCGCGGATCGCATAGGCGGCGCGCATGTCTTCTTCGCCCGCGGCCTTCACGGCGGCGTAGAGCTCGGAATAGTCCGGCGGCGTGTAGTTGAACGGTTCCTTGGCGGCGACCTCGGCCAGGTCGATGATCAGGTCGATTACCGGCTGGATCTGCTCGTGGGCGAAAACCACGGCACCGAGCATCTCGTCTTCCGAGAGCTCGTAGGCCTCGGATTCCACCATCATCACGGCGTCCTTGGTGCCGGCGACAACCAGGTCGAGCCGCTGCTCGGGGTTGTTGCGCAGCTGGTCCATGTCCTGGACTTCCGGGTTCAGCACGTATTCGCCATCGACGAAGCCGACGCGGGCCGCAGCGATCGGGCCCATGAAGGGAACGCCAGAGATCGTAAGCGCCGCGGAGGCGGCAATCATCGCGACGATGTCGGGATCGTTGACGAGATCGTGGCTCAGCACGGTGCACATAACGAGCACTTCATGCTTGAAGCCGGGGGCGAAGAGCGGGCGGCAGGGACGGTCGATCAGGCGCGCGGTCAGCGTCTCCTTCTCGGTCGGGCGCGCCTCGCGCTTGAAGAAGCCGCCCGGCACCTTGCCGGCGGCGTAGTATTTTTCCTGGTAATGAACGGTCAGCGGGAAGAAGTCCTGACCCGGCTTCGGTTCCTTGGCGAAGGTCACGTTGGCCATGACCGAGGTTTCGCCCAGCGTGGCGATGACGGAGCCATCGGCCTGACGCGCAACCTTGCCGGTTTCCAGTGTGAGCGTCTCCTGCCCCCACTGCATCGATTTTTTCACTTCATTGAACATCTAGCGTATCCTGTAAGGGAGCCCTCCCGGGCGTATCCCGGGTCTCCCGTTTGAATGGCGGCCCCATTGCCGCCGACCCCTGATCCTGTCGCACGCGCCCGGGGCCAAAGGCGTCACGTCTCAGATGGGCGGCAAATACAGGAGTTTCGGCCACAATGAAAGCCGGTAGTAAATCGGCCCCTTTCGGGGCGCGTGCGGCGCGATCCGCGGACGGGCCGGCCCGGAAACGAAAAAGGGCCGCCGAAGCGACCCCTTCCGTGCAATGCTGCGCTGGCGTCAGCGGCGGATGCCGAGGCGCTCGATCAGCGACTGGTACCGGGCTTCTTCCTTGCCCTTGAGGTAGTCCAGCAGCTTGCGGCGCTGCGCGACGAGCTTCAGGAGGCCACGACGGGAGTGGTTGTCCTTCTTGTGGGTCTTGAAGTGCTCGGTCAGGGTGTTGATGCGCGAGGTCAGGATCGCGACCTGGACTTCCGGGGAACCGGTGTCGCCGGCCTTGGTGGCGAATTCCTTGATGACGCGTTCTTTTTCTTCAACGGTGATCGACATCGGGGTCTCCTTTACAGGTTCGAGTCATGGCGCAAGCCGGGATGTCGTCCAGCAGGGCCCTTGGAGAGTTCACCGCCCTCCGAGGAGGACGGATGCGCGCGTATAGGAGAGAATCGGCCCGAACGGAAGGAAAAACTGCCCCGCCCGGATCACGCAGCCAGCCAGGGCTCCGGCCGAGTGGCGTAGGACACGTAGAGCGGGTGCCGTGGATGGCCGTGCCGGGTCAGCCCGAGGTGGTGCAGCGTGTGCCCGGCCTCCCGCAAGCTGCGCTCCACGTCGGCCGCGCGGCCGAGATGCACACCATGAACACCCCAAGCGCAGAGGATCGTCTGCGATTGCCCGGCGGCTTCGAGGAGGGCCGCGTCGTTCTCCGGGCCAACGGGCTCGGCGGCGCGGCGCAGGGCCTGCGGGTCGGTTTCGCGCCAGGCAAACAGGTTGCAGGCGGTGAAGCCGCCGAAACCGAGCGCGCGGGCGCGCCGCTCGCAACGTTCGATGGTGGGATCGTTGACCACCTCCGTCGCCTTGGACGGGTTCAGCATGATGTAGAGCAGCCGGGGCGCGTCGGCCTCCCAGGTTCGGGCAAGGCTGTAGCGATAGCTTTCGCACTCCGAATAGGCCGCCGAGGACGTGGCGGCTTCCGTCGCGTGGTGCCGGACGATCATGTCGCGGGCGGAAGGTTGAACACCCGGTCGGGATGCAGCTCGCCGCTGCGATAGATACCGATGGCCACCGGCACGCCCCGGTAGGAGGCCCAGGCGGTGTCGCCGTACTCGACATCGGGCGCCGACATGACCATGCCGGGGTTGCCGTTGCGCAGCCGGGTCGCGCCTTCGGGCGTGCAGGGTAGCCGGGGCAGGTCGACGAGCGCTTCCTCTAGCGGGCGCAGCCATTCGTCGAGTTCGGGCGTCCGCGCCTGCGCCTCGAGCGTCTCCCAGTCGAGTGCGCCTTCGACTTCAAAGGCGCCGGACCATGTGCGGCGCAGCGTGGTGACATGGGCGTGGCAGCCGAGGGTCGCGCCGAGGTCGCGGGCGATGGACCGGACGTAGCCACCCTTGCCGCAGACCATCTCCAGCTCCGCGTGGTCGGCGTCGGGCCGGGCGACGAGCGCGAGGCTGTCGACATAAAGCGGGCGCGCTGCGATCTCGAATTCCTCGTCGTCCCGGGCCAGCGCATAGGCGCGCTCGCCGTCGATCTTCACGGCCGAGTATTTCGGGGGGACCTGCATTATGTCCCCCACGAAGTCCGGCAGCGCGGCCTCGATCTCGACATCGCTGGGCCGGGCGTCGCTGGTGGCGATCACCTCGCCCTCGGCATCGTCGGTGTTGGTCGCCTGGCCGAAGCGGATCGTGAAGCGATAGGCCTTGAGCGCGTCGGTGACATAGGGAACCGTCTTGGTCGCTTCGCCGAGCGCAACGGCGAGCACGCCGGTCGCTGCGGGGTCGAGCGTGCCGGCGTGGCCGGCCTTCTTCGCGTCGAAGGCCCAGCGGACCTTGTTGACGACTGCGGTGGAGGTCGGGCCGGCGGGCTTGTCCACGATGACCCAACCGGAGATGTCGCGTCCCTTGCGTCTGCGTGCCATGCTGTTCCCCGTTGCAATGAGGGCGGCGGGGTAGCCTGAGGCGGCGCCTGCGTCAATGCCTGGCCTTCTGCGGACCCTGCGGGTTGCGGTGCTTTGCTGAGAGGATGAGACGTAGCTCCGGTGCCGCGGGTTGGGTGGGGGCTGAAAATCCGCGGCACCGGACGAGCATACGCTCACTACAGTCCAAAGTGTTAATCGGGCGCGATGGCCGGGGTGTGGGGGAAAAGCGGCATTCGGGCGGTCATTTCGTGGCGCAATTGCGGCAAATGCCAATTCTGCGTTGATTTGCAAGCATTCCCGCACCACAGTCGAACCATGAACATGGAGACACCTACACCCTTGTCTTCCGGCCACCTGGCGGACCAGGTGGCCTTCCAACGCTCAGAACTCAATGTGATTCTCGGTCTCTACGGACGCATGGTCGCCGCCGGAGAATGGCGCGACTACGGGATTTCCTGTCTCAAGGATGCTGCCGTTTTCTCGGTGTTCCGGCGGACGGCGGAGACGCCGCTCTACATGATCGAGAAACGCCCGCGGCTCCGGCACAGGCAGGGCATGTATTCCGTCATCGGTATGGACGGGCAGATCCTGAAGCGGGGGCACGACCTGAAGACGGTGCTGCGGGTCCTGGAGCGCAAGCTGATCCGCGCCGTGGAGTGAGCCGCACTCAGCCGAGCCGCCTGTGCGAGGTGGGCGGGCCGTCGCCCGCGGCCTCGATTCGGGCGATTGCCGACTGAAGCGGTTCGAACGACACCGCCATGGCCCGGGCGTTCGCGTGGATGATCCGGCCCTCGTCGACCGCCATCGCCACGTGCCCCTTCCAGAAGAACAGATCGCCCCGCCGGGCGGGCGTTCCCTCCGGAAGGGCTGCGCCGAGGGCCTGTTCCTGCATATCGGAATCCCCGGGGCAGGGGATGCCGCAGGCCAGAAGCGCCGCTTGCACCAGCCCCGAACAATCGATCCCGGCGCGGGAGTTGCCGCCCCAGAGATAGGGCGTGCCGAGATAGAGTTCGGCGACGGCGACCGGGTCGTCGTCTCGCGCCTCGACAGGGGAGACATGGCCGGACGGCACGAAATGCCCCGCGTCGGTTTGAAGGTAATTGCCGGCGGTGCCGGTGATCGTCAGCAGGGCGCCATGGGACAGGCCGCAGATCTCGATCCGCTTGAGATCGGGCGCGGGATAGAGATGCGTGGCCGCGCGGTGGACCCGGTGCGTGGGCTGCGCGTCGGTTCCAAGGGCGGCGGTGTCGAGATAGCCGACGAACCCGTCCCGCTCCGACTGGAGAAAGGCGTGGCCGTCGCGAGTGTCGAACACCCGAACCCGCTGTCCGTAAAGCAGCTGCCGCTCTCGCGGCCCGCCGGGCGCGCGGAGCAGGTCTGCCACCGGCACCTGCACCCGATGCCAGGCGCCATCGTCGTAGCGCGGGGCCTCGACGACGCCGCGCAGCTCGCTCGCCGCAACATGGTCGTTCGCGGGCAGGAGCCGCCGGTCGGTCTGCATCGCCGCGCTCACAATCCGAGGACGCGAGGCAGCGCGTCGAGCACTGCGCGCGCGCCTTGACCCACGCCCCCGACCGGGCGGGCCGGGGCGGCGCTGGGCTGCCAGCCATAGATGTCGAAATGGGTGTAGCTTGCCGCGCCCTCGGCGAAGCGGCGGAGGAAGAGCGCCGCGGTGATCGCGCCGGCCATGCCGCCCTTGGGCGCGTTGTCGAGATCGGCGATCGCCGGCTCGACCATCGCCTCGTAGGGATCGTGGAACGGCAGCCGCCAGACCGGGTCCGCGACGCGGGCGCCGGAGTGCTGAAGCGCGTCAGCCATCGCCGCGTCGTCGGTGAAGAACGGTGCGATGTCGGGGCCGAGCGCCACGCGGGCGGCGCCGGTCAGCGTGGCCATCGAGATCAGGAGATCCGGGTTTTCTTCCGCCGCGAGCGAGAGGGCGTCGGCCAGAACGAGCCGGCCCTCGGCATCGGTGTTGTTGATCTCGACCGTCAGCCCCTTGCGGGATCGGAGCACGTCCTGCGGGCGGAAGGCGTTCCCGGCGACGCTGTTGTCAACGGCCGGGATCAGCACGCGCAGCTGCACCGGCAGCCCGAGCGCCATGATCGAGCGCGCCAGCCCCAGCACCGTGGCCGCGCCGCCCATGTCCTTTTTCATCAGGCCCATGGAGCTGCCGGGCTTGAGGTTGAGACCGCCGGTGTCAAAGCAGACGCCCTTGCCGACCAGCACGACCTTCGGGCCGGTTTGGCCCCAGCGGAGATCGATCAGCCGTGGCGCGCGAGGGGAAGCCCGGCCAACGGCGTGGATCAGCGGGAAGCCTTTCCGCAGATCGTCGCCCTTGGTAACGTAATGCGACGCGCCGAAGCTCTCCGCTAGATTGCAGGCGGCGGTTTCGAGCTCTCCCGGACCCATGTGGTTGGGCGGCGTGTTGATGAGATCCCGGGTCAGCACCTCGCTTTCCGCGATGGTCAGCAGGCGGGCGGCATCGACGCCCCGGGGCGCCTTCAGGCGGGCGCCGTCGCCGTTGCCGCCGGGCTTGAAGCGGCTGAACCGGTAGCTGGCGAGCAGCCAGCCGAGCGCGGCTTCCGACAGTTCCTCGACGGACAGGTCGCCCTTGATCTCGTAGGTTCCCCGAGGCAGCGATGTTGCGGCCGTGGCGAGGTGGAACCTGCCACGCGCCCGGTCCCGCGCCGTTCCGTAGCCGACGACAGCAAGTTCCCCGTCGCTGGCCGGCACGAGTGCGGCCTGTCCAATGGCGCCAGCGAAGCCAATTCGATCCAGCCAGAAGCGCACTTCGATCGACTGGGAGTCCCGCCAGGCGGGCAGCATCTCGGGGCCGATGACGAAGAGATCGGTCGACGTGGCGTCGGCCTCTGCGAAGGACAGCGACATGAGGTTCTCCCGGCGGTTGGTGGTTCTGGCTTGCCCGCGCGACATTACGGTCCTTACTGCGCGCCGCAAGTGGCATCGGCCTTGCCCGACGGATTCCGCTCAGGAGGTGACGTCCCGCAGATCCCAGACCGCGGTCAGCGACCTGTCCCCGATCCGCTCGAGCCGGCAGAGCGTTGCAGCAAGCGCCGTCCGGTCCTGACGCAAAGCGCAGCGTGACACGTCCTCGGCCACATGCGCCAGCGTCTGCAGGCCGATCTGCGAGGAAATGCCGACCAGGCTACGCGCCAGGCGGGCGAGATCGCCGGATCGGTCCGCGCGATATAGCGGCGCGATGTCGGAGAGCCGCACAGCCAGTTCCTCCATCGCCCGGCAGATCACGTTTTCTGCTCCCGCAGCGCCAAGCTGCCGATAAAGCTCCTCCAGATTGTCGCGGTCGAGCCGAACCGACTCTTCGAATGTCAATGTCGCCACCGATGCCACCATAACCCCCGTTGTTCGCACCATGCCCCCGGATCCCCGCGCATGATTGCCCCGGTGGCTGAACAAAGCGTTATGCCTTTGTCGGGTGGGCCCTTGGGATTACTCTCGAATTTCTTCAAATTCCGCCATACAACCGTGAGCGCGAGACCGGAAACCTACGGAGCACAGCGATGTCCGAACCCGTCGAAAAGATCCATGCCATGCCGCTGCCGCCCTACCTGGTGCCGCGCTATCACGGATGGCATGCGACCACCTATGCCGACAACAAGATCTGGTATCGCAAGCTTGCCGAGGAAGGGCAGAGCCCGCGCATCATGGCAATTGCCTGCTGCGACAGCCGGGTCAACGTGAACGCCGTCTTCAGCGCGGAGACCGGCGACATCTTTTTGCATCGCAACATCGCCAACGTGGTACCGCCCTACCTGCCGGACGGCGATCCGCACGGCACCTCGGCGGCGCTTGAGTACGCGGTGTCGGTGCTGCGCGTCGCCCATGTGCTGGTGGTCGGGCATACCGATTGCGGCGGTGTCAGGGGCTGCCAGCAGATGTGCGCAGGCCATGCGCCGGAACTGGAGGAAAAGAGCAGCTTCGTCGGGCGCTGGCTGGACATTCTGCGGCCGGGCTACGAACGGGTTGCCGATATAGCCGACGAGACCGAACAGCAAAGGGCGCTGGAGAAGCAGGCGGTGATCGTGTCGCTGGAGAACCTCTGGGGATTCCCCTTCGTGCGCGAAGCTGTCGAGGCGGGGCGGTTGTCGCTGCACGGCATCCTGTTCGACATCCGAGAGGGGACATTGCAGCACTACCTGCCCGAGGCCGGAGGCTTCGTGAAGATCTGACAGAGAGAGTGGCCGCGGGGCCCATCGGTTGCGGGACCCACAAGGCAAGGCTCCCGCCCCCGGAGCCGCGCGGCATAGCCGCTTGTCCGGGGTTGGGCGTGGCGCGGCGGCGATGCCGCCGCGCGGTCGGGCTCAGCCCTTTTTCAGAACACGGTTGCCGAGCAGTTCCGCGATCTGCACCGCGTTGAGTGCGGCGCCCTTGCGCAGGTTGTCGGAGACACACCAGAGGTTGAGGCCGTTCTCGATGGTGGAATCCTGGCGAATGCGGCTGATGTAGGTCGCATATTCACCGACGCATTCGACCGGGGTGACGTAGCCGCCGGATTCGCGCTTGTCGACGACCATGATTCCGGGTGCCTCACGCAGGATATCGCGCGCTTCGTCTTCGTCGAGGAAGTCCTCGAACTCGATGTTGATCGCTTCGGAATGGCCAACGAAAACGGGGACCCGCACGCAGGTCGCGGTGACCTTGATCGACGGATCGACAATCTTCTTGGTCTCGGCGACCATTTTCCACTCTTCCTTGGTCGTTCCGTCTTCCATGAAGACGTCGATGTGCGGAATCACGTTGAAGGCGATCTGCTTCTGGAACTTGGACGGCGCGACTTCCTGGCCGGGAACGTACATGCCCTTGGTCTGGTCCCAGAGTTCGTCGATACCTTCCTTGCCGGCGCCGGAGACCGATTGGTAGGTGCTCACCACGACCCGCTTGATCCGCGCACGGTCATGCAGCGGCTTCAGCGCCACGACCATCTGCGCTGTGGAGCAGTTGGGATTGGCGATGATGTTGCGGTTGGAATAGGCGTCGATCGCATCGGGGTTCACTTCCGGAACGATCAGCGGGATGTCTGGCTCGTAACGGTAGAGCGACGAGTTGTCGATCACCACGCAGCCAGCAGCGGCGGCCTTGGGCGCGTAGGTCTTGGTCGCGTCGGAGCCAACGGCGAACAGGGCCATGTCCCAGCCGGTGAAATCGAAGGTGTCGAGATCCTGGGTCTTGAGAGTCTTGTCGCCGAAGCTGACTTCAGTCCCGAGGGATTTTCGGCTGGCCAGGGCGGCAACCTCATCCACCGGGAACTGGCGCTCGGCCAGGATGTTCAGCATTTCGCGACCCACGTTGCCCGTGGCACCCGCGACGACGACACGATATCCCATCGGTCTTATCTCCTATAAGTGCGCGCGCGTCATACCAGCGAGTCTTGCCTTGGGGAAGGCGCGATTGCGCAAGGTCGGTCATGCGGGCGCGGGGCCCGGGCAAAGGCATTGTGCGGCATGGGCCGCTCCTGAACCGCCCGGATGGCCACGCGAGCCGATCCGTCGAATTTTCTCGGCATCTATATAGTGCGGACGCTCGGACGATGGCTGCGGCAGGTGCCCTGATGTGGGGAATCGGCCGTCACCAGGGGGCGAGTCCATACATCAAGCGGTCCAGGCGGGGAGTCCGAGGGGAAACCGACTCGGATTCTCTGCGGATTCGGCCAGTTTCCCCCACGGAACCATGCTGGGTTTGCCTGGGTGAGTGGGAGTTGATATAGTCGTAAGGATATGTTATTTATTGACTAATTAGATTTTTGACCAAGAGATGAAGGTTTTTTCAAAAAACCCCTTGCGGCCTGCGGGTAGTATCCGTAGAACCCCCTTCACCGGCGGCGCTGAGGCG
>NZ_JBHTJT010000050.1:0-142532 GCF_042676185.1 Tropicimonas aquimaris | reverse complement strand
TGTTCGCCATTCTCTGTCCTCCGTTTCCTAAACATAACGGTGGACCAGTTCAGATGGGGCACTCCAGCGGATCAGGCGTCGCCGGCGGCGAGGAAGGCTTCCACGTCGGCGCGGCGCGGCATCGGTTCCACCGCACCGAACCCCTGCGTCGAGAGCGCAGCGGCCGCGTTGGCATAGCGGGCGGCGGCGAAGGGGTCGTCGCCGAGGACGGTCCGGGCGAGGAAGGTGCCGTCGAACGTGTCGCCGGCGCCAGTGGCGTCGACCGGCTTCACCTTGCGACCTGCGATCAGTTCGCGGCGCTCGGGGGTTGCAACCATGGTGCCGCGGGCACCGAGAGTCAGGGCCACGACCTTGGCGCCCAGGCCGAGGTAGAAGTCGACGATCGCCTCGGGCTCTTCGAGACCGGTCAGGTGGATGGCATCGTCCAGGCCGGGCAGGGCGATGTCGCATTTGGCGACGCCTGCGTGGATCACTGCCCGAGCGCGGTCGAGCGGCCAGAGTTTCAGCCGCAGGTTGGTGTCGTAAGATACCAGACCGCCCGCGGCCTTAGTGATGTCGATGGCCTCGAAGACGGCGTCGGCTGCCGAGGCGGAAATCGCCTGGCTGATGCCCGAGACGTGGAGGATCTTCGTCGAGCGGAGCGCTTCGACCGGCAGGTCGGCCGGGGACATGGTGCTAGCCGCGGACCCGGCCCGGAAATAGCTGAACTCGTGCCCGTCCGCCCCGTGGGTCACGAAGTAGACGGCCGTCGGCGCCGTGGAGATCTGCTTGACGCTCGAGGCGTCGACGCCCTCGGCGGCCCAGAGATCGATGAACCCTTTGCCGAATGTGTCGTTTCCGAGCAGCGTGAAATAGCCGGCCTTGACCCCCTGCCGAGCAGCGGCGCAAGCGGCGTTGGAGGTGTCGCCACCGTGCCCAGGTTTGTACATCCCGTCAGGCTGCTGGTTGAATTCCAGCATGGGTTCGCCGAGGCAAAGGATGTCTGTGGTCATGTCGGGTCTCGCTGATCGAATGAAGGTTTGTCCCGCAAGGGTCGGGAGGCTGACAAGACAGTAACGTATTGTGCACTGATATGCTAGCGGGACAAATTGCGGCAGGCCCCTGCATTGGCGATTCCGCCTTGACGCCCGGAGTGTCGCAGCCCTTGGGCCGTCGATCTGGTTGCCGCGCTTCTCTCGGGCCGGTATTGCACGGCTGCGAAAGAGGGGGCGAGCATGGCGAAAACTGGACAGGACGGCGAAGGCGAACGCGCGAAGTCGAAGCGCGTCGGCTCATTGCGATCTCTCTTCCCCTTCCTTGCACCCTATCGTGGCTACGTGATCCTTGCCGGCTTCGCGCTGACCCTCACCGCGACGGTCTCGTTGCTTCTGCCGATTGCCGCGCGGCGAGTGGTGGACGGGTTCGGTGACGGCGCGGTTCACCTGCTCGACCGCTATTTTCTCGCCGCGATAGGCATCGCCGCCGTCTTCGCGCTCGGAACCGGGCTGCGCTACTACGTGGTGACCCGGCTGGGCGAACGGGTCGTGGCCGATATCCGCGAGGCCGTCTTCAGCCGGATGATCGGCATGAGCCCGGCCTATTTCGAGAATCTGATGACCGGCGAGGTCATCAGCCGCATCACGACTGACACCACCCTGATCCTCTCGGTCATCGGCTCGTCGGTGAGCTGGTTCCTCCGCAACACGCTCATGTTCCTTGGCGGCCTCGCCATGATGTTCTTCACGTCGGTCAAGCTAACGGTGATGGTGCTCGCAATCGTGCCCATCGTGATCGTGCCGATCCTGGCGCTTGGTCGCCGCCTTCGCGCCCTGAGCCGGCAGAACCAGGACTGGATCGCGAAAAGCTCCGGCAATGCCTCCGAGGCGCTGCAGGCAGCGCAGACGGTACAGGCCTACTCGCACGAAGCCGCCAGCCGGAGCCAGTTTGCCGAGATGACAGAGGCCAGCTACCGCTCGGCGAAGACCCGCATCACGGTCAGGGCGCTGCTCACGATTATCATCATATTCGTGGTGTTCTCCGGCATTCTCGGCGTCCTCTGGATCGGCGCGCGCGATGTGCGGGCCGATGTGATGACCGCGGGCGAATTGGTGCAATTCCTGATCTACGCAGGCATCATGGCCGGTTCCGTGGCCGCGCTCTCCGAGATCTGGGGCGAGCTGCAGCGCGCTGCGGGGGCGACGGAGCGCTTGGTGGAACTGCTGGACGCCGAGGACGCGGTGACCGATCCCGAGACGCCGCGGGCGCTCCCGGCGCCGGTGACCGGTCGTATCGCCTTCGACAATGTCGATTTCCACTACCCGAGCCGCCCGGCGGACGCCGCGTTGAACGGGGTCAGCTTCACCGTGTCGCCCGGAGAGCAGATCGCGCTGGTGGGTCCATCCGGTGCCGGCAAATCAACCGTTCTGCAACTCCTGCTGCGCTTCTACGATCCAAGCTTCGGCGAGATCCGCCTGGATGGGGTGCCGCTGCGGGAGATGGAACGCGCCACTTTCCGCAGGGCGCTTGCCCTGGTGCCGCAGGATCCCGTCATCTTCGCCGACACCGCGCGCGAGAACATCCGCTTCGGCCGTCCCGAGGCCAGCGATGCGGAGGTCGAGGCGGCCGCCAGGGCCGCCGCGGCGGACGGGTTCATCTCGGCGCTGCCCGATGGCTACGACAGCTACGTCGGTGAGCGCGGCGTTATGCTCTCGGGCGGGCAGAAACAACGGATCGCGATCGCCCGTGCGATCCTGCGTGACGCCCCGGTGCTGCTGCTTGACGAGGCGACCTCGGCGCTCGATGCCGAGAGCGAGCGCGCCGTGCAGCAGGCGGTCTCCGCGCTCAGCGAGGGGCGCACGACGATCATCGTGGCGCACAGGCTGGCGACGGTGAAACAGGCTGACCGCATACTCGTCTTCGACGGCGGGCGGATTGTGGCCGAAGGCACGCACGACTCCCTGGTGGCCGAAGGCGGGCTCTACGCAAGGCTCGCGCGCCTCCAGTTCACGGACGGTCTTGCGGCGGAGTAGCGTCGCCGACAGTGTTGGACGGGGCTGTTGCGTGACGCAGGGGCACAATTCCCGTTGCGCAGCGTCAGACTTGCGGCGGATAGTTCAATCGCCCCAATTCACAGGACGTGCGGGAGTTGGCACGACGAGGGAGGACACCGGATGAGCTTTGCGACCGTCGCCGATCGCGATGCGATCGACAACGAGATGCCGTGGGAGGAACGCGATGTTCCGACCACCATGTACCAATTCCTGAGCGCTGCGCGGGACAATCACGGCAGTCGGCCGGCTGTCTCGTTCCAGCTGCTGTCACATCCGGGCGCTCCTGCTGAAACCTTCACTTGGTCGGAGCTTCACGCGAGGACCGCCCAGGCGGCCAACCTGTTCCGGTCGCTCGGGGTCGGCGAAGGGGATGTCGTCGCCTTCCTGCTGCCGAACTGCAGCGAAACGGTCTTTACCCTGCTCGGCGGGATGGTTGCCGGTATCGTGAACCCGATCAACCCGCTCCTCGAGCCGGACCAGATCTCCGCGATCCTGCGGGAGACCAACGCGAAGGTCCTGGTGACGCTGAAGGCCTTCCCGAAATCCGACGTCGCGCAAAAGGCCGCCGAGGCCGTGGATCACGCGCCCAACGTCAAGCATGTGCTCGAGGTGGACCTGCTGCGCTACCTCACTGGGCTCAAGAAATGGATCGTGCCGTTCCTTCGCCCGAAGATGACCGTCGAGCACACGGCGCGGATCCGGGACTTCAACGAGGCGATGGCCGAACAGCCGGCCGATCGCCTGACATTCGCGGACAGCACTGGCGACCGGGTGGCGGCCTATTTCCACACCGGCGGCACCACCGGCATGCCGAAGGTCGCGCAACATCTCTATTCGGGGATGATCTACAACGGCTGGCTCGGGAACCGCCTGCTGTTCAGCAACCAGGACAACGTGCTCTGTCCGTTGCCGCTGTTCCACGTTTTCGCGGTGCATCCGATCCTGATGTCGATGATCGCCTCGGGCGCGCACGTGGTGTTTCCGACGCCTCAGGGCTATCGGGGCGACGGTGTCTTCGACAATTTCTGGAAGCTCGTGGAGCGCTGGAAGGTCACCTTCATGATCGGTGTGCCGACGGCTTTCGCGGCGCTGATGCAGCGGCCGGTGAATGCCGATGTCTCCACGCTGGAAAAGGCGTTCTCCGGGTCGGCGCCCCTGCCGGTCGAACTCTACAACCGGTTCGAACGCGCGACAGGGGTCGAGATCATCGAGGGTTACGGTCTGACCGAAGCGACCTGCCTCGTTTCGATCAACCCTGTCGAGGGAAACAAGAAGATCGGGTCGGTTGGGATCCCCTTCCCGCATACCGACGTCAAGATCCTGCAGCACACGCCGGACGGCCCGCGCGAATGCGCCACCGACGAGGTCGGCGAGATCTGTATCGACAACCCCGGCGTCTATGCGGGCTCGACATACACCGAAGCCGACAAGAACCACGATCTGTTCCATCACGACGTATACCTCCGTACCGGCGATCTCGGTCGGATCGATGCGGATGGCTACCTCTGGATTACGGGGCGTGCGAAGGACCTCATCATTCGTGGCGGGCACAACATCGATCCGGCGGTGATCGAGGAGGCCCTGGCCGGGCATCCCGCCGTGGCGTTCGCGGGCGCCATCGGGCAACCGGACAGTTTCGCGGGCGAACTGCCCTGCGCCTATGTGGAGCTTGTTCAGGACGCGAAGGTCACGGAAGACGAGTTGATGGAGTTCATCCGGCCCCGGATCACCGAGCGCGCCGCCATCCCCAAGTACCTTGAGATCCTACCGGAGCTGCCCAAGACGGCGGTCGGCAAGGTCTTCAAACCTGAACTGCGCAAGATGGCCATCGCAAGGGTTTTCAACGGGGCGCTCAGGGAAGCCAAAATCGCGGCCGCCGTGGTCAGGGTTCAGGAAGACAAACGACGGGGTCTCCTCGCTCTTGTTGAACGTCAGGGCGAGGTCGATGATGAGGCCGTGACGCACCTCCTCGGCAACTTTTCGCAGCCCTGGGAGTGGCACGTCCGGGACAACGATTGATCCTTACTTCAGCAAATGCCTGCCTTAGCCGATCCCGTGGCCGTCTTCGCGGCCGCGGGGATGCTGAAAGTTGCAATTGCGGGAGGTACGATTTCGTCTGGTTTAAAAAGCCACGCTGGCCGCTTTGGCGAGATGGTCGATCTCGGCTTCGCGCAGAGGCGGGGGAAGCCTTGAAATCTACCTCCATCATCACGCGCCTTTTCGAGTGATCTGCAGCGGGTCGCCGGCACCGCCGCGCGCCAATCGCGAGAATAATTCTCACCTTGCCAATGGCACGTTCTTGCGTGGGTGGTTCCTGATTCTGCTAGTGGACGATGAACTCCGCATGGAGAGCGCCGGCAGCCTTGATGCTGGTCAGAATGTCGATCAGATCCCTTGGCGCGACGCCGAGCGCGTTGAGCCCCGCCACAACCTCCGCGAGCGAGGTGCCACCCGATACTTCGGCGAGCCCGATACCCGGCTCCTCCACGATCTCCGCGTTGGTTCTCGGAAGGACCAGACTTTCCCCCTCGGCAAACGGGTTCGGTTGCGCGGCGACAGGGCTTTCCTCGATGCGGAGTGTCAGGTTGCCCTGAGACACTGCCACGCGAGAGATCCTGACATCGTCACCCATCACGATTGTTCCCGACCGTTGGTCGACCACCACCCGGGCCCGGCGTTCGGGCTCGACCCGCAGGTTTTCCAACTGGCTGATCGCCCGGGCCGGAGAGCCGGCCCGCGTTGCGTTAATGTCGAGTTCGATCGTGCCTGCATCGAGCATGCGCGAGACGACACGTCCGAAAGCTCCGTTTATCACGTTCTCGATGCGCTGCGCCGTCGTGAAGTCGGGATCCCGCAACGAGAGACGCATTGTCGTCAGGCCCGAAAAATCGAAGTCGATTTCGCGCTCCACGCGGGCGCCGGCAGGAATCACGCCCGCCGTCGGTACGCCGGACACCACATTCGCGCCATCGCCTTCGGCCTGTACCCCGCCGGCGATCACCGTTCCCTGGCTGACGGCATAGATCTGGCCATCCGCAGCTGTGAGGGGGGTCATGATCAGCGTGCCGCCCATCAGGCTCTTTGCGTCGCCGATCGCGGAGACCGAGACGTCAATTCTGCTCCCCGAGCGCGCGAAGGCGGGCAATGTCGCCGTAACAAAGACCGCGGCGACGTTTTTGGGGCGAAACTGTTCCCCAGCGACGTTCACGCCCAGGCGTTCGAGCATGTTTGCCATTATCTCTTCGGTGAACGGCGAGTTGCGCAGTCCGTCGCCTGTGCCATGCAATCCGACGACGAGGCCGTATCCGACGAGGTCGTTGCCACGCACGCCATCGAATTCAACAAGATCCTTGATCCGTACCGGGCCCGCAGTGAGCGGAGTGGCGAGGATGGCGAAGAAAACAACGAGACAGCGTAGAATCAAAGGTAATCCGCGAGGTTCAGCCGAGCACTGCGGGCTGTCAGCGCATAGAACAATTCAAGGCTGCTTTCGGCCTGTTCCAGCTTGGTAGCGCTTTCGTAGACATCCACAGACAGCAGTTCGGCGAGGCTGAGTTCCAGCGCAGCGATCTCGCTTGCGTTGTTGATTCGGGCATTCTCGAGCGTTTCCTCTGCGACACCGACGATTGCCTGAGTCTGTAACAGGTCGTTGGTCGTCTGAAGCAGCAGATCGCCCGCCATCTTGGCCATGACGGCTTGTTCGGATGGCATGTCCGAAAGTGGCTGGCTGGACATCAGGGCGGACAATGCGAGGCCACGTAGAGTATCACGGATGGCCGAGTCGGCGGCGGTGACATTGAGGTCGACATCGCGGTGAGCGCCAGCCTGCATCGGTGCGAGTGGTGCCGTCGAGCCGGCATAAGCACCCGAGTCGAACCCGCCTCCCGGGGCGAACCAGGCGTCGACGATAGCCTTCACTCCGGACGCGGTGGTCTCCGAAGCGACTGCCGAACCGAGAGCGGACAGGATCGCGTGACTGTCGGCAAGTGGGGCGCGGTCGGTTGCGGCGCCCGAGAACAATGCCCTGCCGCCGAAGCTTGTGTTCAGTTGGCTCACCGACGCATGAAAGGCCTGAGTGGCGGAGGTGCCCAACGTGTCGAAGTGAACAGCGCTGACCGTGGTGCCGGAGGTCAACAGGTCGGTCGACAGAGACAGGGCCGATTGACGTATCGCCTCAAGCGAAGATTGCATTGCACCGGCAAAGTCGGCCGACTCGCTCATCGATTGCCGATAGGCCTCAAGTTGCGACAGGGAGTGTTCCATGGCCGAGACAGGCCCGAAATTTGCGTTCACGGCATTCGAAACCGATGCCGTCTGGCCAGTGGAAAGCTCCGTGGAGAGGCGGACCATGTCCGACTTGAGCTGGGCGTTCCTGCTTCTGAAGATGTAGCTCATCGCGAGGTCGCCTAAGGTGTTCACAGCCATTGCTCAAATCCCCAGAAGCTGATCCAGAAGCTCTTCGATCGTCTGTATGACCCGCGCATTCGCGGCATAAGACTGCTCGATAAGCAGGAGTTTCTGCATTTCGTCATCCGTATCGACGCCGTTGCGCGCTTCTTCCGTGGAGATCGCATCGAGCTGCGCAGCTTCGAAACCCTGACGGGTCTCGGCAGATTGCTGTTGTCGTGAGATCTGCGACAGGACGTCAGACGCGAGTTCGCTGGTCGATCGCTGGAGGCCGGCGGAGGCGCCGGAGGCGGTGGCGCGGCTCTCGTTCAGGCGATCGGTCAGCGCCGACAGGAGCGCGGAATTCCCGACATCGCCGCTGGCAGCAGCCTCTAGCCCGTCCCTCAGGCGCCAACTCTCACCACCAGCATCCGGATCAACGGCGGAATTGATGCCGATCCGGGCGGCGAGACCGATCTCGTCGGACGTATCAAAGGCGCCATTGCCGTCGGTGAACAGGCCGGCGTCGCCGACCGCGAGGGTGGCGTCGAGCGCAGGATCCTGAAACCGTTCGATCAGATCGCGCGCGAGAGCGTCGAGTTCGGTTTGCGCTTCAACGCCGATGCCGTCCCGAATATCGAAGGCGGCCGCCAGTTTGCCGCCGGCGATAGGGTCGTAGGTCCCTCCGATGTCGAGAGGGATGCCATTCAAAGTCAGTCCAGAGAGCGAGCCTGCGTCGTAGGTCATATCCGGCGTGATCGTCCTTGTTGCGGTAAAGCCGATCTCCGCCGCCTGACCGTCGAGCAGGATGGTGCCTCCGGTCGTGAAGAGCGCAATCTGGCCACCGTCCCGGGCGACCTGCCGAACTGGAATGGCCTCGGCGATGGAGTCGACGAGGGCCTGGCGCTGATCCAGCAGGCCGGAGACATCCTGACCCGAATTTCCCATCTTGAAGATCTGCCAGTTCAACGTCTGGATCTGTTCAAGATCGGAATTCAATTGCTCGACCATCGATGCGATGTCGGCATCGGCATTCATCCGTATCTGCTGGACTTCGCTCGAAGCGGATCGGATGTGAATGGCCAGATCCGACGCGGCTTCAACGGCAGCGTCGAGGCGGACCGTCTGATCCGGCCGGCTCGTTGCATTGATGAGAGCGGCGTCGAAGGCGCTGATCTTCGATGCAATCGAGCCGCTCTCCGTGGGGAGGCCGATCGCCGTCTCGATCTGCGACCAGGCTGCGGCCTCGGTCGTTGCATTGGCGAGGCCGGCCTGAGCGATGCGCCTGTCCGAGACCAAACGCTCGTCCACGAGCCTCAGGACACCGTCCACCTGAACGCCCGCGCCGGCGCCGTCCACAGCGTTCGAAGACAGCACCAGTTCGCGTTTCTGATAGCCGGGAGTCATCGCGTTCGCGACGTTGGACGAGACGATCTCGGCCGCGCGCGATGCCGCCGTCAGGCCCGAGAGGGCGTTTGACAGGGAGCCGGACAGGGACATGGTGAACCACCTCGCTTATGCGCGTGCTCAGCGCTTGATGTTGGTCGTTTCCTGAAGCATCTCGTCGACCGTCTGGATGACCTTGGCGTTGGAGGAATAGGCCCGCTGGGTCTGGATCAGATCCGTGAGTTCGCCCGCCACGTCAGTGGAGGATTCCTCGAGCGCGTAACTTACGATGTCGCCGGTGGGGCCGTCGCCGGCGTCCCACAGGAAGAAGCTGCCGCTCTCGTTCGAGGTCGTGTAGGTCTGATTGTCGAGAGAGATAAGGCCGTTGGCGTTGGGAAGATCGACGAGCGGGATCTGGTAGACGACGCGTGAGATGCCGATGTCGAAATTTGCGATCACGTAGCCATTCGCATCAACTTCGACCGATGTCATGTTGCCGACGGGCGAGCCATCCTTGCTGATGGCGGTCGGAGCGAAGCTGTCGGAGAGCTGGGTCAGGCCGGTGCCGGTTCCGACGGCGCCGATGTTGATCGAGATCGGGCCGCCGGCGACATTGACGTCGAATACACCGGTCGCAGCGTCGTAGGCGCCGCCACTGACCTTGGTCACCGACGCGAGCGTGCCACCGCTGGTGCGGGTGTCATCGAAGACCAGAGTGTATTCCCCGATCGTGGCGCCGGCCTGCGCCGAATCCGTCAGGGTCATGGTCCAGGTGTTGGTGGCCGGATCAGTTGCCAGCGCGGGAACTGAGGGCGTGAATGTGACGGTCACGGATTGCGAAGTTCCGAGGTTGTCGTAGTACTCGACCGGCAACGTCAAGGCGGAGCCATCAGCGCCGGCTTCGGTCTCGGTCGCAGGCAGATTGACGCCGAGGGACATCGAGGTCGTCGGCTCGCCGGCATACTGGTTGACGTTGATTTGCACGGGTTCGAGCCCGTCCGCGGTGTCGCGTGCGTAGTCCGGGATCGAGCCATCCGCCGCTGCGGGCCAGCCGAGCAGGACCAAGCCTGATTCGGTCTTGAGGATACCGCTCTCGTCGGTGCGGAACGATCCGGTCGTCGTCAGCAGCATCGAGACGTCGCCGTTGTCGGTGCCGACCGAGGATTCGGTCGTGACCGGCAGGAAGCCGCGTCCGCGCACGGCGAGGTCGGTCGAATTCGAGGTCGTGACAAGCGCGCCGGCCTCGTCGATCATGCGGGTGGTCGTGACCCGGACGCCGCCGGCAGAATACGTTCCGCTGCCGGATTCGATTACCATCGAGTGGAAATCGGCCTCCGCACGCTTGTAGCCGTAGGTCGAGGAGTTGGCGATGTTGTCCGAGATCGTCGCCAGACGGCTCGCGTTCGCGGCCAGCCCGGCCACGCCGGCATTGAGGGAAGAGGAAATGGTCATGGTGCGCCCTTCTGCTGCTGCGACCGGGAATTTCGAGCACTATGAGCATGGTCCGCTTAATGTGGTGCTAACGCCGGAAAGGATCTGAAGAGGTCGCTCAGCCGCCGCTTCCGGAGCGCAGCAGGACAATCTCCAGCCGGTCGTTGCGCATCGACATCGGGTTGCCGACGGCGGGATGCCTGTCGGCGTGACCGCTGACGCGTTCCATACGGGCATCGCCCAGCGGTTCCGAAAGCATTTCCCGCACGGTTTCAGCGCGGCCAAGGGAGTGGTCCCAGGTCGGGTTGACCTTGAGCACCACGGCATGGGAGCGGCTGAATCCCTTGATCGCCACCTTGTTGGTGGAAAAGGCAAAGACACGCCCGACGAGCGCGACCAGTTCCTTGAGGACCGGCATCGGAGCCTCGGAGCCGGCTTGGAACAATGGGTCACCCTCAAGGGAGAAGAGTTCGACGATCAGCCCCTCGTCGGTAACGCGCGTCATGATGTGGCGTAACGTGTTGTCGTCGGCCATGCTCTCTCCGCCGCCGCCGAGGAGCATTGACTCCAGCTCCTTCAGGGCTGCGTCCTCCTTCGTGTGCATCTGCCCGGAAGCGCCGGCGTCTCGGAGCGTCGGCGCCCGATTCGTTGCGCCGACGCCGTTGTGGGCCAGCGTGTCCTCGGTAAACACGGAATCGCCCCCGAGGCTGCCGTCCCCGCCACCGGAGATCCGGTTCAGGGGGATCGTCGGGCTGAAATAGTCCGCGATGCCCTTGCGTTGCTTTTCCGTCGTCGCGTTCAGCAGCCACATCAGCATGAAGAAGGCCATCATGGCGGTGACGAAGTCGGCATAGGCCACCTTCCACGCGCCGCCATGGTGGCCACCACCAGCCACCACCTTCTTGCGTCTGATGATGACCGGCGCGTTTGGTCCTGCGCTCATACCACCACCTTTGTCTCACACCCGGGGCCGAGGGTTACATTCTGCGGGTAAAGGAAGGCTTGCTGCGCGCGCAAGGCGACAAGGAAACCGGTTCGGGGCCCGAACTGGATCCCGCAAAGCCGCTTTTCAGTGCGTTCAAACGCCGAAATGCGAAGGAAAAGCTTCCTGTTTGCAACACTTGGGCGGCAGGGGCCGGAAATCTCTGCGTTTTTTCTGACGATTCCGGGCGATTTGGTGTAACCGGAAAATGAAGAGGCAGATTGCGTCCGGAAAACAGCCCGATAGATGGCACCGAGCGCAAAACAATCGAGGCAGTCACAATGCTCATGAGGGTGATCATCGCTCTTGTCGCATTCGTGCTGGGGGTGCTCCCGGCAGCGGCACAAGGAAACTACCTGATACAGCCGGGCGATCAGCTGGCGGTGGAAATCCTTGAGGATTCCACCCTGAACCGGCAGGTTCTCGTTCTTCCCGATGGCAAGTTCGGATTCCCAATGGTTGGCTCCGTCACCGCGGGAGGCCGCACGGCCGAGCAGGTCGAGCGCTCGATCGCGAGCAGCATCGCCAGCAACTTTTCGGTTACTCCGACCGTGTTCGTCTCCGTCGTCGGGCTCGCACCCACGTCGCCGGCCATTGAGGAAGCGGACAACAGCTTCGTGGTCTATCTGGTGGGTGAAGTGAATGCGCCGGGCCCAAAGGCGGTGTTGCCCGGGACCACGGTGCTGCAGTTGCTGTCGCAGAGCGGTGGGTTTACCAAATATGCCGCGACCAAGCGCCTGCAGCTGCGTCGCGAAGACGCCAACAATCAGCAGCGCATGTACAAGATCAACTATCGCGCGATCTCCCGCGGGGCCGAGATGACGATGGATCCGCAACTCGTCGAGGGCGATGTCCTGCTCGTCCCCGAACGCCGCCTGTTCGAGTAGACGTCCATGCGCGGGGGATGGGTGAACAGGATGTCGGCGGTGACCTGGTCGACACGAGTGGTGGTTGTTGGAACGGTTTCCATGTTCGCCGCGGTCGCCAGCTCGCAGCAGGCACGGGAACTGGGCGAGGAGCTCTTCTTCGACCTGAGCACCGGCTTTCTGGCCAATGACAACTACGAGCGGCTCGAGAAGCCGTCCGGCGACACCTACCTTTGGGTCAGCGATGTGACGCTCGGCTATTCGTCCGAGACCGACGTGTCATCCTTCGACGCGTCGATCGGCGGGCGGCTGCAACTCGGGGAATTCGGCGAGGATCCCGACGAGAACGGCGGGTTCATCAACCCCTTCCTGAGCCTTGCCTACGGCCGTGACGGGGTCGCCTCCGACTTCACCACGTCGCTGCTTCTGCGCGAGACGGACAATGGCCTCGACATCACCGAGATAGAAAACAGCACCGACCTGATCATCGACCAGGGCACGCGCCGCGACCTGAAATTCGCCGCCGGGCTCTCGCTCGGGAAGGACGCGCCAGTCAGTTTCGAGGGCGACCTGGCTTATGCGGAGCGCCGGTTCCTGGACTCGGATGATCCCGACCTGACGGATCAGGATACGATCGCGGTGTCGGCCGAGCTCGGATTCGCGCTGACCCGCACGGCGCAGCTGCTGGTCACAGGCGCCTACGAGGATCGCGACGACGTCGACGACATCAAGAACGACGAGACCAACAGCTCGTTCGGCATCGGCCTGCTGGCCGAGATCGATCCGACGCTGACCTTTCGCGGCACCCTCAGCCACTCGATCAACGAGACAACCCGGACCCGAGACGGGGAGCGGGTGACCGATACCGAAGAGCGGCCGACGATCGACCTGGCGCTTTTCCAGGACCGCAACAACGGGACCAACCGGGTCTCGCTGTCGAGCGAGCTCGACGGTGGCGGATACCGGACGACGCTTTCGGCCGGGCGTGAAATGGAGCTGAGAGACGGCTTGCTCGATTTCTCGCTGGGCGTCACCCGCACCGAGAGCGGCCATACCAACCCCGTGGGTTCGCTGGAATGGACGCGTCAGAACCGGGACTCGGTGTTCAGCCTGTCATTCAACAACGGGGTCCAGACGGACGACGACGACAACGAGGTCCTGTTCAGTCGTCTGGCCGCGACCTTCGTGCAGGAGGTCACCGCGGTCTCCGGCTTCCGCGTCTCGGTCGGCACCTCGGCCTCAGAGGGGCTCGACGACGATACCGACGATCGCCGGTATGCGAGCGCCGGACTTTCCTACTTCCACGATCTCGATCGGGACTGGAGCTTCGTGGCGGGCTACATCCACGAATACTCGGTCGACGGCGGTGACGACACGATGACGTCGAACCAGATCTTCGCCACGATCGACCGTAGGTTCTCCCTGCGACCTTAAAAATACTTGACACGATTTTGTCTGGGGTAAGCGAGTCGGAGCACGGCACTGCTGCGGACGGCCGGATTTTGCCCTCCCGCGCAAGTCGGAAACAATCCATCTGAATGTGACTGACTGTTCGCGGGTCCGCGCATAAACGATATGTTTTCTTGAAGTAGACAGGGGGAAGCACCAATCATCGGTACATGAAGGTGAACCTCAGAGACCCGGCCCCGATGTCCGATGGGGAGAGAGCGATTCTGCTCTCCATCATCGTGCCCTGCTGCCTGGTCGAAGCGGTGCTGCAACTCTCCGACCTCGGGGTGCTCGGCCGGCCCAATCTGCGGATTCTTGCCTATGATTACGGGGCCTTCTGGCCCGGGCTTCTGGGCGGCTGGACGCCGAACTTCGCGCTCCAGCCGGCCACGATGTTCCTGAGCTACGGATTCCTGCACGGCGGCGCGGTCCACCTGGCGCTGAACATGGTCACGCTCTGGTCGCTGGCGCGAGTCGTAATCGCCCGGACCGGTGCCGGCGGGTTTCTCTGGATCTACGTGATCTCCCAGATCGTCGGCGGTGCGGCCTTTGCGCTGCTCTCGCGCTCGGGGCTGCCGATGGTGGGGGCGTCGGGGGCGCTCTTCGGTCTTGCCGGTGCAATCGGCGCCTGGATCTGGCTCTCGCGGCCGACGACGGCGGCCTCGTTCCGCGCCACGCGCCGGCTGCTCGCGGGCCTCGTCGTGATCAACGTGCTGATGTACGTCGCTTTCGCCGGCAGGCTCGCCTGGGAGACCCACCTGGGTGGGTTCATCGCCGGATGGGGCGTGGCGGTCGGCCTGAACCGGAGGTCGGCGGCATGAGTTTCCTGTCGCACCTCCTTCCCGCCGCACTGATGGAGCGGCTGGACCATCACCCGGCGGCCGATGCGCCACCGGAGCCCGAGAACCTGACCTATGCCGTGGGCGACGTTCACGGCTGCGATGCCAAGCTCAAACGGTTGCTGGCGCAGATCGAGGAGGACCGGGACGGCCGCACGGCCGACATCGTGTTCCTCGGCGACTACATCGACCGGGGCCCGGATGGGGCGGGGGTGCTCAGGCGCGTCAAGGCATTGCAGGATGCCGAGCCCGATCGCGTGGTCTGTCTGATGGGCAACCACGACCTGATGATGCTCGATTTCCTGAGCGCGCCGGCCAGCCTGGCGCAGCGCTGGCTCGATTACGGCGGCGAGGAGACGATGACGAGTTTCGGCGTGCCGTCCTACTCGGATGTGGATCTCCGGGAGCGGGCCTCCGTTCGGGCGCGCGCGCTGCGCGAGGCAGCCGGGCCGGGACTTCTGGGGTGGCTCGCGAACCTGCCGCTCTGGTGGCGCTCCGGCAATGTCGTGGCCGTGCATGGGCAGACCGATCCCCTCCGCGCCATGATCGCCCAGAGGGAGAACGTCCTGCTCTGGGGACGCCCAGCCGCCAGGATCGTGCCGCGGCGGGACGGCAGCTGGGTCGTGCACGGCCACACGCCGGTGCCGGAACCGCGGGTGGCCAACCGCCATGTTGCGATCGACACCGCGGCCTTTCGCGGCGGCCCGCTGACAGCAGCCGTGCTCGGCGAAGGCACGCCGCGCTTCCTCTCGGCCACCTGACCCAACCGGACGCGCAGCTTCTGCGCGACTTTGGGCGCGCTCCCCCTGTTTGCTCAGGGAAATTCGTGGCAGATGGGGGCGAATTATACCGACAGGGGCGAGGATGTGGCTTTGCTGATCGAAGAGACCACGCTGCCGGGCGTGCTGGTGCTCACGCCGAAACGGTTCGTCGACGCCAGGGGCTTCTTCTCCGAGAGCTACAACCGCGATCTTCTGCGCGACCGGGGGATCGACCTGACCTTCATCCAGGACAACCACTCGCTGTCCCGCGAACCCGGCACGGTGCGCGGCCTGCACTTCCAGGCGCCGCCGCGCGCCCAGGCAAAGCTCGTCCGCTGCGGCCGAGGGCGGCTTTGGGATGTGGCGGTCGACATCCGGCTGGGCTCGCCGTGCTACGGCAAATGGGTTGGCGTCGAACTGAGCGCCGAAAATGGCCGCCAGTTGCTGATCCCCGAGGGCTTCGCGCATGGCTTCGTCGCGCGTGAGCCGGACACCGAGATCCTTTACAAGTGCACCGAGACCTATGCGCCCGAGACCGCGGGAGTGATCCGCTTCGACGATCCGGTCATCGGAATCGACTGGGGCCTTGATGGACTGACGCCGATCCAGTCGGACAAGGATGCCGCCGCGTCGGGCTTTGCCGGTTTCCAATCCCCATTCCGGTTCGAGGGCTGAGCGATGAAACTCATGGTGACGGGCGGGGCGGGGTTCATCGGTTCGGCGGTTGTGCGGCAGGCGATTGCCGAGGGGCACGCGGTCGTCAACCTCGACGCGCTGACCTATGCCGCCTGTCTCGACAACCTTGCCAGCGTGGCGGGTCATCCTGACTATGCCTTCGAGCAAGTCGATATCCGGGAAGGCACGGCGCTGGCCGATGCCTTTGCCCGCCACCGGCCCGACGCGGTGCTGCATCTCGCGGCGGAGAGCCATGTCGACCGGTCGATCGACGGTCCGGCCGATTTCATCGGCACCAACATCACCGGCACCTTCACGCTGCTGGAAGCCGCACGGGGTTATTGGGAGGCGCATGGCGCGCCGGAGAACTTTCGTTTCGTCCATGTCTCCACCGACGAGGTCTTCGGCTCGCTCGGACCGACCGGCGCCTTCAGCGAAACGACGGCCTACGCGCCCAACAGCCCCTATGCGGCGTCGAAGGCGGCCTCGGATCATCTCGTCAGGGCGTGGCACAAGACCTATGGCCTGCCCGTTGTGCTGACCAATTGCTCGAACAATTACGGGCCGTTCCAGTTCCCCGAGAAGCTGATTCCCGTGGTGATCCTCAAGGCGCTGGAAGGCGCGCCGATCCCCGTCTACGGCACCGGCGAGAACGTACGGGACTGGCTGCATGTGGAGGATCACGCCGAGGCCCTGTTGCTGGTCATGCAGCGGGGTCGGGTCGGGCGCAGCTACAACATCGGTGGCAGTGCCGAGGCTCGCAACATCGACCTGGTGGAGACGCTCTGCGCCGTCCTCGACCGGCTCCGACCTGCCGAGCGGCCGTATTCCGAGCTGATCGCCCGCGTGCCCGACAGGCCCGGGCACGACCTCCGGTATGCCATCGACGCGACGCGCATCCGCGAGGAGCTTGGCTGGGCGCCGCGTCACTCGCTCGACAGCGGACTGGAGCAGACGGTGCGCTGGTATCTCGACAACGCGGCGTGGTGGCAGGCGCTTCGCGACAGGCCGGGCGTCGGTGTGCGGTTGGGCGCGGGGACATGAAGCTGCTGGTCTTTGGCCGGTCCGGACAGGTCGGATTGGCGCTGCGCCGGGCGGCGGCCTCGGCGGGGGTGGAGATGGTCGCGCTCGGGCGGGCGGAGGCGGACCTTGCCGAGCCGGGTGCCTGTGCCCGTGCCATAAAGCGCAGCGATGCCGACGTGGTGATCAATGCCGCCGCCTATACCGCCGTAGATCGGGCGGAGGACGAGCCTGAGCTCGCCGGGCGCGTCAATGCACAGGCAGCTGGTGAGATCGCCCATGCCGCAGCGGAACGTGGCCTGCCCCTTCTGCACCTTTCGACGGATTACGTCTTTGACGGGAACGGTGCGCAACCGTGGCGCCCCGTGGATACACCATCGCCGGTCAATGCTTACGGCCGAAGCAAGCTCGACGGTGAGGCCGCGATTGCCGATGTGGGCGGGACTCATGTCATCCTCCGCACAAGCTGGGTCTTTTCGGCTCACGGGACGAATTTCGTCCGAACGATGCTGCGGCTTGCGGAGAGCCGGGCGGAGATCGCGGTCGTTTCCGACCAGATCGGCGGACCGACCTCCGCCGCCGCGCTGGCGGAGGCGCTGCTGACGCTCGCCCGGGCCAGCACGGGTTCGGATTTCCGGAGCGGTGTGCATCACCTGAGCGGGGCGCCCGACACGTCCTGGGCGGGGTTCGCGCGCGAGATCTTTCGCCTGTCTGGCCGTGATGTGAGGGTGCGCGAGATCCCGAGTGCGGAATTCCCGATGCGTGCCCGGCGCCCGCTAAATTCGCGGCTCGATTGCACATCGCTTACCGAAAGCTTCGGCATCGCCCGCCCGGATTGGCGTGACGGGCTGCGAGAGGTGCTGGCGGAAATCGCGATGGGCTAGTCTCCGCTTCACGCGGCGTTTCAACTTGCCGCGAAACCCCTTAGACCGGTTGCGAGGGCCCGGCGCAGCGATGCCGAAGGCCGGGCGGCATCGGGGAGCAGCCAATGAAGACCAAGGGCATCATCCTCGCCGGGGGCACCGGCACGCGGCTCTACCCGATCACGCTCGGCGTCTCCAAGCAGCTGCTGCCGATCTTCGACAAGCCGATGATCTTTTATCCGCTGAGCGTGCTGATGCTGGCAGGCATCCGCGAGATTGCCATCATCACCACGCCGCAGGACCAGCCCCAGTTTCAGAGGCTACTTGGGGACGGGCGGCAGTTCGGGATCGAGATCACCTGGGTCGAGCAGCCCGCGCCGGAGGGATTGGCGCAGGCCTATGTGCTCTGCGAGGATTTCCTCGACGGTGCGCCTTCGGCGATGATCCTCGGCGACAACCTGTTCTTCGGTCACGGCCTGCCGGAGCTTCTGAAATCGGCCATTCAGCGGCAGCGCGGCGGCACCATCTTTGCCTATCGCGTGGCCGATCCTGAGCGCTACGGCGTCGTCCGGTTCGAGGGCAACCGGGCGACCGGCCTGGTCGAGAAGCCGCAGGTGGCGCCCTCGCGCTACGCCGTCACCGGGCTCTACTTCCTCGATGGGGACGCGCCGGCCCGAGCCAGGAACATCCGCCCCTCGGCGCGTGGCGAGCTTGAGATCACCGAACTGCTGGAGACCTACCTCGCCGAAGATGCGCTCGACGTTCAGATCATGGGGCGCGGCTTTGCCTGGCTGGATACCGGAGCCCATGCCTCCCTGCTCGACGCCGGCAATTTCGTGCGCACCCTGACGGAGCGGCAAGGACTGCAGACCGGGTGCCCGGAGGAGATCGCCTGGCAGCAGGGATGGATCGATGACGCCCAGCTTGCCGAGCGCATCCGGTTGTTTTCCCGGACCGCCTATGGCGACTACCTGCGCCAGTTGCTGGAGTGATCCTCGGCGGCGCGATCCTTAACGAAAGATGACCGGACCGGTTGCTGCATCAGGATCTTGTTGAGGCTTCTGATGGATTCTCGGCCTGCTTTCAAAGACGTGCAGGAAGAGCTGCCGACGGCCGGCCCGACGCGGGCCTCCACGACGAGGCAACCCCGATGCCGTCCCCCCGGGGCGAGCGCGGGTGTCTTGGGCGGGCCAACGCGCTCGGCTGGCAACGGAACACAACTGGCATGAAAGGAACCGGCAATGAGCGTTTGGCAGTCTGCCGCACTGGTGACCGAGGCGTTTCCCCACTGGGCCAAGCCCGCAACCCTTGATGTCGCCCCGGGCGGCGGCACGGTGCAGCTCGAGCGCCGCAACGCGGGTGGTGACTGGGAGGGGTTCGAGGTCTTCGACACCTCCGGCGTCTACAAGATCGAGGTCGTCAACAGCCCGGAGATGCGCATCACCGCAACGGCTGACGCGCAGTTCCGCTGGACCTGGAACGGCTGAGACGGGCAGGGCTCGGTTCCCTCACCTCCGGGGCTCTGAGCGTGGCGCCGGTCCGGTTCATCCGGGCCGGCGTTACTCGTTTCAGGAAGTCTCGCCGTCGTGTTCGCGGGCCTCTGCCGCTTCGAGCGCCTTCACTCTCTGCTCAAGTTGGGAGAACCGGGCGTGGATCTCCCGCGCGGGCATGTATTGCGCCGCGCTTTCGTCTGCCAGGAGCTGTTCGAGCGCGGTCCGAAACCCGGGCCCGCCGGTACGGATCTGCGAGATGACATCGCGCACGAGGTCTTCGTGCTCGATCTCGATCCGCAGGTTGATCGCCTTGGTGTTGACCTTGGACTTCGGCATGGGACTGGTCCGCTCGTTGGGGCAAGTCCAATGATCTACGAGGCAAGGTGGCGTTTTGCAACCATCCTGCAATTATCATTGCGCGGTGCAAGGCGACGGATGAAGCCGTACTTCGCGGGGAGATGCCGGTGCCTGCAAGATGGCGACCCCGGCAGGATTCGAACCTGCAACCTGCCCCTTAGGAGGGGGCTGCTCTATCCAGTTGAGCCACGGGGTCGGTGGCCTTTAGGTGCCGGATCATGGGCGTTTGCACAAGACGAAATCGCCGCCAATGCCTCCAGATCAGACCTTGAGCACAAGGTCGGGGCGCATGTGCGACTAAAATCCCCGCCTGCAATGCAGCGCTTTTCCACAGGGAAATTTGGCGCTAACAGATCTGCATGACATACGACGATCAGCGTTCCCCCGATCCCACCCATTCGCCGGGCCGCGGCGAGTCCCGACGCCCCCTGACCCTGCGCGATGTTTCCGAGGCCTCCGGCGTGAGCGAGATGACGGTCAGCCGGGTGCTGCGAAACCGTGGTGACGTGAGTGCCGCGACGCGGGAACGGGTGCTGGCCGCGGCCAAGCGGCTTGGCTACGTGCCCAACAAGATCGCTGGCGCGCTCGCCTCCAGCCGGGTGAACCTCGTCGCCGTCATCATTCCGTCGCTGTCCAACATGGTCTTTCCAGAGGTCGTCAACGGGATCTCCCACGTGCTGGAGGATACCGAGCTTCAGCCGGTGCTCGGGGTGACGCATTACGAGCCGGAGCAGGAGGAGAAGGTCCTCTACGAAATGCTCAGCTGGCGACCTTCCGGGGTTATCATCGCCGGGTTGGAGCGGACCGAGGCGTCCCGCGCGATGCTGAAGAACGCCGGCATCCCGGTGGTCGAGATCATGGATGTCGACGGCGAACCGGTGGATTCGGCGGTGGGGATCTCGCACAAGCGGGCCGGACGCGAGATGGCGCAGGCGATCATCGACGAAGGCTACAAGCGCATCGGCTTCCTCGGCACCAAGATGCCGCGCGACCACCGCGCCCGGAAGCGCTACGAGGGGTTCACCGAGGCGCTCGAAAAGGCCGGGCTGAAGGTCGAGGATCACGAGTATTACGAGGGCGGTTCCGGTTTCGCCAAGGGCCGGGAGATGACCGAGGCGATGCTGTCGCGGTCCCCGGACCTCGATTTCCTCTATTACTCGAACGATCTGATCGGCGCGGGCGGACTGCTTTACTGCCTCGAGAAGGGGATCGACATTCCCGGCCAGATCGGCATGGCGGGCTTCAACAAGGTGGAACTGCTCGACGGCCTGCCGCGCAAGCTCGCGACGATGGATTCCTGCCGGCGCGAGGTCGGGGAAGCCGCGGCGCGGATCATCGCCGAGCGCACAGGCGACAAGGGCGATCCGGACCTCGGCAGCGAGCAGATTGTCCTGATGCCCAAACTCACCTACGGCGACACGCTGCGCCGCGGCTGAGGCCAACTTCATGGACATGGGCCGGGGGATGGAGTTAAACGCGCCCACGTCCGGTCCTGCGTCCGGGCGGCGCAGTGCGAGGCCCCGATGACCGACCTGTCGATCGTGATCCCGATGAAGAACGAGGGCGAGAACATCGCGCCTCTTCTCGACGGAATCGCGGCCGCCTGCGCGGGCGAGGATTACGAGATCATCGTGGTCAACGACGCCTCGACCGACGACACCGCCGAAATCGCGCAGCGGCTGGCCGCGGCAGACGGGCGGATCCGGCTTCTCAGTCACGCCAGCTCGGCCGGTCAGAGCGCCGCCGTCCACAACGGTGTCCGGGCCGCGCGCGGCAAGATCATCTGCACGCTCGACGGCGACGGGCAGAACCCGCCGGAGGAATTGCCGAAGCTCTTCCTGCCGCTAAAGCAGGACAGCACCGGCAAGCTCGGCCTCGTGGCCGGGCAGCGCGTGGCCCGGCAGGACACGTTCAGCAAGAAATGGGGCTCGCGCTTTGCCAACGGGCTTCGGGCGCGGGTGCTGCATGACGGCACGCGCGACACCGGCTGCGGGCTCAAGGGATTCCGGCGCGACGCCTTCCTCGCGCTTCCCTATTTCGACCACATGCACCGCTACCTGCCGGCCCTGTTCAACCGGGACGGCTGGGAAGTGGCGCTGGTCGACGTGAGCCACCGCGAACGCCAGGCCGGGCAGTCGAACTACACCAACTTCCGCCGCGCCATCGTGGGGATCCCGGATCTGCTGGCCGTCGCCTGGCTGATCCGCCGCCGCAAGAAGGCCCAAGCGGTGGAGGCCGGCCCCGTCGCCGAGGAGCACGCCGATGGTTGAGACCGTGTTCAAATGGCTGGCCGTGGACAGCTGGTTCGAATTCTGGTGGGTGATCGTCGGGCTCGGCGGGCAACTGCTCTTTACCGCGCGGTTCCTTGTCCAGTGGATCGCCTCCGAACGGGCCGGCCGCTCTATCGTGCCGCTCGCCTTCTGGTACCTTTCGATCGGGGGCGGTCTCGTGCTTCTGGCCTATGCGCTGTTCCGCAAGGATCCGGTCTTCATCCTCGGCCAGTCCACCGGACTGTTCATCTACAGCCGCAATCTCTGGTTGATCCATGCCGAACGTCGCCGCCAGCCCGAATAGACCCGCCGCAAGCGAGGCCGAAGGCTGGTTCCTGCCCGCCGCGCTGATCGTGCTGGGCGTGACCGCCCTGCGGGTGCTGCTGCTCGGCCTGAACCGGACGGACCTCTTTGTCGACGAGGCACAATACTGGCTCTGGGGCCAGGAGATGGCGCTTGGGTATTATTCCAAGCCGCCGCTGATCGGCTGGGTGATCCGCGCCGCGACCGAGATCGGCGGCTCCGACGCAGCGTTCTGGGTGCGCCTGCCAGCGCCGCTCTTTCATGCCGCCACCGCGCTGATCCTCGGCGCAATCGCGGCCCCGCGTTTCGGTCGGGTGGCGGCGATCTGGGTGGCGGCAAGCTATATTACGTTGCCCATGGTGGTCGTTGGCAGCCTGCTGATCTCCACAGACACGATCATGGTGCCCTTCCTGACGCTGGCGCTCTGGGCCTGGCTGCGCGGACTGGACCGCGGCGGCTCGGTGCTCTGGGCGGCCGTGGCCGGCGCAGCGCTCGGGGTCGCCTTTCTCGCCAAGTACGCCGCGATCTATTACGTGATCTGCGCCGCGCTCGCGGCGCTGGCGATGTGGCAGGGGCGGCCCGGCTGGGCGCCGGCCCTGGCCGGGCTCGCGGCCTTCGCGGTGGTGATCTCTCCCAACGTCTGGTGGAACCTGATGAACGGGCTCAGCACCGTCGAGCACACGCTCGACAATGCCGACTGGGTGCGCGACCCGGGTGAGCGGGCGCAGCTCAATTTCGCAGGGCTGGCGGAGTTCCTGGCCAACCAGTTCATTGTCTTCGGCCCGGTCCTGTTCGGCGCGCTCCTGTGGCTCGCCGCGCGGTTCCGCGGCGCACCGGCCGAGCGGCGCCTGCTGCTCCTCTTCTCGCTGCCGATCCTCGCCATCGTCTGCACCCAGGCGCTGCTGAACGAGGCCTATCCCAACTGGGCGGCGACGGCCTACATCGCGGGGACGCTGATCGTCGTGCCCTGGCTGCTCGGCCAGCACCCCGGGTGGCGGTGGGGCAGCATGGGCTTCCACCTCGTGCTGGCGATCCTGCTGCCGCTGGCCTCGGTCTGGGGCACCGGCTGGCGGGCAGGGCCGGAAGGCAACTTCCTGCTGGAGCGCTATCTCGGCCGGACCGACATGAGCGCCGCGATTCTTGCCGCCGCCGAGGCCGAGGGCGTTGTCGCCGTCGTGGCCGACGATCGGGACATCCTCGCCGGGCTGTTCCACGACGGGCGCGAGAGCACCATGCCGTTCTTTGCGCGCCCGAGGGAGGGACGGGCGCCGAACCACTACGTTCTGAAATACTCCCTGCCCGACAGCGTCGAGGGCGACGTGCTTCTGGTCACCAAGAACGACAAGGTCCGCCTCGACGGCTGCGAGGCGCTTCCGGCGGGCCGGATCGCGCCGACCGACGGCGCCTATGCCCGGCGGCCTCAACAGCTCTTCCTCGTCGATGCCGAGTGCCTGAGGCTGAACCGCTGAAACGCCTTTTGGTCGGAGGTGGGGGCCGCAGCGTGGTGGCGTTGCCGCGTCTTCGCGAAAACCACACAATTTGCGACTCAGTCACGCTCGCCGGTTTGCCATGCCGCGACAACATGTATAGTGACTGCAATGATACGAAAGGCGGGGCAGGGGCCACGAATGCCTGAGCAGCAAAGAAAGATGGCGACCAGAGCAGTCGCTACAGCAATCGCCATATATGGAACGGCGCACCCTCTCGGAGGGATCGCGGAACCGATGGTGACGGACAGCTACAATCTCTACGGCGTGCCGGGCCTGATCGAGATGCCGACGGCCGAGAACGCGGATGACGGCGAGTTCTCGGGCAGCTTCTCCCGCTCCGGCGACCAGACCCGCACCGCGCTGACTTTCCAATTCAGCCCGCGACTGTCGGGCACCTTCCGCTATACCAAGATCCCCGATTACGGTGGCGGAACGGATTACTACGACCGCAACTTCGACTTGCGCTTCCAGTTCCTCGACGAGACGAAATACCTCCCCTCGGTGGCCGTGGGCTTTCAGGACATCGTTGGAACCAGCCTCTACAGCGCCGAATATCTCGTGGCGACCAAGTCGATCGGGGAGCAGCTCCGCTTCACTGCGGGTCTCGGATGGGGCCGGCTCGGCTCCTATGGGTCGTTCGCGGAATTCGGCGACCGTGATTTCGTGGTCCGCGAGGAAGGCGGCGAGTTCAATATCGAGCAATGGTTCTCTGGCCCGGTCGCGCCCTTCGGTGGTGTCGCCTGGTCGCCGACCGACAAGCTGACCTTCAAGGCCGAATATTCCTCCGATGCCTACGAGGTGGAAACCCGGCGCGGGCTTGTCGATTACGACTCGCCTTGGAACTTCGGCGCCGAATACCGCTTCAACGAGGGCGTGAGCGTATCCGTTGCCTCGCTCTACGGCTCGGAGATCGGTGCGCAGGTCAACTTCACCCTCAACCCCAAGCGCCCGCTGCTCGGGCCGGGCAACGAGACCGGTCCCCTGCCGGTGCGTCCGCGCCCCTCGCGCAGCGAAGATCCGGCGGCCTGGGGCCAGGAATGGACGACCGATCCGGCCGACCTCGCGGGCCTCGAAGGCGGGATCGACAAGGCGCTTGCCAACGAGGGCATCAAGCTCCGAGCGATTTCGCTGGAAGGCACCCGCGCCGATGTGCGGATCGAGAACAACCGGTATTATGCCGAGGCCCAGGCGATCGGACGGACCGCGCGGATCCTGACCCGCGCCCTGCCGCCCTCGGTCGAGATACTGACGGTGACGCCAGTCCGGGACGGCGTGCCGGCCTCGCAGATCAGCTTCCGTCGCTCCGATCTCGAGCGGCTGGAGAATGCCTCGTCCGATGCGATCCTGTCCGAAGCCGTCTACTCCGAGGAGATGGTGGGCCTGCCCGATGGCATGGAATTCGTCGACCCGACCTATCCCGAGACCAACTGGTTTCTCGGCACTTACCTCGGCTTCGGTCTGTTCGATCCCGACGAGCCGATCCGCGGCGATTTCGGGATCCGGGTCGGTGGCTCGGTCACGCTGATGCCGGGGGTCGTTGCCTCCGGCTCGGTCAAGTACCGGGTCATCGGCAACACCGAGGAAGCTTCGGCCAAGCAACGCTCAGAGAATGTGCCGGTGGTGCGGACCGACTTTCGTGAGTACGCCCGCGCCACGGACGTCTTCATTGATACGCTGCAGCTGGCCTATTTCGGGCGTCCGGCGCCCGAGCTATACAGCCGCGTGACCGCGGGTGTGCTGGAGCGGATGTACACCGGCGTCTCCACCGAGCTGATGTGGAAGCCGCTCGACGGCCCGCTGGCGATCGGTGGCGAGGTGAACTACGTGGTCAAGCGTGACTACGACGGTGGCTTCGGCTTGCAGGACTACGACGTCGTGACCGGCCACGCCTCGGCCTATTACGATTTCGCCAACGGTTACAACGTGCAGCTGGATGCGGGCCGATATCTCGCCGGCGACTATGGCGGCACGCTGACGCTGGAGCGGCGCTTCGACAACGGGTGGCGCTTCGGGGCCTACGCGACGATGACCGACGTCTCCGCCGAGGATTTCGGCGACGGCTCCTTCGACAAGGGCCTCTACATGCAGGTTCCGCTCGGCTGGGCCACCGGTCAGCCGTCCAAGTCGATCCACAGTTTCTCGATCAGCCCCTTCACCTCCGACGGCGGCCAGAGGGTGCGGGTGGACGACCGGCTCTACGAGCGGGTGCGGCGCTACCACAAGCCCGATATCGAGGGCAGCGGCGGGAGATTCTGGAGATGAGCTTTGCCATTCGTGCCCGAGGCGGCCGGCTCGCCCTGCTGGCTGCGCTCGCCGTGGCGACCGGGCTTGCCGGTTGCGGCAACACGCCGGACAAGGCGCAGGGGTGGGGCGCGCTCTACACCGCCTTCCAGGAGAACCAGGCCGGCCGCGAGGCACGCGCCAAGGCCGACGCCGGCGTCTCGCCGCAGGCCATCCAGGGGGCGCTGCGCTCGGTGAAGGAGCCGCTTATCCTGGCGGTTCTGGAGGAGAGCCAACGCACGGCCCTGCTGGCGGAGTTCGGCCGCAACGGGCCCTATCGCACCTTCCGGACCTCGACCCAGCAGACCATGACGTTCCGGGACGGCATGCTGACCGGCACTCGGGGGCTTGGCTATGACCTCATGTCCTCGGACGCGACAGCCGCCACCGCTATGATCCGCGCCCGCCGTTCGGGCGAGGTCAACCGGGTCTACCGGCACCTGTCCGGCGAGAACCACGAGGTTCCGACCACCATGCGCTGCACCATCGCGTCGGAAGGGGCGGACACCGTGCAGGTTGCTTCGGGGGCCAGTTTCTCCGCGACCCGGATGCGCGAAACCTGCCGCGCTGACGATCTGACCGTCCGCAACACCTATTGGGTGACAGGATCGGGCGACATCGTGCAGTCGATCCAGTGGATCTCTCCGCAAGTCGGCAAGGTGGCGCTGCAAGTCCTGCGAGGCTGACCGTTCCCTGACGGGGCGGTCGGCGCTATGACTTCCTACGTCTGTCTGCTCAGGAGTCTGCCATGACCAGAAGTGCGCTCGTCACCGGTTCGGCCGGGTTCATCGGCTATCATCTCTGCAAGCGGCTGCTGGACGAGGGGTATCGCGTTACCGGCTTCGACGCGATGACCGACTACTACGACGTCTCCCTCAAGGAGCGCCGGCTCGGGCTTCTCCATGCGCACGAGGGCTTCTCCGAGGTGGAGGCGCGCCTGGAGGACCCCGGCCGCCTCGCCGATAGCTTCGCCGCGGACCAACCCGACGTGGTGATCCACCTCGCCGCGCAGGCCGGTGTCCGCTATTCGATCGAGGCGCCCCGCTCCTACGTCGAATCAAACCTCGTCGGCACGTTCGAGTTGCTGGAAGCCGCGCGCGCGACGCCGCCGAAGCACCTGCTGATGGCCTCGACCTCCTCGGTCTACGGCGCGAATCTCGACATGCCCTATGCCGAGACGGACAAGGCCGATCGGCAGATGTCCTTCTACGCCGCCACGAAAAAGGCAAACGAGGCGATGGCGCATTCCTACGCCCATCTCTACGGCATCCCGACGACGATGTTCCGCTTCTTCACGGTCTACGGGCCCTGGGGTCGGCCCGACATGGCGCTTTTCAAGTTCGTGAAGGCGATTCGGGAAGGCCGGCCGATCGACGTCTACAACCACGGCCGCATGAAGCGCGATTTCACCTATGTCGATGACCTTGTGGAGGGAATCGTTCGCCTGATCGACGCTGTTCCCCCGAGCCCCGACGCTCGCGGCGAGGTTCCAGCGTTCGACAGCCTGTCGCCGGTCGCGCCGTGGCGCGTCGTGAACGTCGGGCTGTCCCAGCCGACGGAGCTGGGCGATTTCATTGCCGCCATCGAAAACGCGATGGGCCAGAAGGCGGAGCGGAACCTCATGGAGATGCAGCCGGGCGACGTGCCGGCGACCTGGGCCGATACGCGGCTTTTGACGCATCTCGTTGGCGAGCTGCCGGCGACGCCGCTCGACGAGGGCGTCGGCACCTTCGTCCGCTGGTTCCGGGAAAACTACCAGTAAATCTGCAGATCCTGCGCCCAGCCTGTAAGGCTCAGCAGGTTGTCCTTGGGGCGGGCCCTTGCTGTGCGGTGTCGCACGCTTTCGGCCAGGCGGGGCCGTCGTCTCGCAGATCCAACGGAGGCCAGCCAGAAAAGCAAAAGCGGCCCCGAAGGGCCGCTTTCGTATTCTTCAGATGCCGAGATCGGCGACGGTCTTAGTGGCCGTCGTCGTCGTCGTCGTCATCATCGTCGTCGTTCGCCAGAATGGCGATCAGGGCAGCGCCGCCCAGCAGGGCAGCAGCAGCGCCGTAGCCGCCGAGGCTGCCGACTTCTTCTTCAACGACGAAGGGAGCAGGCTCGATCGCCGGCTCTTCGTAGCCGCCAGCGAAGGACGGAGCGGCCACGGCCACGATCATCGCGGTCGAGATCAGAAACTTCTGCATAACAATGACTCCTGTAGCGCAGACCGAGCGTCATGCCCGGCGTTCTCCTAGGCAACATCGCACAAACGCACAGAAAGGCAAGCGTCCATAACCCACCTCCGCAAAGTTGTGCCAGACTGGCCACGCATAGTTGCAAAAGTGCCCATGTCGTCAGCCCGCGAAGTTTTGAGTCAGGTAAATCTCGCCGCAACGGCCGCCGCGAGCGTCGAATCCTGCGCCGCTTCCGGTCATCCGGGCGCGGCCGTCCATCAGATTTTTCCGATGGGCAGAGGACTTGTACCACAATTGTGCGGCGTATCGGGCAAGCGTGCCGTAGGTGTGGCGACTGATTCGCTTACCGTCCATCGTGGAGAAGCGGCATGAACCGGCATCGTCGATCTTGAAGCGGCCGAACTCGTCCAGCCGGTAGAGCGAGACCCTCGCGATGTTCTCGGACCCCATGCGCAGGTCAATCCCGGTGGAGACGACCCGCTGCTGCGGCGTCTGCTGGCCGCGGCGGTTCGACGTGTGGGTCAGGCGCGAGGCGCTGGCCATCCAGCGCGAATGGCCCACGGCCACCTTGCGCAGGCTCGACGGCGTGGCGAGCGCGGGGCGGCCTTTCGTGCAGCGGATGTAGTTGATCTCGGCCGCGATGGCGGCGTTCAGCCGATTCTGATCGATCCGTGCGGGGTCGATCGGTTGGTTCAGCCCCGAAGGCGCGGTCCTGGTGCAACTGGCGGCATCTGCCCGCGCGACGGGCAGTGACAGGGCCAGTGCGGAAATCAGGCAGAACGCCAGCAATGGGCGCTTTCTGTCGGTGAATGGGCGATGGATCATCGGCGCTCCTCTTCCGATCCTGTTGCAACTGCCTTTCCGGGTAGGCATTTTTGCGAGGTTCCGGCATCGGTCGGCGGCACGAGTGCGCCGCCGCGTTGACAGCCGGCCTTTGATGGCCCATTCGCGTGGCCATAAGTTAGCGTAACGGAGGCGCAAAGATGAAGATTGCCATGATTGGCACCGGATACGTGGGACTCGTGTCCGGAGTATGCTTCTCTGATTTTGGCCACGAAGTTGTTTGTGTCGACAAGAATCCTGCCAAGATCGAGATGTTGGAACGGGGCGAAGTGCCGATCTTCGAGCCCGGTCTCGATCGGCTGATGGAGCGCAATGTCGCTGCCGGCAGGCTGTCCTTCACCGTCAATCTGGCGGAAGCCGTCAAGGGAGCGGAGGCAGTATTCATCGCCGTCGGCACCCCGACCCGGCGCGGTGACGGCCACGCCGACCTGTCTTACGTCTTTGCCGCCGCCGAGGAGATCGCCGGCTGCGTCGGAGACGGCACGGTGATCGTCACCAAGTCGACCGTGCCCGTGGGTACCAACCGCAAGGTTGCCGAGGTCGTGGCCAAGGCCAACCCGTCGCTCAAGTTCGACGTCGCCTCCAACCCGGAATTCCTGCGCGAAGGGGCAGCGATCGACGATTTCATGCGGCCGGACCGCGTGGTCGTGGGCGTCAGTTCCGATCGCGCCCAGGAGCTGATGGGAGAGATCTATCGCCCGCTGTTCCTGCGCGACTTCCCGATCGTCTATACCGACCTCGAGTCGGCCGAGATGATCAAGTACGCGGCCAACGCTTTCCTCGCCACCAAGATCACCTTCATCAACGAGATCGCCGCGCTCTGTGAGCGCGTCGGTGCGGATGTGAAATCGGTGTCCAAGGGCATGGGACTCGACGGCCGCATCGGGAACAAGTTCCTGCATGCCGGGCCGGGCTATGGTGGTTCGTGCTTCCCCAAGGACACAAGTGCCTTGGCCCGGATCGGCCAGGAGCATGCTGTGCCGCAGCAGATCGTCGAGACCGTCATCAAGGTCAACGAAGAGGTCAAGCGGCGCATGCTCGAGAAGTTGCGCGATCTGTGCGGCGGCAGCTTCAACGGCAAGAAGATCACGGTGCTGGGCGTGACCTTCAAACCCAACACCGACGACATGCGCGACGCACCGTCGCTGACCATCGTGCCGGCGCTGATCGGTGGCGGGGCCAAGGTCGCCGTGGTCGACCCGCAGGGACGCCGCGAGGGTGAGGGGATGCTTCCCGGCGTCGAATGGGTCGAGGACCCCTACGAGGCCGCTTCCGGCGCCGACGCACTGGTGATCCTGACCGAGTGGAACGAATTCCGCGCCCTCGATCTTCAGCGTATCGCGGGGGCAATGGCCTCGGCCAAGATGGCGGATCTTCGCAACGTCTACGCGGCCGAGGACGCGAGAGCAGCCGGCTTCGAGGAGTATGTCGCGGTTGGCCGTTGACGCCGATCCCATGCCCGGACGCATCCGTTCGAGCGATGAACGCGCGGGCCACTCGCGCGTTCCACCGGTAAAGCGGGCATTCGATGTCTGCTTTTCCGCCCTGCTTCTGATTCCAGGCCTGCCTCTCATGGCCGTGCTATGGGTGCTGGTCCGGCTGCGGGACGGCAGCCCGGCGATCTATCCCGCGCAACGGATGAAGAGCCCCGAGGGGCTTTTCACTCTGTGGAAGTTCCGCACCATGCAGATCGACCGCTCGGGGCCCGAAGTCGGGGTGTCGGGCGGAGACAAGCAGCACCGCATTACGCCGCTTGGGCGCAAGCTGCGCCGCACGCGGCTCGATGAACTCCCGCAACTGATCAATGTGCTGAAAGGCGACATGTCCTTCGTGGGACCGCGCCCCCCGGCGCGCCGCTATGTGAAGCTGTTCCCTGAGCTATATTCCGAAGTGCTGCGCTGCCGGACCGGAATCACCGGCCTGGCGACCGTGATGTTCCATTCCCACGAGGAGATGCTGCTGCGTGATTGCGCCACCGGCGAAGAAACCGAGGCCGTCTATATTCGTCGTTGCATTCCTCGCAAGGCCCGGCTCGATCTGATCTATCGGCAGAACCAGTCGCTTGGGCTGGACCTCTACCTGATCTACCTCACCGCGGGGAAGCTGCTCCCCCTCCCGGGCCGGCGTCTGAACCGGCTCAAGGCCAAGGCGCGCCGCGTCTGATTGCCACGAACATGCCCGGCTTTATCCGTAACATGGCCTTGGGGCCGTGCAGACTCGCGTCCTCAAGACGTTAATCGCCCGGAAAGCCGTTCCGGGCAGAGTGCCATCAAAGCCGGATAGGGCGCGCATTCCCGCGGGCCGGGGAGTGACCGGCAGCGAGCACGGCCGGCCGGATGCTCATGCACCGCGCCAAACGAACGCCGCTGCAGTTCAGCTGTCTCCTGGGGTGCCGCGTGCCGCTCCCGACCTTCGGCGGCCCCCGGGCCGATGTCAGGAAAGGAACGACGATCGATGCCGCTACCGACACTCAGCAATGGGCGGATCTCCGACCTTCTGCTCTACGGCACCTGGAACGCGCACGGCGGTGACCCGTGGAAATTCGACCTGGACCTCGCTGCCGCGAAAACGCCAGTGATCTATGTCGACTACAGCGGGATGACCAAGGCGGGCCAATGGTTCGCCGAGAAAGCCTTCGATGCCTGGGCCGCCACGACAGGGATCGGGTTTTCAACCAGCACGCCTCCTTCCGGAAAACACGTCCAGATCATCGTCGATGATGAAAAGAGTGGCGCGTCCACCTCTAAGACGGCGTTCGGAGATGGGGAGATCTACCAGGCGCGCGTGAACGTCTCCCGCAGCTGGATTTCGGGTGATGAGTACGAAATGGACGCCTATCCGCTGCGAACCTTCATCCACGAGATCGGACACGGGCTCGGGCTCGGTCATCCCGCCAACTACGGGGCGCAGCCGAACGACGGCGACAATTTCGCCACGGACGCCACCTTTGCCAACGACAGTTGGCAGACAACGATGATGTCCTATTACTCTCAATCCGAGAACACGACGATCTCGGCGACGCGGGCCTATGTGATGACACCCCAGGTCGCCGATCTCATCGCCATGCGTGAACTCTACGGCGCGACCGGAACGCTCCGCACTGGAGATACCACCTACGGTGTCGGCTCGACCGCAGGGGATTACTACGACAATCTCGAAGAAAACTGGGCGTCGATGAGCTACACGATCGTCGATGACGGCGGGGTCGATACGATCGATTTCTCCACAGGCGGCCGCGACTTCCATGTCGATCTGCGGCAGGAAGCCTTCTCGAGCGTCGGCAAGCAGATCGAGAACATGGCCATTGCCCGCGGAACGGTGATCGAGAATTTCCGGGCCGGCAGCGGTGACGACACCGTCGTCGGCAATGGGGCGCGCAACAGGCTGGAGGGCGGCGCTGGGAATGACCGGCTGACGGGCCTCGGCGGGGCGGACACGCTGATCGGCGATCCTGGACGAGACACGCTGATCGGCAGCGGCGGCGGCGACACGCTCCAGGGGGGAAGCGGCTCGGACGTTCTGAAGGGCGGGAGCGGCAATGATCGTCTGACGGGTGACGCAGGCCAGGACCGGCTCTTCGGCGGCACCGGCAACGACCGCCTCTCTGGTGGCGACCGTGACGACCGCATACAGGGCGACGGCGGGAATGACACGCTTGTCGGGAATGCCGGCGCGGACGAACTCGCCGGCGGCAATGGCAACGATACGCTCAATGGCGGGGCGGACAACGATCGTCTGCTCGGTCAGGATGGCACCGACACGATCATCGGCGGCGCCGGGCGGGACAGGCTCCTGGGCGGAGCGGACCGAGACACTCTGCGCGGAGACGCAGGCGTCGACATGCTCTCTGGTGGCACGGGCAACGACAGGCTGTTCGGTGGCGGCGGGACCGACGACCTGAACGGGGGCGATGGGAATGACGTCATCGACGGCGGTGGCGGCAACGACATCTTGTCCGGGGGGCGCGGAGCCGACCGGTTCGTCTTTGCCCCCGGTTCCGGGCGCGACGTGATTGCCGACTGGGGCATCGGGGCGGACGTTCTGGATCTTGCTGCCTGGGGGATCGATACGTTCCGGCAGGTCAAGAACCTCGCGACCCACGTGGAGGACGATCTGGTGCTGGAACTCGGCCCGAAGTCCGAGCTTACACTGGCGGGTGTAACCCTCGACGAAATTCAGGCCGCGGACGTCATCCTGTCTGTCGCCTGACCACACTCGGCAGCGACGATTGGCCTGACGTCAGGGTGTGCTCCACCGCGCGGAGGCGGTTGACCGACCTTGCGCGCTGGCGCTATCTGTGGCCGGACGCAGGACTGCCATCCTGCCAAGAAAAGCTATTCCTGGGGGAAACAGTGCTGACCTTGATGCGGCCCTTGTTGTGTGTCTTGCTGCTCGGGGCCTGTGCGCTGCCGCGCGGCGCTGCGATCGAATCGGAAGTTCTGGCCAGCGCCGACGCCACCAACAGGGACTTCGCGGTCTATTCCGTCACACGCAAGAACCTGTCCGCGATCGCGAACTGGCCGGCGACGGACAACGTGCGTCAATTCGGCTGGCTCCCGAGAACGTCGGGCCCTGCGGACATCCGCATCCAGCCTTTCGACACGCTCGACCTGGTTGTCTGGGACAGCGAGGAGAACTCGCTGATCACCTCTCCGGGCCAGAAGCTGGTCGATGTCGGAAATCTCCGTGTGACCGAATCCGGTCAGGTTTTCATTCCCTATCTCGGGTACGTCAACGTGGCGGGCAAGACACCCGATGGCGCCCGCCAGCAGATCGAACGCGAGATGCTGGCGATCATTCCGTCAGCGCAGGTACAGCTCAACGTCCTTCCCGGCAGCCGCGGGTCCGTGAGCCTCGTCGGCGGGGTGAACCAGCCCGGCGCCATTCCGCTGCCCGATGGCCGCTTCACCGTGCTCAACCTGATCAGCCAGGGCGGCGGCCCCAAGGACTCGCTTCGCAACCCCCAGGTGCGCCTGATTCGCGGTTCAACGACCTATGGCGAGTCGCTCGAAACGCTCGTTGAAAACCCCGCGCAGGACACGGTGCTGCTCGGCGGCGACAAGGTCGCGCTGGTCGATGACGAGCGCTATTTTCGCGCGCTCGGGGCCAGTGGGCTGGAAGAGATCATCTACTTTTCGGAAGACCGCGTGACCACGCTCGACGCGATGTCCCTGATCGGTGGACTGGAGGCGAACCGCGCCAATCCACAAGGTGTTCTGGTGTTGCGCGAATACCCCGGTTCGGCGGTTCGCTCCGACGGTTCCGGCCCCGGCAATACGCGTACGGTTTTCACTCTTGACCTGACGAGCGCAGACGGTCTGTTCAGTGCCGGCCGGTTCCCGGTGTACTCGGGAGATACTGTTCTTGTTACGGAATCTCCGGTCAACGCGGCTCGCACCGTGTTTGGTCTGCTGGGGACCGTGGTGGGAATCACAGATCAATTCGCGCAGTAGGTCCCTGGGCTTTTCAGACATCCCGGCGATTTATTGCCGATGAATCTGAAGTTTGGCTTTTGACAAACGGGTCCATACCTGCGACCTATCGGCGACGGTGCAAAAAACGGGCGAAACAGCAGTGGTGCAAAGAATGAGCGCTGACTGCCTCAATAACCACACCTACGGTTTTTTGTGTTCGAAACGTTTGGTTTAGGCTGAGAGCGGGGGACGCGTGTTTCAGCAATTCCAGAATGACGATGATGCGCTCGAGGCGATTTCGGCGCTCACGCCTTCTATCCTCCCGCGTGTAGAACGTGCCACTGAGGATCGCCTCGGAACCGTGCGTTTGGCGGCGGTTGTCGTGACATTCAATCGACTTCACCAGATTCAACGAACGGTGAGACGACTGCTTGATGAACCCTGCGACAGGATCGTGGTGGTGGACAACGGTTCGTCGGACGGAACTTACGACTGGCTGCGCTCCCTCAACGACCCGCGAGTCCATGCGATCGCGGCGCCCGGCAATCTCGGCGGCGCCGGCGGGTTCGAACTGGGGCTGCGCAAGGCGGTCGAGCTGTTCAACCCCGAATGGCTGGTGATCATGGACGACGACGCGCGTCCGGAGCCCGGCTGCTTCACCCAGTTTCTTGAAAAGGACACGACCGGCTGGGATGCCGTCTCCGCCGCCGTCTACCTCAAGGACGGCCGGATCTGCGAGATGAACCGGCCGACGATCAACCCCTTCTGGCACCTGCCGACCTTCTGCCGCACCGCGGTCAAGTCGCTGGTCGGGAAGTCCCGGGTTGGCTTTCATATTTCCGACGAGGCCTACAAGGCTGGCCCTGTCGAGATCGACGCGACCTCGTTCGTCGGTCTGTTCCTGTCTCGCGAGACCATCCAGAAAGCGGGCTATCCCGACGGGAGCCTGTTCATCTACGGCGACGACGTTCTCTACACGCTCGGGTTGCGGAAATCCGGGATGCGCATCGGCTTCCTGCCGGATCTCAAGTTCGAGCACGATTTCAACCGCACCTACAATGGTGACGCGAGTCTCTGCAATCCGATCTGGAAGGCCTATTACACCGCCCGCAACATGCTGCTGGTGTACCGTTTCGCCGCCGGAATCCTGTTCTGGCCGGCGTTCTTCTTCATCCTGCTGAAGTGGCTGTCCGCTGGGCGCCACTATGGTGAGGTCCGCCGCACCTACTACAAGATGGTATGGCACGGGGTAAAGGATGGCCTGATCGGCAAGCGCAGCCGCCCGCACAGCGAGGTGACCTCGCTCGCCTCCGCGCTCTAGCCCCGGCGCCGGAGGAACGCACCGGGGACGGCCTCAGACAAAGTTGATGTCATCCTCCGTCAAGCCGCCAAGATATGTGCGCTCGATGGTCAAAGTGTTCTGACCGTCCCCACTCATGTCATAGTAGATACTGTTGCCGATTTGGGTTGATGCTGCCTTGAATTCCGCCAGCGAGCGAGCCTCGCCGGTTTGGATGACGAACTCCAGTACATCGTGATTGGCGGCGTTTCTGGCAATCGTGAAATTCACGATCCGATCGTTGCCGAAATCATCTTTGAAAACAAAGGTGTCGGCACCCGCTCCACCGTCCAGAATATCGTCGCCCGTGCCGCCGGACAGGCGGTCGTTTCCGCTGCCGCCGAGGAGCCGGTCTTTCCCCGCGCCGCCGAGGAGCCGGTCTTTCCCCGCGCCGCCGTCCAGATCATCATTGTCCTCGCCGCCCTTCAGAGTGTCTGCGCCGCGGCCGCCTTCGAGACTGTCCCTTCCGTCGCCGCCCAGAACGACATCCTTGCCTCCGCCGCCGGAGAGCCGGTCGTTCTGCGCGTCGCCTTCAATCCGGTCATCGCCTCCACCGCCGTCGATCCTGTCCGAACCGAGGCCGCCGTTGATCCGATCCGCGCCGCCAAAGCCGTTGATCACGTCGACTCGCCCCCGGCCATCGATCACGTCCGCGAAATTGGAGCCGTTGATGGAATCGCCGCGCGCCGTTCCGTCGAGATCATAGGCGACCAGGTCGTCGATGGAGAGCCGCTTGGTGCTGCCGGTGTTGCGATTGGTGATGATCCGGATCTCTTCCACGGACTGCAGTTCGGCAACGAGCGCGCCGGTGTCGGTGTCGAAGGCCTTGATCAACCGGTCGCTGTCCCGCGTCAGCGTCCAGGTCGCGAGCAACTCTCCACGGGTCAGTCCGATCAGTCCCGGCACTTTCGCAATCTCATGCATCTCCAGGACATCGGTGCCGCCACCGCCGTCGAAGCTGAAGACTGACGGCGTCCAGATCAGCTGTACCGTGTCATCGGCCGCGCTGCCGCGAACGTCGAGCGTCCCGCGCACGTTCACGACCAGCCGTTCGAAGCCCTGAAAGGACGCGTCGTAGATCGTGCCGTTCCTGCCGGTCCCGCCGATGTCGAGATCCAAACCGCGGAGCCTGCCGCGCCCGAGGTCCGCCACCACCCGCTCTGCCCCGTAGACCGGATCGCCGTCGTCGAGGATCAGATCGTCGAAACCGCTTCCGCCGCGAAAGATGTTGCTGTCGCCATAGATGCGGGGTGTCGGGTCGACATTGCCTGCGCGGTGGCTGCCAGTGTCGGCGCCGTGGAGCGCCACCACGTCATTCCCGGCGCCGGCCTTCACCACGAGACGGTCGGTCTCGATGTCTTGGGCGAGGTTGATCTGGTCGTTTCCCCGCGTGCCGTTGATCACGGTCATGTCCGGCGATTCCTTCCGCGCGCTCCGTGCCTCAGAAGAGGGCACCAACATTCTTAATCACTCGTGAACGGAGCCGGACAGCGCCGGCTCAGTCGAGCCGTTCCCGCACCCAGTCGCAATTGCGCCATGGAACGGAAACCGTCGGGTCGAAAAGGTTCTCCCGGCCCTCCGCCATCAGGTTCCGATAGCGGCGGTATTCCTCGGCGTCGTTGAAATGCTGACGGCGCCTGGTCTCTTCCCGCACCTTGCCGTGGAAGCCTGCGTGATACTTGAAATGCGCGAAGATCAGGTCGCGCGGCAAGACCTGAGCTTCGGCGATATAGTGCAGGCCGGCCGACAGCCGCATCCATGGGCGGTACTTCAGAAGGGCGTATTTCTGCGCAACGAAGAGTTCGGAGCGCGATCCGGGCAGCAGCCGGTGGCGCAGGCTGCTCGTCCAGGTCTCGGCATTGGAGAACGGGCCGGTCGCGGTGGATTCGGCGAGGAATGGCACCTTGTCCACATGCGTCGCGACGGTGAAGGGGTCTCTGCCCTCGAAGCTCGCCTTGGAAAGTGGACCTTGCGGGTAGAGATCGAGCATGAAGATGCGGGCTGCGTCGGTTCCGGCCATCTCCGGGCTTGCGAGCAGGTCGGGCAGCGATCCATCGGCGTCCTTCAGGACCAGCAACTCGTCCGCATCGGCGATCAGCGACCAGCGGTTGAGCCGAAAGTTCGCCATCGCCGCCTGCTGCCAGGCGACGCCGTAGGCCGAGGCGGAATAGTCGGTGTCGGCCGAGAAGGTGGCGACGTCCGGCTGCTCCAGCAGGTATTCAAGCGTGCCATCGGTCGAGCAATTGTCGATGGCGAAAAAGCCCCGAACGCCCAGCTTGCGATAGTGGTCGAAGAAGAGCGGCAGCATCTCTCGTTCATTGCGGATCGTGGTTATCACCACGAGGCCATGGGCGTTGACGCGCTCCAGCTGCTCCACCGGGCTCACCAGGTCGATCGCGTTGGTGTTCCAGCCGATGCGAGCCTGTTCATAGGTGGGCCATGCCTTCTTGGGCCAGAGCTCGCCCGTCCCGCGCACCTCAGCTGCCCAGTCCTGAAGGTCGGGTGTGTCGAGATGCACGAGCTTGGCCGGGCTCGCCGCGCTTGGCAGGAAGGCGTTCTCCCAGCGGCTGACAGGCACGCCCCTGGAATGCGAGCGGCGGAGCACGCAGGCGTCGTAATCCTCCGAATCCGGCAGAATGCCGGTCAGCCCCAGCAGGTCGCCCACCAGCTTGTCTTCCATAATCGAGCTCAGGATCAGCCGGGCGCCTTCCGGCGTCTCCGCATTGTGCAACAGCACGTCCATGATCGTCCGGTTCAGCACATAGCCGGTGCCGCCCTCGGCATATGTCGACGGCTCCGGCGAGCGGTCGATGTCGAGCTGCGCCGGGTCGACGCCGGCCCGCGTCAGGTGCCAGGTGCGGTCGGTCTGCCCGGCGGTGCGATGCAGGCGACGACCGAAATAGGCGAACTTGCGGTAGCTCTGGCTCAGGAAGAACCGGTCGACATCGAGAGAGCAATCGTCGTCGATCTTCAGCATGTGGCTGAACGGCGTGTTGCGATAGACCCACTGCACGGCCGCCAGGACCTTGCGCGGCAGCCCTTCGTAGCTGTCGGTCGCATCGACGTGCAGCACGTCGCCCTCCAGCCGGTCGTCGCCGTCGCCGACGACGATCAGGTAGGGAATGCCGCGATCGGCGAGGTCCCTCAGCCAGGTCTCGCGCTGCGCCTTCACGCGCGTCTCGAGTAGCGGCCGGCACGAGATGACGACAACCACGGTATCGAAGAACATCGCGCGGCCGTCGCGGGAAAGGCAGGTCTCCGTGACCGGATCCGCGGGGCGAGGGACGGCGGCCTCCGCCTCGGGCAGCAGGCCGACAAGCTCGCTCGCCAATGCGGAGTCGCAGGCGATTGCCGTCTGCCGCAGCCCGAAGACGGCCATGCGCACGGCTGGCGAGATCTGCAACGCCTCGCGCTCCTTGGCCGGAACGGCGTCGATCAGGCGCCGGGAGAGATTCGCCGCCAGGTTGGCCATGACATCGTCGCCGACGCGCAAGGCCGCAGCAAGCAGGCTCAGGGTGATGGCCACGCCATTGTACCCGGCCCGGCGACCTGCCAGCAGCCGCAACTCCGGCTTCAGCCCCTCAAGCCGCCTGCCGGCCTCGGGCGAGCCGAGCTCGGACAACAGGACCGCCACTTCCCGGCCGACTCTCTCCTGAAGCTCCAGGTATTCGCTCCGCGGGACCATCGGCGAGACAGACCGGATGGCGCGGACGATCTGCTCGGGCGGTCCGGCTTCGGCCGCATTGCCGCCGGGCAGCGCAGCCCGGCGCAGGGCGAGGTCGAGCAGCCGGTGCGGGGCAAGCGAGGCCAGGCGGTCCCCCTTCCAGCCGGAGGGGGCGAGTTCCCTCATCAGGCGCTCGCCGTCGATGGCGCTGGCCGGGGGCAGCGCGGTCAGGCCGGACCCCGTCGAGCCTTCGCGCACGGCTTTCACTGCGGCGTCATAGGCCGCACGCGCGGCGTGAATGCGCCCGTCGTGCCGCAACCTCGCCAGCCCCTGTCGCGAGTCGAAGGCGCGCCAGAACTGCGGCGACAGCCAGTGGCTGCGCAGAACGCGGTCGACAAGCCAGTCCTCGAACCAGGTCGAGAACAGGTGCGACCGCTCCATCAGCGTGATGATCGCCTCGGTGAGCCGGGTGCAGGCCCCACGGCCCCAGTAATCCCAGGCGTGCCATTCGACATAGGCCACGAAGGCCCGCGCCGCGGTTTCGCGCGCCGTATCTGTCAGGAAGGACGGGCAGTCGGTGGTGATCTTCCGGATCGACCAGGAAAGCGACTGGGTCGAGATCCAGCCTTCGGGGCGCAGGCTCAACCATTGGAAGAAACCGGCAACAGCGTCCGCATCTTCGGCCAGCACGTCGAAGGGAAGGCGAAACGACTTCTCCCAGGGGGCAATCGCCTCGGCCTGCGCACGCAACTCGCAGCGCTCGGCGAGCGGAACAAGCGCCTCCACCTGATCGCTGCCCGAAAAGACCTCGGCCAGCCGCATGACCAGCAGGCGCTGCTGCTCGCCGGTCAGCCTATCAAAGCCTTCGGTGAACTCGGGGTCTTGCAGTATTGCGGCCGGGTCCGGCTTCGCCATGGCGCGCAGCTTGCCGGAGAAGGTTTTCTGAACGACCTCTACCGCGACGACATTCGGATCGACCTCGATCGGCGGCGTGAAATCTGCGTCGCCTGACAGCACCAGTTTTTCGGGATTCAGAAGCTCGCCAAGGGCATATTCGTCGATCGCCTGGCTCAGTCGCCTGCGGGTGGCCTCGCTCAGCATGGGAATGACCCCGCCGCGATCCGCATGTTCGACGGCCGAGACCATGCTGAAGGCGCCGGCCTGTTCGCCGGTGGCGATACCCTCGATCGTTCGGACCAGCTCGTCGCGGGTCACGCGGAGCGGCGCGCCGCAGGGGTGTCCGTTGCAGGTCAGTTGAAGGAACAGGCTCTCGCCGTCCGCGACACCGTACCATACGCGGCCCGGCAGGACGGAAATCACGCCCAGCCGGTCGTGCGGTGCCCCCGCGGCCAGTGCGACGTCGGGGCGCGCGAGGGTGCGAAGCGGCACGCCGCCATCGAGACCCGCAGCCTCGATCCGCAGCTCCTGCGTCTCGGCGCCGGGCTGCACGCCCCAGCCGGTGAGTGTGAACGGGGCTGAAAACGCCAGTTCGCCGGTGGCGGGCATCTCCCCCGATCCGCCGAGCCGCACCGAGCGCGCCGCGCCGTGAAGGTCATACCAATGCAGTTGCACCGCATTGTCGATGGTCTCGTGAAAGATCTCGGTATCGTTCAGGAACAGCGTCGCGATTCCGTCCGAGAAATCGATCCGGACCCTGTCGCCGGATGGCGCGAGCGCACAGGGAGTAAGGACTTCCTCGCCCCAGACGCCTTTGTTCAGCCGGTTGAAGGCCAGTAGCCTGTCGGTCTGGCGAAACGAGACGTGGAAGGGGATATCCTGGCCATTGGCATCGAAAAAGGACAGGTTGGCGTAGTCGAAGCGATCAAAATCCAGAATGCACTCCCATCGGGCGTCGCCTGTCGCTCGAAAGCCAAGCAGCATGTCTGGGGCTCCTTCTTCTCCGTCGTCGCCTTATGACCACAAAGGGAACACAGGCACAATCGACCTCCGGGACTCAACCATGTGTTGCGGACGAACCGGCGGTTCCATCGCGAAGATAGGTCCGCCGAAACACCGGATAGGGGAAGGTGCCTGCCTGCGTTTCGGGCGGTGGTGCCCAAAGATCGGCCTCGCTGCGAACCATCCATTCGAGCGTGTCGCCGAGCGTCCAGTCCTCCGGCAACGTGTCGCCCGCGGTCAGGAACATCAGGAACGCGGCCTTGGATGCGGTGACAGCCTGTTCCAGAGCCGGCAATGCGGCGTCCGGGGCATGGCGCAACACCATGCAGCGGTTGGTCTCTGCCGTGGCCGCCAGCAGGGCCGCGTGGCGCGCGCCCTCGTCGTCCGGGCCTTCGGTGTGCAGCACGAACGTCTCGAAATCACGGAACGGCGAACGGGCCAGCGAGGCCAGCGTGCGTTCCAGCTGCTCGTTCGGTTCCTCGGCCCGCAACACGATGCCCAGCGGCAGCTCTCCGGAGATCAGCAATCCCCAGAGTCGGCCGATGTCGCGGTCCCAGTCGGGATCGTAGGTCAGGCCGCGGCGTTTGAAATAGCGCTGACCCGCCTCCGCGAAGCGCGCTCGCAAGTCGCTGTCGGAGATTGCCAGAGAACGCTCGAAGACAAGGCGCGTGGCGATGCGCGCCATGGCCCGCTCCCGCCCGGCGCGCGATGATTCGGCCATGGTCCTGTCGATCAGCTCGAGAACGTCGAACTGCTCGAACACCCGCTCGGATCCCTCGCGGGTGATCTGCCCTTCGCGCCCCTGGGTCTGCAAGTAGAGCGGCTCGGGCACATAGGCCAACCGATCGGTCCGTCGGGCGCATTCGTAAAAGAACGGGTGATCCTCGTAATAGATCCCCTCGACGAATTCCAAACCGGCAATCAGCTCGCGGCTATAGAGCTTGTTCCAGGCGGAGGGGAAATGGGGAATCACGTCCGACCAGTCGTCGAGGCGGAAGACTGCCGGACCAGAATGGTCGACGGCGGGATGGGTCCGGCCATGGATCGCCGGGTGGTCGAATTCGGCGCCGTCGGCAAAGCAGAATCGCACGCCGCAGGCTGCCCAGTCCGCCCCGGTCTCCACCAGCGCCCCGAGCAGGCTGGCGAGGTAGCTCGGCGCGATCCGGTCGTCGCTGTCGATAAAGCCGATGTAGGCGCCGCGGGCGATGCGAAGGCCTGTGTTGCGGGCGGCCGAAAGCCCGCCGTTCGGCCGCGTGACGACATGAAAGCGCGGGTCGAGCCCGATGCCGTTCCAGATCGCCAGGAGGCTGTCGTCGGTGGAGCCGTCGTCAACCACGATCACCTCGAAGTCTTCGAAGGTCTGTCGCTTCAGGCTGTCGAGACAGGCGCCGATGTAGTCAGCAACGTTGTATACTGGGACGATGATCGAAACCATCGGGTCCGGTCCGTGCTGGCCCAGAGGTGTGGTCGGCGTCACTGTCCCCCCATTGTCCTGTTGCGCTGCGCGCGCGCCGGCGTCAGAGCGGCGGCTTGGCGAAAGCGGGCATCCGAGTGCCGTCTGCCGCATGTTGCAAGAAGGCGCGGCCGGTGTCCAATGCCTCGCGGATCGTCACATCCATGTCGAGGTAGCGATAGGTCCCGAGCCGGCCGACAAAGGTGACGCCGGTTTCGGCATTCGCCTTCTCGACATAGGTGCCCAGCATCGCCTTCTCTTCCATCAGGCGGATCGGGTAATAGGGGATGTCGTCCGGGCCGCATTCACGGGAAAACTCGCGATAGCACACGGTGCCCTCGTGCTCTTCCCAGGGCGAGAAATGCTTGTGCTCGGTGATGCGGGTGTAGGGCACGTCCACGTCGCCATAATTCATCACGGCGCAGCCCTGGTAGTCGCCGGTCTCGGTGAACTTCTCGAAGTCGAGCGTGCGGTAGCCGAGACGGCCGGATTCGTAGTCGAAATAGCCATCGAGCGGTCCGGAGTAGAAAACGTGGTCATAGGCCTCGGCCATGTCACGCGTGAACCGGGTCGAGAGTTTGACGGTGATACCGGGATGGTCGAGGATGCGCTCCACCATGTCGGTGTAGCCGTTCTCGGGCATCCCCTGATAGGCGTGGAAGAAATAGTTGTCGTCGTAGCTGAACCGCACCGGCAGGCGCTTCAGGATCGAGGCGGGCAGCTCGGTCGGCGAGACTCCCCACTGCTTCATCGTGTAGCCCTTGAAGAAGGCTTCGTAGATGTCGGGGCCGACGAAGCGCAGCGCCTGCTCCTCGAAGGTCTGCGGATCCGTGATCGACTTGTCGGCGACCTCCTCGATGAAGGCGCGGGCCTCGTCGGGGCGCATCGTCTTGCGATAGTACTGGTTGATCGTGTGCAGGTTGATCGGAAGCGAGAAGACCTGCTGCTGGCTCGTGGTCCGCACCTGGTGCTTGTAGGGCAGGAAGGTCTCGTAGCGGTTCACATACTCCCAGACTTCGGCGTCGTCGGTGTGAAAGATGTGCGGGCCGTAGACATGGACCATCACGCCGGTTTCGGCGTCCCGCTCGGTGTGGCAATTGCCGGCGATGTGATCCCGCGCGTCGAGGATCGTGACGTCGTGTCCTTCCTCGGCCATCATCCGCCCGATCACGGCGCCGGACAGGCCGGCGCCGACCATCAGCAGGTTCATCTTGGTCATTATCTGCTCGCTTTCCTGTTTCCTTCTTCGCCCGGCCTCATCGCGCCGGGCGAGGGGCCGTCAGCGGTCTACTCAGCCGCGGCGGCCTCCGCAACCGGAAGCGTGCGATCGCGGCCTTCGATGAGGTCGCGATAGATGCCCAGGAGCTCGTCCTCGTGCTCTGCCATCGAGACCGGCGGCATCGCGTTGGCCCAATAGGCATCGAGGTCGATCTCGCCTTCGAGGATGGCGCGGATACGCTGGTGGAAGCTCTCGAAGCTGTTGGCGCGGAACACCATCTCGGGCGTGTTGCCGAGTTCCTGCGCCCCGCCAAGGTTGCTGGTCAGCAGCGGGATGTGGCGGGCGTGCATCTCGATGGCGACCTGAGGCAGGTTGTCCTCCCACTGCACCGGCACGAGGCCCAAGTCGACATCGGCGAGCAGCATGTCGAGTTCGTCGTGCTTGTAGCCATCGGCGTGCAGGATTTCCTTCACGTTGGACGAGGCCTTGTGCATCAGCTGCAATGCATCCTCATCGCCGGACTTTGCGCAGACCACGACGCGCACGCGCTCTGCCAGCGACTTCGGAAGCGTGGCCAGCGCGCGCATCAGGAAGTAGAACCCCTTGTCCCGTCGCATGTAGCCCATGTAGGCGAGGGTCATCGTGCCGTCGGGCTTCACCAGCGATTGCTTCGGGCTGGTCTTTTCCCAGAGCTCGGCGTGCTTGGTCCCGATGTAACTGGTCTGGAGCAGGCCCGGGTCGATCCCGAACTTGGCCGCAACCACGCCCACACGGTCCGAGACGCACAGGACGCGGTCGCAATTCCGGTTGATGATCTCCACCACCCGAGCCCGCCGGTTTCCGAACTTCTGCGCGTAGCTCCTGACCGGCTTCAGCGGGCCATTGACCGTCAGGATGCCCTCGCGGGAGGTGCGGCCAAAGGCCAGCACGTCGCGGCTGCTTTTCGACCAGCGGCGGGAAACCCGCAGCGCCTTGGACCATAAACGCACTGCAAGGCCGAAGCCGCTTTGGAACAGGAAGCTGCCGGGCTCGATCCCGGCCTTCTTGAAGCGATAGGCGACGGCGTTCGCCAGACGCACCTCGTCCGGGTAAGGCTGCCGTTCCAGGCAGTCCCCGCATTTTTCGCCACCCTGAAAGTCGATGCAGTTCTCGCGCTCCTGGTACCACAGGTTCACCTGCGGACAGACCGGGAAATAGTTGTGCAGCGACAGGATCACCCGGGTATCGGGGAACCGTTCCTTCAGCCCGACAAGGGACGCGGGGATGCCCTCGAGGTTGTTGAAATGGACGATGTCGAACGGGCCGTTCTTTTCCATGAAGTCGTAGAAGGCCTCGACGGTGCCCGGATGATCGATCTGGGCTTCATGGCCGAAGGAATGGTGCCCGGGCGCCAGCGCGCCGGAATTTATAATCTCGAACCGCAGGTGCCGGTCCTTGCGCGGTCCGTGCTGCACCTTTTCCCATCGGGGTTTCGGCTCGAGGATATCGTAGGAGATGCCGGAGGACAGGAAACAGACGTCGACCCCGGCCTTGGCGCCGAGATGCGTCATCAGATTCTTCAGGTAGACGGAAACGCCGCCGCCCCGATTCTCGGTGTCGAGGTAGTCGACCCAGTTGTAGTAGAGAATCTTCATCTTTGAATGCCCGCCATCGCTCTGGTCCTGATACCGGCGCTGCGGGAAATGTCGATGCCCCGCGCCCTGCTCGTCGTGTTTTTATTCGGTGTAGCGACTGCACGCTGCGGTGCAATCCGGTTGGTTCCCTTTTCGGCACCAAGCCGCCTCATCCGGATGCCGAATGCACCGGGCGCGCCGCATCTGCATAGTGGCCGAGCAACTCCTGAATATGCGCATCGAGCGAAACCGGAGTCATAGCGCCCGCCCAGTAGGTCTGCAGGTCGATCTTGCCGGCCAGGATCTCGGCGAGCCTTCCGTGCAGGCTCTCGACGTCCTCGGAGCGAAAGACCAAACCCGCGTGACGGCCCAGTTCCTGCGCCCCGCCGCGGTCGGCGGTCAGCAGCGGGATGTGACGGCTGTGCATCTCGATCGCGACCTGGGGCAGGTTGTCTTCCCAGAGCACCGGCACGATCCCGAAGTCGGTGTCGGAGAGAATTTCGTCCATCTCGTCGTGCTGATACCCGTCGTGCCAGGTCAGCGAGGCAAAACGGGCCCGCAGCCGGTCGAAGGTGGCGAGCGCCTCCGGATCGCGTCCGGCGGCGGCGAACACCAGGTGCAGCCGCGCCGCGAGACCATCGTCCAGCGTCTCCAGCGCCTTCAGCAGGAAGTAGAACCCCTTGTCGCGCCGCATGTAGCCCAGATAGGCCATCTTGGCCGTGCCGTCCGGGCGCAGCAGGGTCTCCTTCGGGGCCGTGCGGGTGAAGAGCGCGGCGTGGTCGGAGCCGATGTAGCTGGTGTGCAGCAGGCCCGGTGTGATCCCATGGGCCTGCGCGATCTGCCGGACCCGGTCCGAGACGCAAAGAACCGCGTCGCAGTTCTCGTTGATCAGCGAGACGAAGCGCGCCCTGCGCGCGCGGAACGCTTCGGCCCGTTGCGACGCGTCGCGGGCTGCCGGTTGCGGGGCCGAGGCCGCCTCGGCCGTTGCCGCGCGGCGGCGTGCCGAGGCCAGCTTGCGGATCGCCTTGATGCCGGCCCGCATTGCCGGCCGTGCGCCGTGGTCGTAGAGCTTCGTGCCCGGCCCGATCCCGCCCTTCTGAAGGGTGAAATTCGCCGAGTTCGCCAGCCGCATCATCCGAGGGTCGGGCTTGAAGGGCAGGCAGTCGACGCAGTTCGCGCCGCCATTGAAATCGTCGCAATGGGCGGTCTCGCGGTGCCAGAAATTCACCTGCGGACAGAACGGATAGTAATTGTGGAGCGAGAATACAAACCGCGTGCCGGGCAGGGATGTCCGCAGCGCAAGCACCTCGGCCGGTATGCCTTCGAGGTTGTTGAAGTGAATGACGTCGAACGGTCCATGTGCGGATACGAAATCGGCAAAGGCCGCAACGGTGGCCGGATCGGAGACCTGCGCGGGATGGTCGAACGAATGATGCGACGGCGACATGCAGCCGGAGTTGACGATCTCGAACCGCCGATGCCTGTCCTTTGCCGGGCCATTCCTTGCCCTGCTCCAGCGCGGCGTTCGGTTGCGGAGATCATGCGCGAGCCCGCTGGACAGGAAGAGGCACTCGACGTCGCTCAGCTGATCCAGATGGGACAGCAGGTTGCGCTGATACTGGCTGACTCCGCCGCCCCGCTTCTGATCGTCGAGGTAGTCGACCCAGTTGTAGTAGAGGATCTTCATGCCCGCGGGCGGTCCTTCCGGGATGTCGCAACGGCAGGGGCGGCCAGCGAGGGCCGCGCCGTCAGCGGTTCAGGATGTCGCGGTGGAACCGGTACAGGAACAACAGCCCCAGAACAAGGAAGACCATCCCCACACCCAGCACGTAGACCGGTGAGGCATAGGTTGCGTCATAGGTCGCAAAGAAGCCGCGACGCATCATTCCGATGATATGCACAAGCGGGTTGTACCAGAGCACGTCCTGATACTGCCACGGCACTTCCTCGAAGATGTAGAGCACGCAGGACAGCAGCAGGAGCGGCCTTGTCAGGATGCCCCAGGCCGAATCCCACAGCGGCGAGATCGAGAAGAGGAAGGCGTTCATCGTGCCGATCCCCAGCCCGAAGATCGCCGCCAGCACAAGCGACATGGCGATCGCAGGCACGTCGCGGATCGTTGACAGGTCGAACAGGACGTGAATGCCCACCATCAGGATGAAGAACACCATGAGCTGGGTCAGGAAGTTCAGCAGGAACCGGGCGATGATCGCATCGGTGAACTGCACGCCGGGGTATTGGAGCAGCGAACGCGAATACCTCAGCGAAGACGAGATCTTTCGCGCGGTGGACATCGCGAGGGAAAACGGCAGGAATCCCGTCGCATAGAACAGCGGGAAGTTCGAGCCGAGCGAGGGCGTGCGGATCTTGAGGCCGACCGCGATGACCAGCGTGAACATCGCGATTGCGCCCACCGGTTCGAGAATGGCCCAGATGTAGCCGCCAGGGCTGCGTCCGTAGGTCGTTTGCATCTCGCGCATCATCAGCGCCAGCACCGTGCGCGCGGTCTTGAAGGGGCGCGGTCGGGAAGCGGGAGCGAGGATGATGGAAGATGTGTCTGGTGAAGTGTCTGTCATAGGGCCGTCGGATTGCGCCACTGGATTAACCTGGCCGGACTATGTAGGAAGGAGCGAAAGTCTACCATGGCTTTTGTTGCTTTGCAGGAACGAACAGTGAGCAAAAACGAAGCAGCCGAGCCTCGCAGTGCTCAAGCGCCGACGTCCGGAAAAGACACCGCCAGGCTCGAAAGGCCCAATGCCGGCGCGCCCTCTGAGGGCGCGGTGCTGAAAGTGCTGCGCAAGGAACCGCCGATGCGCGATCCCTCGAGCCCGCAGCCACGGACGGCGGCAGACGATTCCGCGTCGGAAACCGCTTCGGAGGCCTTGGACGAGCAGGGGAATGTGGAGGCCGCTGCCGATTCTTCCGAGGATGCCGGCGAGAAGCGGAACCGGAAGCGGATGCTTCGGAGGGCGGCGCGATCCGCCGCCAAGGAAGCCGCACTCGAAGGGCCGGGGGCCGAAGCCGTCGTCCGGCCGCGCAAGGGCAGGGGCGCGAAGGCCGATCAAACGGCAGTTGCGGCAGATCCCGGTGCACCGTCCGCCGCCGGAGCGGTGTTCGTCTCCGCCCGTTCCGCTACGGACGCCAAGGCGGTTTCTACGCCCGTTGCGGATACGTCCGCCGGCAAGGCCGGAGCGCCGGCTGCACCCGCGGAGGCGTCGAACGATTCGGACAATGGCAATTCCGGCGACGGGGGACGCGCCGCGCGCCGCCGTCGCCGCAAGCGCGCCAAGGTCGACCCGCTGACCGTGTCGCCGCCGCGCCCCGGTGCGCCGCCCATTCCGGTGATGCCGCCCGCACCCGCCGCGCGACGCCAGAAGCGCCATGTCGGGATTATGCTGAGTTTCGTGCTCTTCGTCATCGCGCCGGTGGCCGTCGCTGGGTGGTATTTGTATGAGCGCGCCGCCGACCAATATGCATCGAGCATGGGCTTTTCCGTGCGTAAGGAAGAGGCGGCGAATGCGGCCGAGGTCATCGGCGGGATCGCCGGGTTCGTCGGCGCAGACACGTCCGACACCGACATCCTCTACGAATTCATCCAGAGCCAGGCGCTCGTGGAGATGATCGATGAGCGTCTCGATCTGAGGAGCCTCTACTCCAAGCCCGAGAATGACTGGTTCTTCACCATCGACCCGGACGCACCGATCGAGAAGCTTGTCAGCTACTGGCGGCGCATGGTCACGATCTATTACGACGGTGCCTCGGGTCTGATCGAGACCCGTGTTCTGGCCTTCACGCCGGAGGATGCCCAGACGATATCGCGGGCGATCTTCGAGGAAAGTTCGAACACGATCAACAAACTGACAGCCGTGGCGCGCGACGATGCGACGCGCTATGCGCGGGACGAGCTGGCGTTGGCCGAACAGCGGCTGCGCGAAGCGCGCTCTGAGCTCACCGAATTCCGAGCCCGCACCCAGATCGTCGATCCGGCGATCGACGTTCAGGGGCAGATGGGGCTGCTGACAACTCTGCAAAGCCAGCTGGCAGAAGCCCTGATCGAACTGGATCTGCTGCTCGACAACACCCGCGAAGGCGATCCGCGTATCCGTCAGGCGGAGCAGCGGATCACCGTGATCGAGAACCGCATCGCCGACGAGCGCAGCAAGATCGGCATCGGCGGGACCAGCGCCGGCACTCAGGCGTTTTCCTCGCTGGTGGGCGAATACGAATCGCTGATTGTGGATCGGGAATTCGCCGAGCAATCCTATCTCGCGGCCCGGGCCAACCTCGATGCGGCGCAGGCCGAGGCACAGCGCCAGACGCGGTATCTCGCCGCCTACACGCAGCCCACATTGGCGCAAAGCTCGGAATATCCGCAACGCTCGATGCTGCTGGGGGTGTTTGGTCTGTTCGCGCTGGCTGCATGGTCGGTCGGGGCGCTGATCTACTATAGCATCCGGGACCGCCGCTAGGACGCGTGCTTTGATCCGACTGACGAACCTGACCAAGTCCTTCTACACGGCCGGGCGCCGCAAGGTGATCCTCGACAACGTGAACGCCGTCTTCCCGACCGGCGAAAGCGTAGCCCTGCTCGGGCGTAACGGCGCCGGCAAGTCGAGCCTGATGAAGATCATCGCCGGCACGATGAACGCCGACAGCGGCATGGTCAGCTCCGACGGAACCATCTCCTGGCCGGTCGGCTTTTCGGGCAGTTTCCATTCGGAGCTGACCGGGGCGCAGAACATCCGGTTCATCGCGCGCGTCTATGGGGTCGAGACCGACGCTCTGCTGGAATTCGTCGCCCAGTTCGCGGAACTGGGCGATCATTTCCACATGCCCGTGCGCACATATTCTTCCGGGATGAAGTCCCGCCTGGCGTTCGGGCTCTCGATGGGCGTGGATTTCGACACATATCTTGTCGACGAGAGCACCGCCGTGGGGGATGCGGCCTTCCGCGCCAAGAGCAAGCAGTACTTTCTCGACAGGCTCGGCCGCAGCAGCGCGATTGTCGTCAGTCACGGCATAAAGACGCTGCGTGACATCTGCACTTCGGGTGCGGTGCTGGAGAATGGCAAGCTGGTATACTACGACAAGGTCGAGGACGCGATCGCGCACCACCAATACAACATGAACAGCACCGAAGATGAAGAAGACGAAGTCTGAGCGCCTACCGAAGGCCGAACGTTTCCTGGTCACCGGGGGCTGCGGCTTTATCGGTGCGGCCCTGTGCCGACTCCTGAGGGAGGCGGGCGCGGAGGTGGTCGTGCTCGACGATCTCTCTTCGGGCGATCCCACACGGTTGCCATCGGACGTGAGGCTGATCCGCGGCGATATCTGCGACCGGGTCGCCGTCGACCGGGCGCTCGAGGGCGCGACCGGCGTGTTTCACCTTGCCGCCGTCGCCTCCGTCGAGCTGTGCGCGCGCAATCCCGAGGCGACGCGCCGGACCAATCTTCACGGCACGGCGGCGCTGCTGGACGCGGCGGGAGACCTGCCTTTCGTCTTCACCTCATCGGCGGCGGTCTATGGCGAGCAGGCCGCGCTGCCGATCGACGAGACTGCGACGCTTGCCCCGATGTCCTCATACGCCACCGACAAGCTGGGCAGCGAACAGCATCTGCAAGTGGCGGCGATGGAGCGCGGTGCGCGCTGCATCGCGTTGCGTCCGTTCAACATCTTCGGCCCCGGCCAGGCGCCGCGTTCACCCTATACCGGCGTGCTGACCCGCTTCGTCGAGAGCGCGAGCAGCGGTCTGTCGCTGAGCGTCAACGGAGATGGCGGCCAGACGCGGGATTTCGTGCATGTCAGCGATGTGGCGCGCGCGCTCCGGGGCTCCATGGAGATGGCCTGTAGGGCCGAGCCCGGCCATTTTGCCGCGATCAACATCTGCTCCGGGAAGGGGATTTCAATCCTCGAGCTGGCGAGGCTTGTGAATCGCCTGGCGAATTCCCGAGCGCCGATCTCCTTCGGTCCGGCCCGGCCCGGCGATATCCGGCATTCCACCGGCGATCCGACGCGCGCGGAAAAAGCGATCGGGTTCCGGGTCGAGATGCCCTTCGAGGCCGGGATTGCCGAGATGCTCGCGGGCCGCGCGGATCGCATCGCGGCTCGCCAGGGCGCGCCGGGGTGATGCCGGCGCTGCCGCATTCCACCTAGCGGGCGGACATCGTCGCCTGAACCGCCCGTTTCCATGCGGCGTAGCGCGCCTCGCGCCGGTCCTCCGCCATGTCCGGTTCGAAACGGCGATCGCAGGACCAGCTTTTGGCGAATTCCTCCTGGTCCGGATAGAGCCCGGCCTCCATTCCCGCCAGCCAGGCCGCGCCGAGTGCGGTGGTCTCGAGGATCTCTGGCCGGTCGACCGGCGCGCCGATGATGTCGGAGAGGAACTGCATCCCCCAGTCGCTTGCCGTCATGCCGCCATCGACCCGCAGCACCGCGCGGGCGTCCTCGGCGGGCCAGTCGGCCTGCATCGCCTCCAGAAGGTCGCGGGTCTGGAAGCCGACGCTTTCGAGCGCCGCTCGCGCCAGTTCGGCAGGGCCGGTGTTTCGGGTCAATCCGAAGATCGCGCCGCGGCAGTCGGAATCCCAGTAGGGCGCGCCGAGCCCGGTGAAGGCGGGCACCAGGATGACCTGTTGCGAATCGTCGGCGGCGAGGGCCAGGTCCTGCGATTCCGCCGCCGTCTTGATGATCTTGAGCCCGTCGCGCAGCCATTGCACCACCGCGCCCGCGATGAAGATCGAGCCTTCGAGCGCATAGGTCGGCGTGCCGTTGAACTGGTAGGCGATGGTAGTCAGAAGGCGGTTGCGCGAGGTGACGGGCGTGTCGCCGGTGTTGAGCAGGGCGAAGCAGCCGGTTCCGTAGGTCGACTTCAGCATGCCGGGTTCGAAACAGGCCTGGCCAATGGTGGCGGCCTGCTGGTCGCCCGCGACGCCAAGGATCGGGATCGGCTCGCCGAAGATCTCGGGCAGCGTCTCGCCGAAATCGCCGGCGCAGTCGCGCACCTCGGGGAGCATCCGGGAGGGAATCTCGAGCATCTCGCAGATCGACCGGCTCCAGCCGCCCTTGTGGATGTCGTAGAGCAGCGTGCGCGCGGCGTTGGTGGCGTCGGTCGCATGGACCGCGCCGCCGGTCAGCTTCCAGATCAGGAAGCTGTCGACGGTGCCGAAGAGCAGATCGCCTGCCGCCGCCCGGTCGCGGGCGCCCGGCACGGTGTCCAGCAGCCATTTCAGCTTGGTGCCCGAGAAATACGGGTCCAGCAACAGGCCGGTCTTTTCCGTCACCATCGCCTCGTGGCCTTCGGCGCGCAGCGTCTCGCAGATCTGTGCGGTGCGACGGTCCTGCCAGACAATGGCATTGTGGATCGGCTCGCCGGTCTCCCTGTCCCAAACCAGGGTCGTCTCCCGCTGGTTGGTGATGCCGATCGCCATGATGTCCGTGGCGCCGATTCCGGCCTTGTCGATCGCAGCGCGGCAGGTGCGCAGCACGGTGTCCCAGATGTCGGCCGGCGCGTGCTCGACCCAGCCCGAGGCCGGGAAATGCTGCGTGAATTCCTCCTGCGCGACGGCGACGATCTTCATGTCGCGGTCGAACAAGATGGCGCGGCTCGAGGTCGTGCCCTGGTCGATGGCGAGAATGTGGGTCATGGTCCTGCCCTGTCTGTCCTTCGCCGACGCCCGTCAGGCGCCGACCTCCTCCTGAATGGTCCGCAGACTGGCACGTTCCGGCGAAACCGGAAACCTGCCCCAGCCGATTTCGTCAGTCTGCCGCAGCGGTCTCCCGCCGCGCGCTCATCCAGCGCGCCAGCGCCGCCGCCTCGTCGTCCGAGAAGCGCAGCCCCAGCTTGCTCCTCCGCCACAGAACGTCGTCCGCGGTTCGAGCGAATTCCTTGTCCATCAGCCAGGCGACCTCGCGCTCGCTCAGCCCGTGGCCGAAATCGGTGCCCAGATCTTCCACGGTCGCCGCCTCGCCAAGGATCTGCCGCGACTCGGTGCCATAGGCGCGCACCAGTCGTCTCGCCGTGGTCGCGTCGAGAAAAGGGAAGGCCGCGCTCAGGTCGGCGATCAGTGCTTCGACCCCGTCGACGGGGAAATCGCCACCGGGCAGCGGGGCATTGGCCGTCCACTTGCCGGTGCCGCCGGGCACATGGGCGGCGATCTTCTCCATCGCGGCTTCGGCGAGCTTGCGATAGGTCGTGATCTTGCCGCCGAAGACGTTGAGCAGCGGCGCACCGCCGTCGGTGTTGACGCGCAGCACGTAGTCGCGGGTCGCGGCCGTGGCCGATTTTGCGCCGTCGTCGTAGAGCGGCCGGACGCCGGAATAACTCCAGACGACGTCCTCCTGCTTGATCGGCTCCTTGAAATAGCTCGAGGCCAGCGCGATCAGGTAATCTCGCTCCTCGTCGGTGCAGACCGGTTTGGACTCCGGGTCGGCATGTTCCTTGTCGGTCGTGCCGATCAGGGTGAAATCCGTTTCGTAGGGAATGGCGAAGACGATCCGCCCGTCGCTGCCCTGGAAGAAGTAGCACTTGTCGTGATCGAAGAGTTTGCGGGTCACGATATGGCTACCGCGCACGAGGCGGACGTTCTCGCGGGTGTCGATGTCGAGCACGCCCTCGATCACCTGCTTCACCCAGGGGCCGCCGGCATTGACCAGCATGGCTGCATGGACCTCGCGCGTGGCGCCGGTCTCGGTGTCGGTAAGGGTGATCGCCCAGGAATCACGTTCGCGGCGCGCGCCGGTGACCTTTGTGCGGGTCATGATCTGCGCGCCCCGCGCCTCGGCATCGCGCGCGTTGAGCACCACGAGCCGCGAATCCTCGACCCAGCAGTCGCTGTATTCGTAGGCCTTGCGGAATTTCTCGTTCAGCGGCGCGCCGACCGGATCCGTCGTGAGATCGACGGCGGTGGTGCCCGGCAGGATCTTTCGCCCGCCGAGGTGGTCGTACATGAAGAGCCCGGAACGGATCATCCAGGACGGACGCTGGCCGCGCGTCCAGGGCATGGTCCAGCCGAGCAGGCGGGAGGCGGGGGAATCCCCGTCGAACCGCATGTCCTCGTGATAGGGCAGCACGAAGCGCATCGGCCAACTGATATGCGGCATCGCCCGGAGCAGGACTTCCCGTTCGACCAGCGCCTCGCGCACCAGCCGCACCTCGAAATACTCGAGATACCGCAGTCCGCCGTGGAACAGCTTGGTGGAGGCCGAGGAGGTGGCGGAGGCGAGGTCGTCCATCTCCGCCAGCCCGACCCGGAGCCCGCGCCCGGCGGCGTCGCGCGCGATGCCGCAGCCGTTGATCCCGCCGCCGATGATGAAGAGGTCGAAAGTGCCGTTGGCCGCGTCGTTCTGGGTCATGTCCCGCTCCGGTCCGAAGTTCAGTCCGTCATCAGGACTAAAACCACGAAGCGCCTGAGTCGGTCAAACGAATATGTTCGTTTGCGTTCGGTTTTGCGCTGTTTTCGTCAGATGCGGATCGGATTGGGGTGGAAATCACAAGGGGCTTCCGTCTGCGCACAATTTCGAACATATTTCGCGCATGGCGCAGAGTTTTCGACAGACCGACATCCTCGACCTCGCCCGCCGTCACGGAAAGGTGACGGTGGAGGAGCTGGCAGAGCGTTTCGGCGTGACGCTTCAGACCATACGCCGCGACCTGACCGAGCTCGCCGAGGCCGGGCTTCTGGATCGCGTGCACGGCGGTGCGATGCTCCCGTCGGGCGTCAGCAACATCGGCTACGAGGACCGACGCGGGCTGAACACCGAGGCCAAGGCCGCGATCGCGGCCGCCTGCGCCGCTGCGATCCCGCATGATTGCTCGGTCTTCCTGAACATCGGCACCAGCACAGAGGCAGTGGCCCGGGCGCTGCTGCAGCACCGCAACCTGATGGTGATCACCAACAACATCAACGTCGCCAACATCCTCGTCGCCAATCCGGACGCGGATATCATGGTCGCCGGGGGCATGTTGCGGCGGGCGGATGGCGGTCTGACCGGGGCGCTGACGACGCGGGCGATCGAGCATTTCAAGGTCGATGTCGCGGTGATCGGGTGCTCTGCGCTCGATCAGGACGGCGACCTGCTGGACTACGACATCGAGGAGGTGAACGTCTCCCGCAAGATCCTCGCCCAGGCCAGGGAGCGTTTTCTCGTGGCAGACCATTCCAAGTTTCACCGGACCGCACCGGCCCGCATTGCGTCGCTGAGCGAGATCGACATCTTCTTTACCGACGTGCCGCTGTCGCCCGCGCTCGACCAATTGTGCCGGGACTGGGGGACGGAGGTGAAGGTAGGCCAGGCAGTCAGAGCTTGAGCGCCCATTCCAGCGCGTCGTCGAGCCGGTCATCGCCCCAGAAGACCTCTCCATTCACGACGAAGCTGGGCGAGCCGAAGATGCCCAGATCCATCGCCTCTTCCGTCGCCGCCTGAAGCTCGCGGACGATCCGCTCCGACTGCGCATCTGCCAGCACCTGCTCCGGATCGCGGCCGATCTCGGTGAGGCTGGCGCTCAGATTCGGCTCCTCGCCCGCCGCTTCCCCGGCCTCGAACCAGCGCCGATAGGTAGCGCGAGTGTATTCCAGCACCCAGCCGTCCTCGGCACCGAGGATGGCGACCTGGTTGGCGAGCACCAGCCCCTCGAGCGGGTAGGGCACCGGGAAGCGCGGCGTGAGGCCATATCGCGCCGCGCGGCGTTCGATGTCGCGCCACATATAGGCGCTTTTGACCGGCTTGCCCTTGAACGGGATGTTGCCCTGCTCGACCATAACGTGTCGGACGTTGAACGGGCGCCAGCGGAACGCGACACCGCACGCCTTGGCGACCTCGGGCAGTCGCATGACGGTCAGGTAGCTGTAAGTGCTGCCAATCGAGTACCAGAAATCGATCACCGCCACGGCCGAACCTCCTGCGCTTGCGTCGCGGTCGAGGGTACATGAGCGGGGTGAAGCGGGCCAGAGAGCTCGGCCCGGCCGGGGTCAGACCATCCGGATCACGTCCTTGTTGATCGCCAGCACATAGCCCTTGCGAGCGATGTTGCGGACCAGAAGCTCGCTCACCATCTGGTTGCCGAGCGAATCCCGGAGGCGCTTGATCCGGGTCGCGCCAGCCGCCTCCTCGCAATCCTCGGGCCGGCGGCCCTGGATCATGGCCTCGAGTTGCGCGCCTGTCAGAACTTCCTCGTCCATCCGCGCCTCGGCCAACACCGCGAGTGTCTCGATCGCGGCCTCGGTCAGCTTGAACTCCATGTTGTTCAGCAGAACGATCCGCTCTTCACGGCTGATGATCAGGTCCGTCACCTGGATGCCCTGCCGCTCGATCTCGCCCATGCGGCGGTTGAGCACGACGATCATCAGCAGCAGTACCAGCGCCGCCACCAGCAGCGCGGCGGCAAAAACCAGCAGCACGAAGATGATCTGGCGGTAGCTTTGCAGCACGTCGGCAAACGAGGTCCCGCTCTCGGCGAGGATCTCCAGCAGCTTGATCTCGGCCTGCGAGGTCAGGTCGTTGTTCTCTACGAAGATCCGTTCGACGCGGGCGTTGAAGGCATCCGCATCCGGCAGGTTGAGAAACAGCAGGCCCGCCGCCAGGACGAGGATGCCGACAATGGCCGCTACGCCATAGGTGACAACACGGTTGCCGGTGCGCAGCGTCTCAGTAACGGAGATGGAACTTTCCGGCACTCTCTTTCCTCTCGTCCAGCCCGCTTTCGTCGAAGACACCGAGAACGGTCAGCAATGTCCAGCCGTCCAATGCGATACGTCGGGTGATCTGGCGTTCCGCGGCCGCCTTGGTGCAGGCGTCCCCGTTGAGCTCGATGGTGCCGTAATGCAGCCGAAGCGGGTCGTCCCGCTTGGCCTTGTAGTCGGCGTAGCAGCCGGCCGCGGCGGGCCCGGCCGCCAGCGTCAGCACCGCCGCGAGGGCGGAAAGGAAGGGTGCGTGTCTCATGCGCCGACACTGGGTCGGATCGCGCGGATATTCAATAACGCAAGGCCCCTGACGGGGGCGTTATCCGATAACGCCCGGCCGATATTGCCCGATTTCGCGGTTTGGCCGGATGGTCGGGTCACACCGCCCGTGGACCTGTCCGCAGGCTTCGCACCGCCCGAACAGATCAGGAGCACACCATGTTCAAGAGCATTGCCGCAACCGCCCTTTCCGCAACCCTCGCGCTGGGTGTCATTGCGCCCACGCCGGCCGCCGCGCAGGGGATCGACCAGAACAACCTGCTCAAGATCCTGCTCGGAATCGGCACCGTCGCGCTGATCGCCAAGGCCGTGGACGAGGCCCGCGATGACGACGACGACAAAAAGGAGGTTCATATCCACCGCGACGTCACCAAGGTGATCGAACGCCCGGCGCCCACGCGCAATGTCGTGGTCCAGCCGCAGCCGCGTCGCGTGATCGTCCAGGAGCCGAACCGCCGTGTCGTGACCCGCGAACCCGTGCGCAAGCCCGGCCGCGTTGAAGAGGTGCAGCGCGTCATCCCTGGCGCCTGCCAGCGCACGTTCCGCGTCGACGGCGACAACCGGGTGTTCCTGACCCGCAACTGCCTTGAGAGCGAAGGCGTCCGCACCACGAGCCTGCCGAACCAGTGCGAGCGCATTCTCGACATGCCGGGCGACGTCCAGAACCGCCGGGTCTGGAACCGCGGCTGCCTGGAGAGCAACGGCTACCGCATTCGTTGAGGCCAGGGCGCCGGCCGGTACAAGGCCGGTTCCCGGGAGCAGGGCGCGGGCGACAACCTGCAAGCCGCGCCAGACTGGCGGGGGGCACGCGCCTCCCGCCATTTTTCGTCTTGCGCCCGGCGGCGTGGTGGCGAGGGTGGGGCGATGTCGACACCGGACCTGTCATTCGAGATTGCCGCCTGGGAGGGCGGCGCGCGCTGCGTTGCGGGCGTCGACGAGGTCGGGCGCGGCCCGCTGGCCGGCCCGGTGACCGCCGCCGCCGTGGTGCTGGACAGGGCCGCGATCCCCGCGGGCCTGAACGACAGCAAGATGCTCTCCGCCCGCCGCCGAGAGGTGCTGGCCGAGGCGATCCTGGCGACGGCGCAGGTGGCGATCGTCCATGTGGACGTGGAGGAGATCGAGCGGCTGAACATCCTCGGCGCGGCGCAGCTCGCGATGGTGCGGGCCGTGGAGCAGCTCAGCCCCGTTCCCGACCTTGCGCTCGTCGACGGCAACCGTCTGCCGGCCGCGCTGCCCTGCGCCGGGCAGACGCTGGTCAAGGGCGATGCGCGCTGTCTGTCAATCGCCGCGGCCTCGATTGTGGCCAAGGTGGCGCGCGATCGCATCATGGTGGATTTGGCGCAACAACACCCCGGCTACGGCTGGGAACACAACGCCGGATACCCGACTCCGGAGCACAAACGGGCGCTTCAAAATCTTGGTGTGACCCCACATCATAGACGTTCCTTCGCGCCCGTCCGCAATATCTTGTATCAAGGGAAATCGCCAAGCCCTTGATTCAATAAAGAATTTGACGGCGATTCGCCGATGAATCATTCTGTCTTCAACACGACGCCCACCAAAAACAGGGCGCGGGACAGAGGCAGACATGATGAAAACGACGACGAAAGCAGCGGCTCCGACGCTGCCGCTGAACACGATCCTTGCCGGTGACTGCATCGGGGAGATGAAAAAGCTCCCCGAGGGCTCCATCGATCTCATCTTTGCCGACCCGCCCTACAACCTGCAGCTCAAGGGCACGCTGCATCGCCCGGACAATTCCATGGTCGACGCCGTGGACGATGCTTGGGACAGCTTTTCCTCCTTCGCTTCCTACGACAGCTTCACCGAGAAGTGGCTCGCCGAGGCGCGGCGCCTGCTCAAGCCTGACGGGGCGATCTGGGTGATCGGCTCCTACCACAACATCTTCCGCGTCGGCTCGCGGATGCAGGATGCGGGTTTCTGGATTCTCAACGACGTGGTCTGGCGCAAATCCAACCCGATGCCGAACTTCCGCGGCAAGCGGCTGACCAACGCCCACGAGACGATGATCTGGGCCAGCAAGTCCGAGAACGGCAAATACACCTTCAACTACGAAGCGCTGAAGTCGCTCAACGAGGGCGTGCAGATGCGCTCCGACTGGGTCCTGCCGATCTGCAACGGCCACGAGCGGCTCAAGGACGCCAAGGGCGACAAGGCCCACCCGACCCAGAAGCCCGAAAGCCTGTTGCACCGGGTGCTCGTGGGCACCACCAACCCCGGCGACGTCGTGCTCGACCCGTTCTTCGGCACCGGCACCACCGGCGCGGTGGCCAAGATGCTCGGCCGCGACTTCATCGGCATCGAGCGCGAGGCCGGTTACCGGAAGGTTGCTGAGGCGCGGATTGCCAATGTCCGACGGCTGGAGCGCGAGGCGCTGCAGGTGACGACTTCCAAGCGCGCCGAGCCGCGCGTGCCCTTCGGCCAGTTGGTCGAACGCGGCATGCTGCGCCCGGGCGAAGTCCTGACCTCGCCGAACGGCAAGGCGGCCAAGATCCGTGCCGACGGCACGCTGATCGCCAATGACACGCGGGGATCGATCCACCAGGTCGGCGCCGCGCTCGAGGGCGCCCCCTCCTGCAACGGCTGGACCTATTGGCACTTCAAGCGCGACGGCAAGCCTGTGCCGATCGACGTGCTGCGCCAGCAGATCCGCGCCGAAATGCAGGTCCGCCCCTCCTGAAATCCTGACATTCCGAAGTTACCGCCGGTGCCTGTGGCCTGACACGAACGGCACCTACTGGCCCCGCCTTGTCTCAAGGCGGGGCATTTTTGGTTTCGGCGGGTCGGATCAGGCGGGAATGCCGGGGACGACGCTGCGGCGGATCTCGGCGCCGTCGCGGCCGGGCGGAGCGCCGAACATGCGGCGGTACTCGCGGCTGAACTGCGAGGGGCTTTCGTAGCCGATGGCAAAGCCGATCTGCGAGACGTCGGCCCCCTCCGCCAGGAGCAGCCGGCGGGCTTCCTGCAGGCGCAGCTTCTTCTGGAATTGCACCGGTGTCATCTGCGTGGCAGCCTTGAAATGGCGGTGGAAGGTCGCCGCACTCATGCCGGCCAGCCCCGCGAGGTCCGGCACGTTGAGCGTTTCGGTGAAATTCTCCCGCACCCAGGCGATGGCCCGTCCGATCCGCGCCGTTCGGCTGTCTGCCAGCCCGATCTGACGCAGCATCGACCCGTGCGGTCCGTTCAGCAGGTGCCAGACGATCTCGCGCCGGATCATCGGCGCCAGCACCGGGATGTCCTGCGGCCGCTCGGCCAGCGCCATCAGCCGTTCCATCGGGTCGATCAGCTCTTCCGCAAGGGGCTGCACGTTGAGCGCCGTAGGCTCGGGGGCGGCGGCGGGCTCGGCGCGGGCCTGTTCCAGCAGCAGTTCGGCGACGCAGCCCGGGTCGATGTCGAGCACGGCGGCGATATAGGGTTTCTCGGGCGAGGCATCGACGATCTCGGCCCGGATCGGCACCTCCAGCGACGTGATCAGGCATTTCCCCTCGTCGTAGCGGAAGCTGCGATCTCCGAGCTGGCTGACCTTGGCTCCCTGCAGCACGATGCAGAGCGAGGGGCGGTAGACTCCGTGGATCGGCCCCATCGGCGCTTCGGTTACCGCGAGCAACAGACCGGGTAGCGGGGTTTCGCGGCCGTGGGCTTGCCAGAGCCCGAGGGCGCGCGATTTCAGGGTGTCGAGGCGTGCGTTTTCCATGGTGTCAGGCTACCCGATTGCGCGCCTCATGACAGGGCGATGTTCGCCGATTGAGAGGATCGTGCAGGATTTCGCGAGGATCGGCGTGGCGGGCGAGGGGCCTCGTGACCCAGATAGGGGTCATGCCGCGGCCGCCCCGGGCCCGGCAATTTCTTGAGAGGATGTTATCATGCGCTACCGTCGCCTCGGCCACAGCGGCCTTTTCGTCTCCGAGCTTTGCCTCGGAACCATGACCTTCGGCGGGTCGGATGACATGTGGGGCCAGATCGGCCAACTCCAGCAGGAGGATGCCGACAGCCTCGTTCGCACCGCGCTCGACGCCGGCATCAACTTCATCGACACCGCCAACATCTATGCCACCGGCAGAAGCGAGGAGATCCTCGGCCAGTCGCTCCGCAACCTCGGGGTCGCCCGCGAGGACGTGGTGATCGCCACCAAGGTGCACGGGCCGATGGGCGAGGGGCCGAACGCGCGGGGCTCGTCGCGCGGGCATATCATGGATCAGGCCAAGGCCAGCCTGAAGCGGATGCAGATCGACCATATCGATCTCTACCAGATCCACGGCTTCGACCCGGCGACCCCGATTGTCGAGACGCTGGAGGCGCTCGACACGCTGGTCCGGCATGGGCATGTCCGCTATCTCGGCCTGTCGAACTGGGCCGCCTGGCAGATCGTCAAGGCCGTGGGCATCGCCGAGGCCCGGCAACTCGCGCCGATCGTGTCGCTGCAAGCCTACTACACCCTTGCCGGCCGCGATCTGGAGCGGGAGGTGGCGCCGGCGCTTCTGTCCGAAGGCATCGGTCTGATGGTCTGGAGCCCGCTCGCGGGCGGTTTCCTCTCCGGCAAGTTCGACCGCGATGGCAAGACGGCTGAGGGCCGGCGGGTCAATTTCGACTTCCCGCCGATCGACAAGGAACGCGCCTATGACGCCATCGAGGTGATGCGCGAGATTGCCTCCGCCAAGGGCTGCACGGTGCCGCAGGTCGCGCTCGCCTGGCTGCTGCACCAGAAGGTGGTGACCAGCGTGATCCTCGGCGCGAAGCGGGTCGACCAGCTGACCGACAACATCGGCGCCGCCGACGTCTCGCTCTCCGCCGAGGACCTGGCGGCGCTCGACGCGGTGACCCGGCTTCCTGAGGAGTACCCGGGCTGGATGCTGGAACGTCAGGGCGAATACCGCGCCCACATGATGGAAGACGAGCGCGGCTAACGCGGCATTGGCGTGGTGCCGAGCTTGTAGGGCGTCCAGTCCTCGATCTCGGGATAGAACTGGCGGCGCCACGCCCGCACGCGCGGGTTCATCCGGCGCCGCCAGAGCGGCGGCACCATCGCGACGAACCCCATGACCGGATAGCCAAATGGCAGCTGCGGCGCCTCGTCGGTACTGTAGCTTTGGAGTAAGGGGAACCGGCGCGCGGGCTTGTAATGGTGGTCGGAGTGCCGCTGCAGGTTGATCATCAGCCAGTTGGTCGCCCGGTGCGCGGCGTTCCAGCTGTGGCGCGGCTGGACGTGCTCGTAGCGACCGTCGCCCAGGTGCTTTCGGGTCAGCCCGTAATGCTCGACGTAGTTGACCAGCTCGAGCTGCCAGATCGCGACGAAGGCCTGCCAGAGAAAGAACCCGAGCCCCGCCCATCCGCCGATCAGCAGCGCCGCGCCGAGGAATCCGGCCTGTAGCAGGGCATAGCGCCAGAAGGGGTTCGACAGGTCGTGCCGGGGCCGCCCCTTGCGGGCAAGCAGCGCCGCCTCGGCTTCGAAGGCAGAGCGTGGGCAATCGCGCAGCACTCGGGCGAAATACCGGTGGAAGCCTTCGTTGTATCGCGCGGTGACCGCGTCGCGCGGAGTGCCGACATAGCGATGGTGCACCAGCAGGTGCTCGGTCCGGAAGTGGCTGTAGAGCGCCGAGGCCATCAGGATGTCGCCCAGCCAGCGTTCAAGGCGGTTGGATTGGTGCATGAGTTCGTGGGCATAGACGATGCCTGTGGTGCCGGCGACAAGCCCCATGCCGAAGAACACGGTGATCTTCTCGGTGAGATTGAGATGTTCGGCGTCAGGCACATAGGCCAGCAGGCCGAACAGCAGGCAGACCTGAATCGGAGCCCAGATCAGGGTGATCAACCGATACCAGAAGAGGTCGCGGTCGCCCGTCTCCGGGTCGGCATTCTCCTCGTAGAGTCCGGTCAGCAGGTCGAGGAACGAGAAGAGGCCCCAGGCATAGAGCGGCAGCGAGGCCACCCAGATCCCGCCGCGCGTCGCCGAAAGAATGGCCAGCGGCACGATCAGCAGCGACAGCCAGAACGGCGCCGCCCTCCGGAACTGCGCAACCTGTTGAGCGGGTATCATCTCCAACCTCCGCTGGGGCCTGTGCCCCGTCGCGCCGCAGCCTAAGCCTGGCCGCGGCCCGTTTCAAATGCGACCGGTTTGCCCTGACGCAAGGTCCCAGACCTTGCGCATCACCGTCGGCAGGGAGGATGGGCGGAACTCGTGCCGGTCGACGAAGCTGCCGCGGTCGGGGAGGGCGTCGGCGGGCACCTCGGCCAGCAGCACCGCAAGCCGCAGGTGGAAATGGGTGAAGGTGTGTCGGACCTCGCCCCCAAGCGGGCGCCAGTCGGCTTCGAGCGGCGGCGCCGGGCTCGGCGCGTCGTTCCACTCGGTGCCGGGCCAGCCAAGCATGCCCCCCAGCAGCCCGCGGTCGGGCCGGGTCTCCAGCAAGAGCGCCCCGTCTGACCGGCGCACGACATAGGCGATGCCCTGGCGGATGGGCTTGGGTTTCTTCGGGGTCTTGCGGGGAAGCTCCGCGGCGCGTCCGGTGGCGCGTCCGGCGCAGCCCGCAATCAGCGGGCAGATCCCGCAGGCCGGCGACGTCGGGGTGCAGATCGTGGCGCCGAGGTCCATCATCGCCTGCGCATGATCGCCCGGGCGCCTTGCGGGCGTCAGCCGGCCGGCGAGTCGCGTGAGTTCCGGCTTGGCCGCGGGCAACGGCGTGTCCACGTCGAAGAACCGCGCCACCACCCGTTCGACATTGCCGTCCACGACCGTTTCCGGGCGGTCGAAGGCGATCGCGGCGATGGCGGCGGCGGTATAGGGGCCGATGCCGGGCAGATCGCGCAAGGCGTCGGCCTGGTCGGGGAATTGCCCGCCGTGATCGTTGGCCACAGCGCGGGCGCATTTCAGCAGGTTGCGGGCGCGGGCGTAGTACCCAAGCCCCGCCCACTCGGCCATCACGTCGCTGTCCTCGGCCGCCGCCAGCGCTTCCACTGTCGGCCAGAGCACGAGGAACCGCAGGTATTTCTCCCGGACGGCGGCCACGGTCGTCTGTTGCAGCATCACCTCCGACAGCCAGACCCGGTAGGGATCCGTCACGGCGCCGTCGCGGCGCGCCAAGGGCGAGACCCGCCATGGCAGGTCCCGCGCATGTACGTCGTACCAGTCCAGCAATGCCGTGCCGGCCTTGCTCGCGATCTCGTCACGCAATCTTTATGCCCCCGTCCACTGCGCCTCTGGCCCCTGCCGGGCCAGTGGGTAAGATAGGTGCAACCAGAGCAGAAGTCAGGCCATGACCCCGCGCACGACCGATCCGACCAAACCCAGCCGACGGATGCGCGGCTTCGAGCGGACCTCGAGCCTGCTCGGCACCCGCATTCGACAGGCGACCGAGAAGCGGGGTTTCTCGGAATCGCGGCTGCTGACCCATTGGGCGGAGATCGTCGGGGAGGAGATTGCCGCGGTGGCACGGCCGGTTTCAGTCGGCTACGGCAAGGGCGGCTTTGGGGCGACCCTGACGGTGCTGACGACAGGCGCGCATGCGCCGATGCTCCAGATGCAGGAACCGCGCCTGCGCGAGAAGGTCAACGCCGTCTACGGCTATGCCGCGATCTCGCGCATCCGCATCACGCAGACTGCGCCCACTGGCTTTGCCGAAGGCCAGGTGCAGTTCGAAACGGCCCGGAAGGCTGCGCCGATCGTGCCGGACGAGGGATGCCGTCAACGCGCGGCCGAACTGGCGGACGGGGTGGCCGACGACACGCTCCGCAAGGCGCTGGCGTCCCTCGGAGCGCAGGTTATCAACAGAAAAAAGAGACAATCGGAGACACCCGAATGAAACGTTACCTCTCCATGGCGGCCGTAGCCGCCGTCGCCGCGACCGGCGCCGGATACTGGATGAGCCAGCAGGCCAGCACGCCCGTCAGCATGGCGGACCTCGTGCCGGCAGCGAATGCCGCAACGGGCTCGGAGATCGTCGAGATGTCGATTGGCAACCCGGACGCTTCGGTCAAGGTGATCGAATACGGCTCCTTCACCTGCGGCCATTGCGCCAATTTCGAGCAGACGGTCTTTCCGCAACTGAAGCAGGATTACATCGACACCGGCAAGATCCAGTTCACCTACCGGGACGTCTATTTCGACCGCTACGGCCTCTGGGCCAGCATGGTCGCGCGCTGCGATCCGATGCGCTACTTCGGCGTGCAGAACCTGGTTTTCGAGGACATCTCCGCCTGGACCAACGGCGAGCCCGCCGAGGTTGCCGACAACCTGCGCCGGATCGGACGCCGGGCCGGGCTGACCGACGATCAGGTCAACGCCTGCATGCAGGATGCCGAGAAGGCCCAGTCGCTCGTCGACTGGTGGGAAGCCAACGCCAAGGAGCACGACATCAACGCCACCCCGAGCTTCATCATCAACGGCGAGAAGTACTCGAACATGAGCTACGCGGATTTCTCGAAGCTCCTCGACGAGAAGCTGGAGGAGTGAGCTGAGCCTCAGCCGAGCCGGGCGGTCAGGGCGTCGAGCGGCGCCCAGTCGTCCAGTTCCAGCCGAACCGGAACGGTGAGCACGTTCCGCCTGAAGGACGCCGGCATCCGCACGGCGTCCTTTTCCGTTGTGACGAGCTGTGCGCCGAGCAGCTTCGCCTCGGCCTCCAGCCTCGAGATCAGCGCCGGGGTAAGTGGCTGGTGATCCTCCAGCGCCTCGGCGCGCAGGATCTCCGCGCCGAGCCCGCGCAATGTGGCAAAGAACTTCTCAGGGTGGCCGATCCCGGCGAAGGCCAGCGCGCGCAGCCCGTCCCAGTCCATCCCGGTGGCCAGCGGTTTCAGAGCGCCCGTTGCATGGGGCAGGCTGGCGCGGGCCACCGCATTGCCCCAGAGATCGCGAAACCGAACCTGCATTGGCTCGGGGCCGATGCTGAGCAACAGGTCGCCGCGCGGCAGGCCGGTCGCCACCGGTTCGCGCAGAGGCCCTGCCGGGATGCAGCGGCCGTTGCCGAACCCATGCGCCGCATCGACGACGATGATGGAGGCGTCCTTGGCGACCGCGGGGTTCTGGAACCCGTCGTCGAGCAGGATCCGCCGCGCACCGGCATCCTCCGCCGCGCGCACCCCGGCGGCGCGGTCGCGGGCGACCCAGACCGGGGCAAAGGCCGCGATCAGCAGCGGCTCGTCGCCCACCTCGTCGGCGCTGTGATTGTTCGGGTCCACCTGCACCGGGCCGGCCAGGCTGCCGCCGTGGCCACGGCTGACCACATGGGTGCCGTTTCCCAGCCGTTGGGCCAGCGCGATGACGGTCGGGGTCTTGCCGGTGCCGCCGGCGTTGAGATTGCCGATGCAGATCACAGGGATTCCCGCGCGGTGGCCCTCGCAGCGCGACAGCCGCCGTGCGGTGCCGGCCGCATAGAGCCCCCCCAGCGGAGCAAGGAGCCGCGCCTGCCAGCCCGGAGCGCTCGGCGGATTGTGCCAGAAGCCGGGCGCGCGCATCAGCTGGCCCGGTTCCGGATGGCCGAGCTCAACTGCGTTGCGAGGCGTTCCACGACCTGCACGCCTTCGGAGGCGACGTCCCAGGCGCCAAGCGCCAGCGACGCGGCGGTTTCGGGCGAGAGTAGCTCCACCACCGCCTGACCGAGGGTATCGGGGTTGGCGATGCGGTAACAGGCACCGGCGGACTCGAGCCGGGCCAGCGTTTCAGCCTGGCTCCCGCCTTGCGGGCCGGCAATGATCGCGGAGCCGAGCGTTGCCGGGTCCAGCGCATCAGGCACGTCGGCGCCGAGCAGGGTGCCGCCAAGGAAGGTCACCGGCGCAAGCCGGTAACAGAGCCCGAGTTCCTCGCGGAGGTCGACGATGAAAACATCCGTGGTGCCTTGCGGGTCCTCGCCGGCGTCCCGGCGGGCCACGTTCCAGCCCAGGCCCGTCAGGTTGCGGGCAAGTTCTGGGCCGAGGTGGTCGGCGACCGGTACGAGGATCAGCAGCAGCCGGTGCGCGCTGCGCAGCGCCTGCGCATGGGCGCGGAGCACCGCGTCGATCTCCGGGGCGGCGGGGCAGGCGGCGAGCCATACGGGGCGTGTCTGGAGCGCGGAGACCAGCGCCTCGCGCTCATATTCGACGCAGGGCGGCGGCGAATGGATCCGGGTCAGTGGCCCGGTAACCTCGATCCGCGCCGGAATCGCGCCGAGCGAGCGGATCGCTTCGGCCTGTCCGGAATCGGTCGCGAAGATCCGGTCGAACAGACCGAGCAGGCGCCGTTGCAGGTTGCGCGCGCGGGTTCCCTCGGGTGTCGGCGCAACCGCGTTCTGCAGGAACAGCGGAATGGCCCGGCGGGCGCAGGCGTCGAGCAGAAGCGGCTGGTCGACGCTGCCGATCCAGATCGCCGCGTCGGGCATCCAGTGGTCGAGGAACCGATCCACCGGCCTGCGGGTGTCGATGGGCGGGTGCTGGTGCAGGATGGCGTCCGCTGGTGTGCCTGCGGGCAGGGCGGGGGCGCTCTCCGCGGTCAGCAGGATCGCCGGTCCGTCGAGGTCATCGTCGAGCCGGTCGCGCAGGGAGAGCAGGGCGGCCGGGTCGATCCCGTCGGGCGCATGGACCCACAGGAGCGTGCCGCGCGGACGGCTGCGCTCGGTCCGGCCCAGCCGCTCGGCGGCGGCGCGGCCTTCCTCGCCTCCGCGCTGTGCTTCGATCGCGAGCCTGCGCGCCAGCGCCGGCCCGTGCAGACGGGCGCGCAGCCGGGGGATCGTCAGCGCGTCCAAGGGGGCCGGCTCAGCCCAGCTCTTCGGTCGAGGAGGCTTCGGCTTCCTCGTCCCGCAGGCGATGGATGTGGGCGATGAAGTAGCGCATGTGGGCGTTGTCGACCGTCTTCTGCGCGTGTTCCTTCCAGGCGTCATGCGCCGAGGCGTAGTTGGGGAACATGCCGACGATGTGGATGTCGTCCACGTTCTTGAAAGCGGTCTTGGACGGGTCGACCAATTCGCCGCCAAAGACGAGGTGAAGGCGCTGAACCATGGAATCCTCCGGGCCTGAATGATGTTTCGCGGCACCCTAGACGGAACCGCCCGTCCGTCAAGCCAAGCTGGGCCTGCGTATCGTCGCGGCGGGCGGTCAGATGGTGGCGCGGGCGTTCAGCCGCTCGATCATCTCGCCATGCACGCCGGGGCTTGCGCACACAACGCCGCTGGCCTGCCTGCGAAGGCTGTTGAAGACCAGTGGCCGGCCGGTCCGGTCGGAAACCCGCGCGCCGGCCTCCTCGGCGATGAGGCTGCCGGCGGCGATGTCCCATTCCCAGCTGTCGCGCAGGGTGAGCATTGCGTCGAACCGGCCCTGACCGACGAGGCTCAGCCGATAGGCAAGCGAGGACCGGAAGTGCCGGGTGACGGGCGGCAGCCCGCCGGGCCAGTGGGCCGCTTCCAGCGTCGGGTGCGCGGCGAGGATGTCCGCGCCCATCAGCCGCTCGCGCTGGCTGGCATGCAGCGGGCGGTCGTTGAGCCTCGCGCCGCCGCCGCGCTCGGCGGTGAAGAGCCGCTGCAGCATCGGCAGGTAGACCACCGCCGCCGTCACTTGCCCGGCGGCGACCACCGCCAGCGAATGCGCCCAGGTGCGGTGCCCCTCGGTGAAGGCGCGGGTGCCGTCAATCGGATCGACCACGAAGGTGCAAGGACGAGCAAGGCGGGAGCCGGGCTCGTCCTCGCTCTCCTCCGACATCCAGCCATAGTCGGGTCGCGCCCCGGTCAGCCGCGCCCGGAGCATCCGGTCGACCTCCAGGTCGGCCTCGGTCACCGGGCCCTGGCCAGCGTCCTTTTCCCAGACTGCATGATCGGTGTGGAAATGGCGGCAGGCGATCTCTCCCGCCGCAACCGCTGCGTCGAGCAGCAGCCGGAGGTCACTCCCCGGCAAGCGTCAGCCCCTCGACCAGAAGCGACGGCACGACCCGCGACAGGTGCGGGCGCGCGTCGTTGGCGGGCACGATCCGCTTGAGCATCTCGCGCAGGTTGCCGGCGATGGTGCATTCGTTGACCGGCCAGGCGATCTCGCCATTCTCGACCCAGAAGCCGGAGGCGCCGCGCGAATAGTCGCCCGTCGTGGGGTTGATCGTGGAGCCGATCATCGAGGTCACCAGCAACCCGCGCCCCATCTGGGACAGCAGGTCGTCGCGGCTGGCGCTGCCCTGGGTGAGCGCGATGTTGGAGACGGACGGCGCGGGCGGGGCCGAGGTGCCGCGCACCGCGTTGGCCGTGCTCTCCAGCCCCAGCTTTCGGGCGCTGGCGAGGTCGAGCACCCAGCCCTGCAGGATCCCGTCGCGCACGATCTCGCGCTCGTCGGTGGGCAGGCCCTCGGCATCGAAAAGCCGCGAGGCCGGGCCGCGCTTGCGCCGTGGCTGTTCGGTCAGCGAGATCCCGTCGGGCAGCACCTGCTCGCCCACGGCGTAGCGCAGCCAGGAGGCGCCGCGCACGATGGCCGCGCCGTTGATCGCACTGAGCAGGTGCCCGACCAGCGACGAGGCAATGCGCTCGTCGAACAGCACCGGAAAGGTGCCGGTGGGGGGTCTGCGGGCGCCGGCCCGGGCCAGCGTGCGCTCCGCCGCGATCCGCCCGACCTCCTCTGGGGAGGGCAGGTCGGCGCGGTGCGAGCGGCTCTCGCCGTAGTAGTCGCGCTCCATCGCCGTGCCCTCGCCGGTGATCGCGATCGTGTAGAGCGCCGAATCGGTGCGCGTGTAGCCGCCGGAAAAGCCGTTGGTCGTTGCCAGGTGCACACGCCTGCGGCCATAGCCGGCGGAGCAGGAATTGACCCGGGTGATGCCCTCGTGCGCCAGCGCCGCGGCCTCGGCCTCACGGGCGGCGCGCTCCATGTCCTCGGGCAGGGGCTCGCCTTCGGGGTCGTCCATGTCGAGGATTCTGCAATCTCTGTCCGTGGCGAGCTGCGACGGATCGGCAAGCCCGACGCCCGGATCCTCCGGCGCTTCGCGGGCCATGGCGACGGCCCGCTCGGCCATCTCGGTCAGCGTCTCCGGCGTAACCGAGCTGGAGGAAACGCAGGCCTGCCGCTTGCCCAGGATCACCCGCAGGCCGACCTCGATCCCCTCCGACCGCTCCGCCTGCTCCAGCGCGCCGCCGCGCACGTCGATGCTGATCGAGGTGCCGTCGATGGCGATCGCGTCCGCGGCCTCCGCGCCAGCCTTGCGCGCGGCCGCAAGCAGGGCCTCGGTGAGCGTGTCGAGTGGTTTGTCCATCGGGGTCCTCGCAAGTAGCAACACCGTCAGGAGCTAGGGCGGAACGCCCGGGCGTGCAAGCGGCTTGCCGCCTCGGCAGAGGTTGAATGCGCAGGATCGCTTCGCATATTCACATTCGCCCCGGTACAGGAACGAAAAGGAGTCACACCCCATGCGGTCTGTCCTGCGCGTTGCCCTTGTGATGATGATCCCGGTTCTTGCCGCCACCGCGCCCCCCGCGGCCGCCCAGATCCGCCCGCCCGAGAGCGCCGCCGAGATGCAGCTCTCGTTCTCGCCCGTGGTCAATCGCAGCGCTCCCGCGGTGGTGAACATCTATGCCTCCTGGGTCAGCGAGCGCCGCGCCAGCCCCTTCGCGAACGATCCGTTCTTTTCGCAGTTCTTCGAGGGCTTCGGCCAGAGCGTGCCGAGGGTTCAGAACTCGCTCGGCTCCGGCGTCATCGTCGCCTCCGAGGGGATCGTGGTCTCCAACTACCACGTGGTGCAGGAAGCGACCGACATCCGCGTGGTGCTCGCCGACCGGCGGGAATTCGACGGCGAGGTCCTGCTGAGCGACCGCGACGCCGACATCGCGGTCATCCGGTTGCAGGGGGCAGAGGATCTGCCGGCGCTGGACTTCGCCGATTCCGATGCGGTCGAGGTGGGCGACCTGGTGCTCGCCATCGGCAATCCGTTCGGTGTGGGCCAGACCGTCTCCAGCGGGATCGTCTCCGCCACCGCCCGCGCCTCCTCGGCGCTGCGCAACGGGCCGGGCTATTTCATCCAGACCGACGCGCCGATCAATCCCGGCAACTCGGGCGGCGCGCTGGTCGACATGTCGGGGCGGCTGCTCGGCCTCAACACCTCGATCCTCAGCCGCTCGGGCGGGTCCAACGGCATCGGCTTCGCGATCCCGTCGAACCTCGTGCAGCGCTACGTGGAACAGGCCCGCGAAGGGCAGGAGGATTTCGTGCATCCCTGGGCCGGGATCGCGGTGCAGCCGGTCGACGGCGACCTTGCGCTCGCACTCGGGCAGGATCGCCCCGAAGGCGTTCTGGTGTCGGAAATCCATCCCCAGAGCCCCTTTGCCCTGGCCGGGCTTCAGCCGGGCGACGTTGTGCTGACCATCGGCGGCCTGCCGGTCAACGCAGAGGCCGAGCTGGAATACCGCCTGCTGACGCAGGGTTTCGGTGACCGGTTGGTTGTTGGGTTCCTGCGCGACGGTGAGGTTCAGGAGATCTCGGTCGAGGTCGGGCCTGCGCCGGATGGCGGGCAGGTGGAGCCGGTGCGGATCGGGGGCGACAGCCCGCTCGCCGGACTGCTGGTGGCCGAGGTAACCCCGCGACTGATCGAGGAGCTGGACCTGCCGCTCTCGGCTTCCGGCGTGATCGTAGTCCGTACCGACGGCCCCTCGGCTCGGCTCGGCCTGCGTCCGGGCGACGTGCTCCGCCGGGTGAACGGCGTGCCGATCGAAACTGCGGCGACGGTCTCCGAAGCCAGCCTTGCCAGATCCCGCCAATGGGACTTCGAAATCGGACGCGGCAACCGCACATTGCGCCTGCAATTGCGGCGTTGATTGCTCGGACGTTCTTGCCAATCCCAGAGCCTTGCGGGATACTTGGGGTCATGAGCACGTGTATGGCTCGGCACACGTCGGGTCGCGAGGGGACAGTCATGAGTTGGAAAGCATCCGCCGCAGTTGCCGCGCTGGCCCTGTCGACAGGGACTGCCGGTGCAGTGACGTTCCAGGGGGAGTTCTGGGACACCGGAGCTTTGACCGGGATCGCGGATGCGCAAGCGGCCATCGCGGCTTCGCCCAAGGCGCTCTTCACGTCCAGCGGGATCGATTACCCCAATGGGGATCTGAATACCCTTCGCTCCAGCAGCGCGACCGTCGGCCAGTTTCTTGGCGTCGACGCAGCGTCGCTCACCGGCTCCGCATCCACCTCGCTCGCGACTTCCGTCTTCCGGTTTACCGGCCAGATCTATCTCAGCGGTGGGTCCCAGACGTTCTCGGTCTCGTCCGACGACGGATTCTGGCTCGACGTCGATGGCATTCGCGTCGCCGATTTTGGGAGCAATCGCGGGTTTACCACGACCACGGTGATCGACAGCAGCTTCGCAGCCGGCTTTCACGATTTCGAGCTTGTCTACTGGGAAAACGCCGGATCGGCGGGGATTGAGGCCGCACTGAACGGCGCCACGCTAGAGCCGGTTCCTCTCCCAGCGAGCCTGTCGCTCGCCCTTGCGGGCTTTGCCGGGCTGGGTGTCGCCGCCCGCCGCCGGACGCGCCGCCGCGCCTGACACCCCCGACAAAGACCGCCCCAGACCGGGTGGCAGGGAGGCATTCCAAACCCGGCATGGACGACGGCCCGGTCTCGGGCTAACACGTCCTGAGACGCCGGCGGCCCGGCTCGCCCCGCCGCCGGTCCCGATTTCCGGAGATGTGCCTTGCCCCCATTGCCCGGCTCTCCCGGCGAGTTGCGCCGCCTGACCGAGATTTCCACCATCCTGCTCCGCTACGGCTTCGGGGATTTCCTGCGCTATGCGGGCATCGACCGCGTGGTGGAAAAGGCCGGCGAGGTGCTTCACCGGCAGGACAGTGGTCGGATGGGCGATTTGCCGGCGCCGGAGCGGATGCGGCGGGCGCTGGAAGAGATGGGACCGACCTTCATCAAGCTCGGCCAGATCCTGTCGACCCGTGTGGACCTTCTGGCGCCCGAGTACATCCGCGAGCTGGAAAAGCTCCGCGACCACGTGCCCACGCTTCCCTTCGACGAGTTGGTGGTCGAGGTCGAGGCGGAGCTGGGTCGTCTGCTGAAGGAGGTCTTCGAGCGGGTCGACATCGTGCCGCTCGCCGCAGGTTCGATCGCGCAGACCCATCGCGCCCGGCTGTCGAGCGGCGAGGAGGTGGTGATCAAGATCCGCCGCCCCGGCATCCGCGGCGTCATCGACGCCGATCTGCGGCTGCTCACCCGCATCGCCCGCTTCGCCGCCCGCCGTTTCGAGGATGTCGCGCGGTTCCAGCCCGAGGCGATCATCCGCGAGTTTGCCAACTCGATCCATTCCGAACTCGACTTCGCCATCGAGGGCCGCAACGCCGAGACCATTGCCAAGGCCTTCGAAGACGACCCCGCGATCTCCACGCCCAGGGTCTATTGGGACTGGACCAGCGAGATGATGAACGTGCAGGCCTTCATCGACGGCGTTCCGGGCAGCGACCGGGAGGCGGTCGACGCCGGCGGGTTCGACAAGCGGCGGATCGCGCGGCGGGGCGCCGACGCGGTGCTCAAGATGATGTTCGAGGACCGGTTCTTTCATGCCGATCCACATCCGGGCAACGTGTTCTACCTGCCGGGCGACAAGCTGATTTTCATCGATTTCGGCATGGTCGGCCAGCTCAGCCGCCAGCGGCGCGACGAGATGGTGGACCTGCTGCACGGCATGGTGGAGCGGCGTGCCGACAAGGTGACGGAGATCCTGCTCGCCTGGGCGGATGCCGACGAGCGGCAGAACCTTGCGCTCGAGGGCCGGATCGACGCCTTCATCGACCGCGTACACGGCGTGGCGCTCGAGCGGCTCGACATCACCGCGCTCACCCGCGATCTCTTTGCGGCGATGCGGGACCACAACCTGACGCTGCCGTCCGACCTTACGCTCATGGCCAAGGCCTTTGCCTCGCTCGACGGCATGGGCCGGCAGCTCGATCCGGAATTCGACATGGTGGCGGTGGCGCAACCGTTCCTGCAGCGGCAGATGCTCCAGCGCTACGCGCCGGACCGGCTGGCGCGCAAGGTGCGCGACGGCGCGGCGGAAGGGATCGAGCTGGTGACCGGTCTGCCGCGCGATCTGCGCAAGCTGCTTCAGATGGCGCAACGGGGCCGCTTGACGCTCGGCATCGACGTGCAGCGGATGGAGCCGCATGTCGACCGGTTCGACCGGGCGGTCACAAGGGTCTCCATGGCGATCGTGATCGCCGCCCTGATCATCGGCTCCTCGCTGGTGATGAGCGTCTCCGGCACGCGGCTGCCGGTGGGGCTCTCGGTCTTTGCGATGCTGGGGTTCGCCGCCTCGGTCGTCGGGGGCTTCTGGCTGGTCTACAGCACCTGGCGCTCGGGCGGCCGGCGCTAGGCGCAGGCCCGGCCGGTGCGCAGCAAAAAGCCCTGCCGGCGGGCGGCAGGGCTTGGGCTTTCAGGCTGTCGGGGCCGGATCAGAACGGCAGCGGCGCTCCGTTGATCGTCAGCGTGCCGCTTCCGTCGATGGCGATCTCCGAGACCAGTTCGTCCGGCCCGGCGCCGGGCCTCGCGAACATGCCGGTCATCATCCGCACCATCATCACCTGTTCCTGCGGGATCAGGCCCATCCGGGTCAGGTTCTCCAGCAGCGCGTTGCCGCCGACCAGCTTGAGGTTGGCCTTGCCCTCGGGGCGGGGCATGCCGTCGAAGGTGGTGAGGTCGCTGTTGTCGAAGGTGAAGGCGCCGTCGCCGGTGAGTTCCGCGCCGCCGAGGTCGAGCCGCAGCTCGTTCAGCGCCACTTCCTCGACCTCGCCCGGCATCGCCGCGGCCATCATCGCCTCTTCGTCAAAGATATCGACCAGCCAGCGCGCCTTGCCGCCGAGATCGAGGATCAGCGTCGCCGGGTCGCGTGGCAGCACCGCGGCCGGGTCGAACATCGACCAGATCTCCTCGCCGAGGCTCAGGTTCTCGAGCGCCACCCGGAGCGCGAAGGGCGCGGGCGCGTCGCTCTGCTGCACCGGGATCTCGAAGGTGGTGGCGCTGCGGTCGATCTTGGCGGTGACCTGCGGCATCGGGATCTGGCTGCCGGAGATGGTCAGGTCGGCGCCTTCGTAGGCCACGTCGTAGACCATGCGCTCGGCATCGAGCGAGAAGCGCGCCTGGCCGCCGGTCAGGCTGCCGCTGGCCTGGACGGTCTCGGCTTCGTCCTGCAGATCCATGGTGAAGGTGACCGGGCCGTAGGTGCCTTCGCCCGAGGTCGCGAACCCTTCGGCCAGCATCTTGGCCATGTCGTCGCTGTTCGACAGGTCCATGTTCTGGCCGCTGGTGGAGGTGGCGATGTCCTGAGCGGTCGCCTTGAGCGCCATGGTCCCCGCGCCTTCGGGGTCCTGCATGTCGAGCACAATGTCGAACGAGGTGGCGGTGAAGGCCGACTCGATGGTGCCTGGCGCCGCGCCAGTGGTCGAATAGCTGCCGTCGAGCCCCGCGAGCGTCATCACGAGCTGCATCGGCAGGGCTTCGTCGTTGATCATCAGCTCGGTGACCTCGGCCGACATCGTCGGCGAGGCAACGGCGAACGCGGTGCCGCCGTCCGCGTCGCTGGCGGTGATCTGCGTGCCATCCTGCGTCAGCATCAGCGTGAGATCGACCTTGTCGCCGACCTCGTCGATGCCGGAGACCACGATCGGAATCGTCTCGGACATGGTGATCCGGACGCTGCCGTCGGATTGCTCGGCAAGAGCGACTTCCTCGATCGTGCCCTCGACCGTCATGTCATCGGACTTGGACGCCACGGTGACGCCGCTGAGGGTCAGCGTGCCGTCCATCATGGCTTCGCCGGAAGTAGTCAGCGTCTGGCCGTAGCTCTCGGTCGCGGCCTTCCAGTCCTCCCAGGCCTGTTGTGCCGTCAGGCTCCAGCCTGCATCGGGCGCGGCAAAGAGAGCAGCAGCGGAGACCCCGCCCAAAATCCATTGTTTCATGAGGAAACACCCTTCCCTTGGAAATCATTCGCCGCGACTCTCTGCGAGCGCCTTGAGAGGGTCAAGGGGCGGCGCTGCGCCTTGCTGCGGTTGGTCGCGAATAGAGGGGCCCGGTAACGGCGACGTGACGGAAAGCCGGCCGGTCAGTCGCTTTCGCCCTATAGTCCGGTGAGGCTGCCATGCCCGGGGTGCGGCCGATGTGCGTGCGAAAACTCTCGCGCAGTCATCCCTCGGACGCTACCAAATGGGCAGGAGCCCCGCCCGCGCGGCGGGATGCGATGTCTGCACTTGGAAGATACGGAAAGGCGATACATGACCGACTTGACTGGGAAGGTGGCGCTCATCACCGGGGCCAGCCGCGGGATCGGCGCCGCTGCCGCGAGGATCTTTGCCGAGGCCGGCGCCAGCGTGGCGCTGGTATCGCGCAGCAACGAGGCTTTGGCCAGCCTGGCCGGCGAGATCGGGCAATCCGCGCTCGCGATCCCCTGCGAGGTCTCTCGCTATTGGGAAGTGCAGGCGGCGGTGAGCGCGACAGTGCAGACCTTCGGGCGGCTCGACGTGCTGATCAACAACGCGGGCGTCATAGAACCGATCACCCACCTCGCCGATGCCGATCCCGAAGCCTGGTGCCAGGCGATCGACATCAACCTGAAGGGGGTCTTTCACGGCATGCGCGCCGCGCTTCCGGTGATGCTGGATCAGGGCACCGGCAGCGTGCTGACCGTCAGTTCGGGTGCTGCGCATGGGCCAGTTGAGGGCTGGAGCGCCTATTGCGCCTCCAAGGCCGGGGCGGCGATGCTGACGCGCTCGCTCGACAAGGAATACGCCCATCTCGGCATTCGCGCGATCGGGCTGTCGCCGGGAACGGTGCAGACCGAGATGCAGCGGGTCATAAAGGACAGTGGTGTCAACCCGGTCAGCAAGCTGGATTGGAACGACCACATCCCGCCGGAATGGCCGGCGAAGGCGCTTCTGTGGCTGTGCGGGGTCGAGGCCGACGAGTTCGTCGGGCAGGAGGTCAGCCTGCGCGACGAGGACATTCGCCGCCGGGTTGGGCTGGTCGAATGATCGCCGTCGACAAGCAGGATGCCGTCTGGACCCTGCGCCTCAACCGGCCGGACAAGGCCAATTCGCTGACCCGTGAGATGCTGCGCGAGATCGAAAGCATCACCGCAGAGGCCGAGCAGGTGGGCATCGCCGCGCTGGTTCTGACCGGCGATGGCAAGGTGTTTTCCGCCGGCGCCGACCTCGAAGAAGCGCGCGCGGGGCTGGCAACGGCCGGGGTGTGGGAACGGGTCAGCGCGCGGATCGCCGGCTTGCCCTGCCTGACCGTCGCGGCGTTGAACGGCACTCTCGCGGGCGGCGCTTTCGGCATGGTGCTGGCCTGCGACATCCGGATCGCCGTGCCGCAGGCAAAGTTCTTCTACCCGGTTATGAAGCTCGGCTTTCTGCCGCAGCCATCGGATCCGCGGCGGATGGCGGCGCTGATCGGGCCGGCCCGCACCCGGATGATTCTGATGGCCAGCCAGAAGATCGACGCCGAGACGGCGCTGGCCTGGGGACTCGTGGACCGATTGGTCGAGCCGGAGGTGCTGGCCGCCGCGGTCGAGGAGCTGACCGAAGCGGTGCGCGCGGCGCCGGCGGAGATTCGCGCCGGCATCAAGGGGATGATCCCGGGCTGACGGCCCGGGATTGACGAGCCTTGCTTCAGACCGTCGGGCGCGCCTTGAGGGAGTCGCGGATCTCGATCAGGATGTCCTTTTCCGTAACCGGCGGCTCTTCGGGGGCCTCTTCCTTTTCAGCGGCAGTCATTTCCTTCACGCGGTTCACGCCCTTGATCATCAGGAAGACGACCCAGGCGACGATCAGGAAGTTGATGACGGCCATGATGAAGTTGCCATAGGCAAAAGTCGCGGCGCCTTCGCCTTCGCCGAGGCGGAAACCGAGGCCGGAGAAATCCATGCCGCCGGTGAACAGGCTGATGATCGGGTTGATGAGATCCTCGACCAGCGAGGTGACGATTGCGGTGAAGGCGGCGCCGATGATGATGCCGACGGCCATGTCCATGACGTTGCCGCGGGCGATGAATGTCTTGAATTCGTTGAGCATGGGGATGCTGTCCTTGTGTCGCGTTCTCCCGTCTCCGCGGGGTGCACGCCGTATGCACGAGGTGCGGCGTGCTGTCACTCCTTAGTATTGCCTATATGGTCAACGACTACGGCGCTTGCCGGGCGTGCGCGAATGGAACTCCGGTGGCCGTTTCGCGACCCAAGAGATGAACCTGGCAAGCCTCGGGTGGGCGCGCAACGCCGCCATCATGCAGTAGTTCCGAGCAAGTTCGGTCTCGGTCAGCGTGGCGTGGATCTCGTTGTGGCAGATCTGGTGGAGCAGCACCGTCGGTCCGCCCTTGCCGCCGCGCAGTTTAGGGGTCAGGTGGTGCAGGCTCTGCCGCACCCCCGGCGGGATCGGGCGGTCGCAGAGCGGGCAGATCGGCGTGGTCGGGTCGGTGTCGCTTTGCTCCGGCATGGCGGTCGTTCCTGGTCTGGGCCTTCGGGCGCGCTGGCCCCGGCTTGCGGCGGACGCCGCGCTGCAGGAAGATGGCGCGCAAGGCAGGGCGGGGCAAGGCAGCGACATGGAAGAGGTGCAGGCACTGGTCGTGGGCGCGGGGCCCGCGGGGCTGATGGCGGCCGAGGCGATCGCGAACAGCGGCGTGCCCGTCATGGTGACCGAGGCCAAGCCCTCGATCGGGCGCAAGTTCCTGATGGCCGGAAAATCCGGCCTGAACCTCACCAAGGACGAAGACCCGGAGATCTTTCTCGCCGCCTATGGGCCGGCCGCGCCGCTGCTGGCGCCGATGCTGGCGGAGTTCGGTCCGCGCGAGGTCTGCGATTGGGCCGAGGCCCTTGGCCAGCCCGTCTTCACCGGCACTTCCGGCCGGGTCTTTCCGGTGGCGATGAAGGCCTCCCCGTTGTTGCGCGCCTGGGCCGCACGGCTGACGGGCAAGGGCGTGACGCTGCGCACCCGCTGGCGCTGGCGCGGCTGGGAGGGCGGTGCGGCGGTGTTCGATACGCCGGACGGGGGGCGGCAGTTGAAGGCTGCGCGCACCGTTCTGGCGCTCGGCGGCGCGAGTTGGGCCCGGCTCGGCTCCGACGGGGCATGGGCGCCCTGGCTGGAAGCGGCGGGTGTCGGCCTCGCGCCCTTCGCGCCGGCCAACGCGGGGCTGGTGGTCGAATGGTCGGCGCCGATGGCCCGGCATTTCGGGGCGCCGGTCAAGGGCATCGCCCTCAGCGCTGGCGACGTCCGGTCGCGCGGCGAATGCGTTGTGTCGGGGCGCGGGCTGGAGGGCAGCGGCGTCTACACTGTCTGCCGACCGGTGCGCGAGGGGGCGGCGCTGATGCTGGACCTGTTGCCCGACTGGACCCTCGAGAAGGTGGCGGAGCGGTTGGCACGGCCCCGCGGACGCCAGAGCCTGGGCAACCACCTGCGCAAGGCGCTGCGGCTCGATCCGGTGAGCCAGGCGCTGCTGATGGAATTCGCCCTCCCGCTGCCGGAGGCGCCGGAGGCGCTCGCCCGCGTGGTCAAGGCGCTGCCGGTGCGCCACGCCGGTTTGCGTCCGCTCGACGAGGCGATCTCGACCGCCGGTGGCGTGCGCTGGTCCTCGGTCGACGCGGGACTGGCGCTGACGGCCCTTCCCGGCGTCCATGTCGTCGGCGAGATGCTGGACTGGGAGGCCCCGACCGGGGGCTACCTGCTCACGGCCTGCCTCGCGACCGGCCGCTGGGCCGGGCGGGCTGCGGCCGGGATGTGACCTCGCAGCGCCGGATCAGCGCGCCATCGCGCGCTTCAGGGCCGGACGCTGCCGCAGCCGCTCCAGATATTCGGCAAGCCGGGGCTCGGTGATCGGGAAGCCGGCGACATCGGCCCAGTTGCCGCAATGGGTCAGGATGATGTCTGGCACCGTCATCGTCTCGCCCATCAGGAACGGCCCCTCCGCCATCCGGGCCACCAGCGTCTTCTGGCTCTGCTCGAACTCCCATTTCAGGCTGCGCTTGATGGCGCCCTCGCGGAACTGCTCCGGAAGGATGAAGCTGTGGCGAGCGGCCATCCAGAGCGCGGCGTCGAACTCGTCGAGCAGGAACTGGGTCATGCTGTCCTGCCGCGCGCGGTCGAGCGTGCCGGCGGGGAAGGTCAGCGAGCCGTGGCGATCCCCCAGAAAGGCGAGGATCGCGGTCGAATCGGTCACCGGCGTTCCGTCCACCACCAGCACCGGAACCTTCCCGGCAGGGTTCACCGCGATCACGTCCTCGGAGCGCGGCGGGGCGCCCACGTGCTCATAGTCGAGGCCGAGTTCCTCCAGCATCCAGAGCACGCGCAGCGCGCGACTCCGAACGTTGCCGATCACCGTGTACATTCTGCCTTGTCCTCCCCCGGGGCATTCCTTTGGGCCACGCTTGCACGGCGCGACAGGAGGGTAAAGCCCTTGGGAGACAGGGTCAGAGCCGGGCGCTGCGCAGCATCGCCAGGCGGATGAAAAGCCGCTCCACCAGCGCCATCTGCGGCGCGGTCTGGCCGGCGGAGCGCAGGGCGAGGTCGGTGTCGACGAGCAGCGGCAGGGCGCGTTCGAGCCGCGGCATGCCCCAGTCCTGCGCCTGCCGGATCATCCTGTCCCGTCGCGGGCCAAAGACCGGCGGGCGCTGCCGCGAGAGCCCGGCGGCCGGCCCCTTCGGATCCGCGGAAGCGGCGTGCAGGGCGCGGAAATGGCGGGACGCCGCGATGATCAGGCCGACAGGGGATTCGCCCTGTCCTGAGAGCTTCTGCATCAGCGGGCCGATCTGGTTGGCCTTGCCCTCGGCGACGGCGTGCAGGATGTCGTCGGTCGCGGCCTCGATCGTGGCCGGGGCAAGCTCCGCCACCTCCGCGCTGGACAGGGGCGCGGTGTCGTCGATCTTGTAGAGCGCGATCTTCTCCAGCGTCTGGCGGAAATCGCCGGGATCGAGCGCGCGGGCGAGGGCTTCGAGATCGCCCATCGCCTCGGGAGCCACCTGGGCCAGCCCGGCGCGCTTCAGCTCCGCCTCGATCTCGGCGCGGCTCGGCGGGTCGTCGTAGATTGCGGCGGAAAATGCGTTGCCCGCGCCTTCGAACAGCTTGCGCAGCTTCGAGCGGGCCGGAAGCTGCCCGGCGGTGGCGACGATCATCGCATCGCCCTCCCGCCACTCCTCGAGCGCCGCCTCGAAGGCCGAGGCGTTGCCGTCGCCGGCCTCGTCGACCAGCACCACGCGCGGGCCGGGAAAAAAGCCGACGGCCTTGGCCGCGTCGATCAGCGCCGCAGGGTCGCGCCGGAGCTCGGCGCCGGAGAGCCGGGTCAGCCGCATCTCCTCCTCACCCGCGGGGCCGATCAGCGCGCCGACCATGTCCTGCCGCTTCAGCGCGACGCGCATGGCGTCGTTGCCGTAGATCAGGATGCCGGCGCGGCGCGGGTCGGGCTTGGCGAAAAAGGCTGTGGCGTCGCGGGGCGAAAGTTTCACGGCTGCCAGCTTCCGGCTGTGGCAAGCAGCTGCGACACGGTCTGGTCGGCGAGGATCACCATCAGCCGCTCGCTGGCGTTCTTCTCCGAGGCGCGGGTCGCGACGGTGGTGCCGATCGCGGAATAGGAGGTGAAGCTTTCGGTCCGCCCGGAGGTCAGCACGGCGCCGCTCGCGCGGTCGGTCACGGTGAACCGGACCTCCCCGGAGAGGTTGTAGCGCAGCGTTTCCTGGTCGGATGTCACCGCCAGCCCGTCGGTCTCGGTCGTGATCGAATAGGTCAGCAGGTAGGGTGCGGCATCGCTGGTCCGCCCCAGCCGGTCCTCGAACTGGACGACGAAGGCGTATTCCTCGGTCGAGCTCGGCGCCTCGGCGAGGATCTGGTTGCGGAGCGCGTCGGCGCTGCCGCCGGGCGCATAGGCCGGCGTGAACCCGCAGGCCGCGAGCCCGCCGGTGACGGCGAGCGCGGCCAGCAGGGCTCTGCGATCAGGCGACCACATTGACGATCCGCCCCGGCACCACGATCAGCTTCTTGGGCTGGCCGCCGTCCAGCGCCTTGACGACCGCGTCATGCGCCAGGACCAGCGCCTCCACCGTGGCCTTGTCGGCGTCCTTGGCGACCTCGATCTCGCCGCGCCGCTTGCCGTTGATCTGGATCGGCAGGGTGACGGTGTCCTCCACCAGCATCGCGGGGTCGGCCTTGGGCCAGGGCGCGCGGGCCACCAGCCCCTCGCCGCCCAGCATCGACCAGACTTCCTCCGCCAGATGCGGGGTCATCGGCGACATGAGCTGCGCCATCACGCGCATCGCCTGCGCCCTGGCGCCGGCGCTCGCCTTGGACTTGGCGATGGTGTTGGTGAAACCGTAGAGCTTGGCGATCGAGGTGTTGAAGGCGAAGCCCTCGATCCCCTCGGTCACGTCGGCGATCGCTCGGTGCGTGGCGCGCTCCAGCGCGGTGTCCTCGGCCCCGCCCTCCGGCGCACCGGCCTCCTTCAACTCGAAGGCGATTCGATAGACCCGGCCCAGGTGCTTGAACGCGGCCTCGGCGCCGGCGGCCGTCCATTCCACGTCGCGCTCCGGCGGGCTGTCGGACATGACGAACCACCGGGCGGTGTCGGCGCCGTAGCTGGCGACGATCTCGACCGGGTCGACCACGTTCTTCTTGGACTTCGACATCTTGGCGGAGGGGACGACCTCGACCGCTTCCCCCGTTGCCTTCACGACAACGACGGCCTCGGCCCGCTCCACCTCTTCGGGAAGGTGATAGACCGGACGGCCGTTCTCGTCGCGGGTCAGGTAGATCTCGTGGGTCACCATGCCCTGCGTGAACAGCGCCTCGAAGGGCTCCTTGCTCTTCTCCGGCAGGTGGCCGGTCAGGTGCATGGCGCGGGCGAAGAAGCGCGAGTAGAGCAGGTGCAGGATCGCGTGCTCGATGCCGCCGATATACTGGTCGACGTTCATCCAGTAGTCGGCTTCCTCGGCGATGGTCGGTGTGTCGGCATGAGGCGCGGTGAAGCGCGCGAAGTACCAGGACGAATCGACGAAGGTGTCCATCGTGTCGGTCTCGCGCTTCGCCGGTGCGCCGCAGCTCGGGCAGGGCACGTCGCGCCAGGTCGGGTGACGGTCCAGCGGGTTGCCGGGCAGGTCGAAGCTCACGTCGTCGGGCAGGCGCACGGGCAGGTTCTCGCGCTTCTCGGGCACCACGCCGCAGGCGGAGCAATGCACCACCGGGATCGGGCAGCCCCAGTAGCGCTGCCGCGACAGGCCCCAGTCGCGCAGGCGGAACTTGGTCACGCCGCGGCCGACGCCGGCCGCCTCGCAGGCCGCGATGGCGGTGTCGATTCCCTGCTCGCCGGTCTGCAGCTCGTCTCCTGCAAAGCCTTTGACGTAGCGAACCTTTTCGGACTTCATAGGGACATATGCCTCGCCACCCGCTTCTGGCGCGACGAAATCCGCGGCGGGGTCGACAGGGGCGTAGGTGGAGGTGACCGGCAGGTCGTACTTGCGGGCGAACTCGAGGTCGCGCGCGTCATGCGCCGGGCAGCCGAAGATCGCCCCCGTGCCGTAGTCCATCAGGATGAAGTTGGCGATGTAGACCGGCAGCTCCCAGGCGGTGTCGAACGGGTGACGGACCCGGAGGCCGGTGTCGAATCCCTTCTTCTCGGCCTTCTCCAGCTCTTCCTCCGAGGTGCCCATGCGCCGGCACTCGGCACAGAAGGCGGCAATGTCGGGATTGTCCTTCTCCAGCGCCTTGGCCAGAGGGTGATCCGGCGAGATGCCGACGAAGCTCGCGCCCATCAGCGTGTCGGGACGGGTGGTGTAGACCTCCACGCGGTCGTGGCTCGCAGGGCCGTCGATCAGCGAAAAGGCGAACTGCAGGCCGCGGCTCTTGCCGATCCAGTTGGCCTGCATCAGGCGCACCTTCTCGGGCCAGTTCTCCAGCCCGTCCAGCGCCTCCAGCAGTTCCTCGGCGAAATCGGAGATGCGGAAGAACCACTGGGTCAGCTCCCGCCGTTCCACCAGCGCGCCGGAACGCCAGCCGCGCCCCTGCTCGACCTGCTCGTTGGCCAGCACGGTCATGTCGACGGGATCCCAGTTGACCACGGCGGCCTTGCGGTAGATCAGCCCCGCGTCCAGCATGTCAATGAACATGCGCTGCTGCTGGGCATAGTATTCCGGGTCGCAGGTCGCGAATTCGCGGGACCAGTCGATCGACAGCCCCAGCGGCTTCATCTGGTCGCGCATGTCGGCGATGTTGGAATAGGTCCAGTCCTTCGGGTGGCCGCCCGAGGCCATCGCCGCGTTCTCTGCCGGCATCCCGAAGGCGTCCCAGCCCATCGGGTGCAACACGCTGAATCCGCAAGAGGATTTGTAGCGCGCGATGACGTCGCCCATGGTGTAGTTGCGCACGTGCCCGATGTGGATCCGGCCGGAGGGATAGGGGAACATCTCCAGCACGTAATACTTGGGCTTGGCAGGATCGCGCACCGCTGCGAAGCAGCCGGCCTCGTCCCAGGCCGCCTGCCACTTCGGTTCGATCTCGGACGGGTTCAGGCGGGACATCGCGCTACCTCGGCTCACGTATCAATTGGCGTTGCGCGGCTTGATAAGCGCCGCGCAGCCCATCGTCCAGAGCGCGATTGTGCGGGGATCAGAGCGCCGAGTGGGCGATCCGGATCTGGCGGGCATGCGACAGGATCGCATCCTCGACGGCGCGGACGGTGTCCGCATCAACCGGGCCGGACCGCGAGACCAGCGACACCTTCAGCGAGCGGGCGTCGAGCGCGGGGTCGGTGACGTAGACAGTGGCGCGATAGGCCCGGCTGCCGCCCGGAGGCGTGCCATAGCCGAAGACGATCACGCCCGAGAACGGGTCGACTCGTTCGATCGGCAGGAAATTCAGGACATTGAGCGAGGCCTGCCAGAGATAGCGATTCACCTCGAGCGTGACATTGGGATTGTCTACACCAACGAACAGGTCCCAGATCGTCTCGCGCTCGTTGCCGTCTTCGTCGAGCGCGGGGTTGAATTCGTCGGGCAGGTTGGACGAGGGCGCGGGATTGTCGAGCGGATTGCCGCTGCAGGCTCCCAGCAGGCCCAAAAGGCCCAATGCAGCGGCGGTCCGTATCACGCGCTGAAAGGTCATGCCGTATCTGCCCTCATTCTCAATTCCCGGAAGGTCTAGCCGAGCGGCCCGAGGCTCACAAGTCCTTAGGCGGCAGGCAGGGTTTCGGCACTGTGGCAAAGCTGCACCAAATCTGGGAGCGTGCCCGGGCGATTGCATCGTCGCCTTGCAATCATGGGGCCATAGAGCGAGACAGTTGCGCATACCCATCTCGGACTTCCGGGTTGTGGTGAACTTTTGAGATACACGAGGGAAAACGATGAAAAAGATCCTTCTCGCTTCGACAGCTCTGGTCGCCTTCGCTGGCGCCGCGGCTGCGAACGACAACATCACGCTCTCCGGCTCGGCCGAAATGGGTGTGGCCGGCAGCGGCGGCGACATCGATCGCGAAGTTGGCTACATTCAGAGCATCGATGTCCGCTTTGCAATGTCGGCTGAAACCGATGGCGGCCTGGCCTTCGGCGGCACCATCGACCTGGAAGACGCGATGGACATCGCTGCTTCTGGCTCCGACTCCGCTGACGTCAAAGGCTATGCTGACTTCACCGTCTTCATTTCCGGCGAGTTCGGCACCGTGACCATGGGCGACACCGACGGCGCTCTGGACTGGGCCCTTCAGGATCCGGCGGCGGTTGGCTCCCCCGGCACCATCGCGGACGACGAAACCGCGCACTTCGGTCGCCAGGACACCTACCTCGACGGTGACTACGACGGTCAGATCCTGCGTTACGACTACTCCTACGGTGACTTCGGCTTCGCCGTGTCGCTGGAGATGGACGGCGCGAACGACGCCGAGCTCGACGCTGAAGACCGTGACCGTTACGACCCGCTCTGGGCCGTTGGTGCACGTTGGAACCCGGAACTCGGTGCCGGTACCCTCAAGCTCGGCATCGGCTACCAGGCCGGCGACGAAGGCGGCGTGACCTTCGGTTCCGACGACGTGAACATCACCGTTCCGTTCGGTCAGGACGCCACCGTCTGGGGTCTCTCCGGTGCCTATGAAATGGACAACGGCTTCTCCATCGGTGCCGTGTACTCCGATTGGGACAGCAACGAGCTGAAAGACGGTTACCACTGGGCCATCGGTGGTGGCTTCAGCTGGGAAGCCTTCAGCATCTCTGCCAACTACGGTGAGCACTCCTTCGAGGCCAAAGGTGGCGGCGACGTCGACACCTCCGGCTGGGGTCTGGCCATGGGCTACGACCTCGGTGGCGGCCTGTCGGTTCTGGCCGGCTACGGCTCCTCCGACGCGAAAGCCAAAGGCTTCGACGACGACGACGCCACCAGCAATGGCGATATCGACTGGGACTCCTACTCGCTGGGTCTGTCGATGTCCTTCTGATCTCCGGATCGGATAGAATTGAGGGAAGAGCGGGCATTCGCCCGCTCTTTTCTTTTGAGGGCACACGCGCGATAGCTTGACCAGTCAAGCCTGAACGGATCGCCCATGCTTCCTCTGAACCCTTCCCGAATCCCCACTGAATTCAAACGCGCGCAGGAACTGCAACGCAGTGGCCAGTTCGAGAAGGCAAAAGCCATATTGACGGCCATTGCCGATGTCGCACCGCGGCTGCCGGAGGTTCCCTTCCAACTGGGAAGGATCGCGTTTGCCCAGGGCGATATCGACGGGGCGCTGGACTACCTCGAGCAGGCAAGGCGCCTCAAGCCGGCTGAGCCCGGCATCCTGTCAGCGATGACGATGGTGCTGTCGGCTGTCGATCGGGACAAGGATGCGGTCGCCCTCTACGACGACGCGATCGCGACTCACCCGACGGTGGAGAACCTCCGCATCGACAGGGCGTTCCTGCTGCAGCGCATGGGAGAGATCGACCGGGCCGACAGGGAGCTGCGCCGCGTTCTCAAGAAGTCTCCGCTTCGCGGCGACGTCTACCGGATGCTCGTGGTTCCCAAGAAGGTGAAAGCCGACGATCCGGTGATCCGGATGATGGAGCAGGCCCATGCCGACCCCAGGGTGAAGGGCGCCAACCGGGTGCAGCTGCAGTTCGCACTGGCCAAGGCGATGGAAGACACCGGCCAGACGAAGCGGGTCTTCACCTATCTGACGCCGGCCAACAAGGCGACGAAGGATCTCTACAAGTATGATGTCTCGGAACGGCGGGACGAGGTCGAGGCCCTGATCGACGCCTTTTCCGGGCATGATTTCACACCCACTACCCCGCCCAGCGAGGACTTTGCGCCAATCTTCGTTACGGGGCTTCCGCGGTCGGGCACAACACTCGTCGAGCAGGTTCTCGCCAGCCATTCGCAGGTCACCGCCGCGGGCGAGCAAGCCATCGCGCCGCGGATCTGCCTTGGCGTCCTCGGAATGCCGAAGACCGGGTTTCGGCCGGCAGCAGAGCTTTCCGGCGCCGAAATCGAGGACATCGGGAAGGCCTACCAGGACGCCATCCGCAAGGCCGTCGCCTTCGGCCGCGTGGTCACCGACAAGGGGATCCAGTCCCATCTGTTCATGGGGCTGTTGAAGCAGGCCATTCCGTCGGCCCGATTCGTCGTTGTTCGCCGGGATCCGCGGGACCTTCTCTTCTCGATCTACAAGAACCAGTTCAAGCCGGGCACGCACCGCTATGCCTATGACCTGGAGGACCTTGCCGCCTATTACGCGACCTTCCTGCGGATGCTCGATTTCTGGCGCGAGGCGCTGCCTGGGGGCTTCCACGAGATCAGCTACGAGGCGCTGGTCGCCGATCCCGAGGCCGAGAGCCGGGCGCTCGTGGCCGCGGCGGGGTTGGAGTGGGATGACGCCTGCCTGGATTTTCACGCCGGGAAGCGGGAGGTGAAGACCTTGTCGATTGGCCAGGTGCGCCAGCCGATCTACACGACCTCGGCGCGGGCCTGGGAGAAATACGAAACCGAGCTCGCACCGCTGACGGCGGCGCTGGAGCGGGAAGGGGTGCTGTAACATGGGGCTGGACGACATCCGCAAACGGATCGCAAAGGCGGAGGCCGAGGCGGGCCGGCCGGCCGACAGCACGACGCTGATCGCGGTCTCCAAGGTGCAGCCGCTGGAGCGGGTGGAGGCGGTGCTCGAGGCCGGGCACCGGGTCTTTGGCGAGAACCGGGTGCAGGAGGCGCAGGGCAAGTGGCCGGCCTTCCGCGAAAGGTTCGACGGGGTCGAGCTGCACCTGATCGGGCCGCTGCAGACCAACAAGGCGCGGGTGGCGCTGGAGCTGTTCGACGCGATCCATACGCTCGACCGCCCCAAGCTCGCCACCACGCTGGCGCGGCTGGCGCAGGAGATGGGGCGCTGCCCGCCGCTCTTCATCCAGGTCAACACCGGCGAGGAACCGCAGAAGGCCGGCGTGCTGCCGGCGGAGGCCGATGCCTTCGTGGCCGAGGCGCGGGCGCTGGACCTGCCGGTTCAGGGGCTGATGTGTATCCCGCCGGTGGAGGAGGAGCCGAGCCTGCATTTCGCGCTGCTCGCCAAGATCGCGGCGCGCAACGGACTCGACGGGCTGTCGATGGGGATGAGCAGCGACTTCGAGAGCGCCATCGCGTTGGGGGCAACGCATGTCCGCGTCGGCTCGGCAATCTTCGGCGAGCGCGATTACGGCTAGGTCGCCGCGACCGGCGCCATCCTGGAAGTTCAGGGAACGATGAGCCGGGTGCCGGGCGCGGCCCGGAGGGCGATCCAGGCGAGGTGATCGCGGCGAAAGGCGATGCAGCCTTCGGTGGGGTGGCGCGGTTTGCGCCAGTTGTGCAGGAAGATCGCGGAGCCGTGGCCAGGCGTGGCCACCGGCCAGTTCCAGTCCGTCGTCAGGACGATATCGTAGAGCGGATCGGCGCGGCGCAGGCGCTCATGGCTGAAAGCGTGCGGTGCCCGGACATGGGTGTTGTAGGCCGGATCCGCGGGATCGTCGGACCACAGGTCGCCCGGGCCGATGGGCCTGGCCCAGGGGGCCGGCGGCAGGAGCCGGTCGGGGCGATAATAGAGCCCCGCAATGCGGTGGATGCCTCGCGGCGTGGCGCCGTCGCCTTCACGTTTGTCGGCGCGGAGCCCGCTCTTACCGATGGCGGCGGGAAAGGTGCGGCCCATAAAGCGGATGCCGCGCGGGGTCAGCACGAGGTCCTGAGGGGTCACAGCAGGTGACCCGACTTCGCGGCCTTGGTGGCGAGATAGGCGGCGTTCTCGCGGGTGTGGCCGACCTTGAGCGGCACACGCTCGGTGACGTCGATCCCCTGGGCCTGCATCATCGCTATCTTTGCGGGGTTGTTGGTCATCAGCCGGACCGAGGCAAAACCCAGCTCCCGCAGCAAGGCCGCGCCGATCCGGAAGTCGCGCTCATCGTCCTCGAAGCCGAGCCGGTGGTTGGCCTCCACGGTGTCGAACCCCTGGTCCTGCAGGCTGTAGGCCCGCATCTTGTTGGCAAGCCCGATGCCGCGCCCTTCCTGGTTGAGATAGAGCAGAACGCCGGCCCCTTCCTCGCCCATCGCGGCGAGCGCGGCGTGGAGTTGCGGGCCGCAGTCGCACTTGAGCGAGCCGAGGATGTCCCCGGTGAAACAGGCGGAATGCAGCCGGGCTAGGACCGGTTTCGCGCGGTCGGGCTGCCCGATCTCCACGGCATAGTGTTCCTCGCCGCCGTCGCCGGGGCGAAAGATGTGCAGCCGCCCGGCCCGGGCCAGCGCCATCGGCAGGCGGGCGGAGACGACCTCTTCGTACTGCGGGGCGCTCGAAGGGGCGCCGTCGGAAAACAGGTCGAGGATGGTCAGGTTCGAGGTGATCGCGACGGACAGGTCGGGCAGGGGGCGCACCAGGACCGCCGGAAGCAGCCGCGCCTCCTTGGCCAGCGCGATGGCGGCGCGATGCAGCGTGGCCGGGCTGTCGCGCTCGGTGCGGAACGGGCCCTTCATCGGGTCGGTCAGGTCATCGGCCGGATCGGCCACAGACTGCGCCCAGGTAAGCGAGGCATCCTTCGGCAGGGCAATCCGCGCCAGGTCTCCGTCGTAGGCGCGCGCCTTGAGGGTCTCGGCCCGGCGAGCGGTGATGGCGAGGGTCGCGCCCGGTTCGGCGGTCATCTCGGCAAATCGTTCCGGCGAGAGGCATTCGACGGCGGCGACAAGCGCTACGCTGTCGCCGTCTCGCAGGCAGACCGGAACCCCGATGCGCAGGTCGGCGCGCGCGCGGGCACGGCGTTCGGCGGGGGAGGGGGCAAGGGTCATGGCGGCTCGTTTTGTCTGGGGCGGAGCGTTAGCACGTTCCCCGGAGGCCCGGAAGCTGAAACAATCGGGCGGGTGTTGACACATCGCCGTGAGATCGCTGCAGCAAATCTTGCCGCAAAGGTCACCCGCCCGCATCTCCCGGTGAACACAAGGAGGCATACCCCATGGGCACGCTGAAGAAGATCCTGCTGGTAGACGACGAGGACGACCTGCGCGAGGCGCTGAGCGAGCAACTCGTGATGACCGAAGATTTCGACGTGTTTGAGGCCGGCAACGGCCACGAGGCGATGGAAAAGGTCAAGGCCGGGCTCTACGATCTGGTGATCCTCGACGTGGGGCTGCCCGATACAGACGGGCGTGAGCTTTGCCGGCTGATGCGCAAGCAGGGCGTGAAATGCCCGATCCTGATGTTGACCGGCCACGACAGCGACGCCGACACGATCCTCGGCCTCGATGCCGGTGCCAACGACTACGTTACCAAGCCGTTCAAGTTCCCGGTGCTGCTGGCCCGTATCCGCGCCCAGCTCCGCCAGCACGAGCAGTCCGAGGACGCCGTGTTCCAGCTTGGGCCGTATACCTTCAAGCCGGCGATGAAGATGCTGATCGACGAGAACGAGCGCAAGATCCGGCTGACCGAGAAGGAAACCAACATCCTCAAGTTCCTCTATCGCGCGACCGACGGCGTCGTGGCGCGCGATGTGCTGCTGCACGAGGTCTGGGGATATAACGCTGGAGTCACGACGCACACGCTAGAAACGCACATCTACCGGTTGCGCCAGAAGATAGAGCCTGATCCCTCGAACGCCCGACTGCTGGTAACCGAATCCGGCGGATATCGCCTCGTTGCGTGATCGTCGGCGTTAACACCTTCCGTGAAGGAAGTTGTTAACCTTGTCTGGATAGTCTCCCCTTGTCGCGTCGGGGTGATGGCGCGGCACCTCCCTGTTGGACTGGCCCGGGCTTCGGCCCGGGTCTTTTTCGTTTGTGGGGCGGGACGGCTGCGAGTAGGGTCGCGCCGCCTCAAGCGGAGACGACCCATGCCCCTCACCCTCGCCACCTGGAACATCAACTCCGTACGCCTGCGCGCCGGTCTCGTGGCGCGCCTGCTGCGCGACGAGGCTCCGGATATCCTGTGCCTGCAGGAGTGCAAGAGCCCTGTGGACAAGATCCCGGCCGAGGTTTTCACCGCGCTCGGCTACACCCACATGATCGCCCGCGGCCAGAAGGGCTACAACGGCGTGGCGATCCTGTCGAAACTGCCGATGGAGGACGTGGGCGACATGGACTTCGCGGAGCTCGGTCATGCGCGCCACGTCGCCGGACGGCTGGAAAACGGGGTGGTGATCCACAATTTCTATGTCCCCGCCGGCGGCGACAAGCCGGACAGGGAGATCAACGAGAAGTTCGGCCAGAAGCTCGACTACCTGACCGGGATGCGGGACTGGTTTCATTCGGAGCGCCCGGAAAAGGCGATCCTCGTGGGCGATCTGAACATCGCCCCGCGCGAGGATGACGTCTGGAACCACAAGCAGCTTCTGAAGGTGGTCAGCCATACACCGATCGAGGTCGAGCACCTGGCCGAGACGCAGGATGCGGGCGGCTGGGTGGACGTGACCCGGGCCGACATTCCCTCAGGCAATCTCTATTCCTGGTGGTCCTATCGCTCGCCCGACTGGGACACGGCGGACAAGGGGCGTCGGCTCGATCACGTCTGGGCGACGCCCGACATCTCGAACGCGGCACATTCCAGCCGGATCCTGCGGGACGTGCGCGGCTGGGAGCAGCCCTCAGACCACGCACCTGTATTCGCGACCTTCGATCTCTGAGACGCCGCCCTTGCAAGGTGTCGGGCGATGCGCCATCTAAACCGCAAAGACATGCAAGGAAGAGACCGATGCTGGAATTTGGCCAGACCCCCCCGCAGAGCGCCCCTGCCGGCCTGATCAAGGACGGCACCGAAGCCACCTTCATGCCCGACGTGATCGACGCCAGCCAGGAGGTGCCGGTCATCGTCGATTTCTGGGCGCCCTGGTGCGGGCCGTGCAAGACGCTCGGGCCGGCGCTGGAGGCTGCCGTAACGGCGGCCCGCGGCAAGGTGACGATGGTCAAGATCGACGTCGACCAGAACCAGCGGCTGGCGCAGATGCTCGCCCAGCAGGGGCTGCCGCTGCAGTCGATCCCGACGGTGGTCGCCTTCTACAAGGGCCAGGTGGCCGACATGTTCCAGGGCGCGCTGCCGCAGTCCGAGGTCAAGGCCTTCGTCGACCGCGTTGCCGCGCTGGCCGGTGACGGCGGGCTGGCGGAGGCGGTCGAGGCGGCCGAGGGCATGCTGAGCGAAGGCGCGGTCGTCGACGCGGCGCAGACCTTTGCAGCGATCCTCGGCGAGGACCCGTTGAATGCGGCTGCGTTCGGTGGCCTCGTGCGGTCGCACCTGGCGCTCGGAGAGACCGACAAGGCCGAGGCCCTGCTCGCCTCCGCCGCGCCCGAGATCGCCAAGGCCCCCGAGGTCGAGGCCGCCCGCGCCCAGCTCGAGCTGGCCAGGCAGGCGGCCAACGCCGGCCCGGTAGCGGAACTGCGCGCCGCCGTGGAGGCCGACGCCAACGACCATCAGGCCCGGTTCGACCTCGCCCAGGCGCTGCATGCCAATGGCGAGGTGGAACAGGCGGTGGCCGAATTGCTCGAACTGTTCCGCCGCGACCGGGAGTGGAATGACGGCGCCGCGAAGGCGCAGCTCTTCACGATATTCGATGCGCTCAAGCCGACCGACCCGGTGGTTCTCAACGGCCGCCGCAAACTCAGCTCGATGATATTTGCCTGACGGCGCGATCCGGCTACCTTGGTTGCATGATCTCCAGGACCGACCTGCCCGACACCATCGCTCTGTTCCCCCTGCCGGGGGCGTTGCTGCTGCCGCGTTCCCGGCTTCCGCTGCACATTTTCGAGCCGCGCTACCTGGCGATGCTCGATGACACGATGAAGACGGAGCATCGTCTGATCGGCATGGTGCAGCCGCGGGAGACCGAGGGCCTGCAGTCCATCGGCTGTGCCGGGCGCCTCACCGCCTTTTCCGAGACCGAGGACGGGCGGTACATGATCACCCTCACGGGGATCTCCCGCTTCCGCCTGATCGAGCAGGTCGAGGGCTTCACGCCTTATATCCGGGCCCGCGTCGACTGGAGCGATTTCACCCGCGATAGCGGCGCCACGGAGCGGGACGCGGGGTTCCGGCGTCAGCCGTTCCTCGACCTGCTGGCGCGTTTCATGGAAGACCGCGGGCTATCGACCGATTGGGACAGCCTGAAGGAGGCCGATGACGAGTTGCTGCTGAACTCGCTGTCGATGCTGCTGCCGTTCGATGTCGGCGACAAGCAGGCGTTGCTGGAGGCGCCGACGCTGGCCGACCGTCGGCAGACCCTGACGGCGCTGATGCAGTTCGCGCTGCATGCGGGCGACGATGGCGCGGAGGTGATGCAGTGAACGCGCGCCCCGAGGCCGAGCCCCGCGCCACGATTGTCGACCGCAAGATGCTGGAGGCGCTGGTCTGCCCGCAGACCAAGACGCTGCTTTCCTATGATGCGGAGCGGCAGGAGCTGGTCTCCCGGGCCGCGCGGCTGGCCTATCCGATCCGCGACGGGGTGCCGATCCTGGTGATCGACGAGGCGCGGCAGCTCGATTGAGCCCGGCCGGTCGCGTCAGGCCGGTCTTCCCTTGAGCAGGTTCGGCACGTCGCCCGACAGGCCGGCGGCCTCGCGGATGAAGGTGCGACGCAAGGCAGGGAGCTTGTCGATCACCCCCATGCCAATCCCGCGCGCCACCCGCAGGAGGGGATTGTCGTTCGAGAACAGCCGGTTGACCGCATCCATGCCAAGCGCCAGCGTGGCCCGGTCGAAGCTGCGCCAGGCCCGGTGACGCTCGAGCACGAGGATCGAGCCGATATCTTCGCCGCGCCGTCGCGCCTCTGCCAGCACCTGGGTCAGAGTGGCCACGTCCGCCAGCCCCTGGTTGAAGCCCTGTCCGGCGATCGGGTGCACGCCCTGCGCCGCATCCCCGATCAGCACCAGCCGGTCCTTCACCGTATGGTTGGCCATGGTCAGGTTGAGCGGGTAGGAGAAGCGTTTGCCGGCCAGCCGGATCTCCCCGAGGAAATCGCCGAAGCGCGGGCGCAGCGCCGCGAGGAAGCCGGCGTCGTCGAGGCCGGCGATATGGGCTGCGGCCTCGGGTGTCTCGGCCCAGACGATGGAGCTGCGGTTGCCGGGCAGCGGCAGGATCGCCAGAGGACCGTGCGGCATGAAGAACTGGTGCGCGGTGCCGTCATGCGGCTTTTCATGTTCCACGGCACAGACCAGCGCGGTCTGGCCGTAATCCCACCCCGTCCGCTGGATGCCTGCGCGAAGGCTTACGCCGCTCTTCCGGCCGTCGGCGCCGACCAGCAACAGCCCGGTCAGCGTATCGCCCGACGCTAGCGTGACGCGCGCCTCGGAGGGGGTGATCTGCTGGTCCACGACCGTTTCGCCGGGGCGGTGGGTGATCTTCGGTTCGGCCTCGATCGCCTCCAGCAGCGCGCGGCGCAGGTAGCGGTCCTCGAGGATGTAGCCCATCACGCCCTCGTCCAACTCGCCGTGGTCGAAGTGCATGGCAAACGGCAGCACGGGCCCCTCGCCGGGGCGGCCGTCGGTGGTGACGATGTTGCGGATCGGCTGGGCGTGCTCGGCGACCTTGTTCCAGATGCCGATGGCCGAGAGCAGTCGCTGCGAGGCGAGCGCCAGCGCATAGGAGCGCCCGTCGAATCCCGCGTCTGCCCGCGCCTCGGTGCTCAGCGCGTCGATCACGGTCGAGGTCATCCCGGCCTGGGCGCAGGCCAGCGCCAAGGCCGGCCCGTTAAGCCCGCCGCCGACGATCAGGAGGTCGCTGTCATGTGTCATCGCGGCAAGACATACCCCAGTCGTCGGGATTGTCCATGCGCTGCCCTGCCGCTAGGGTCCGTTTCGGCGAAATTCGGAGAACGGCATGAACGAGTGGCTTTGGATGAGTGCGGGCGACCTGGGCCGCGGAATCGGCGCGGGAGAGATCGACCCGGTGGCGCTGACGGAAGCCTACCTGTCGGCCATCGAAAGCCACGAGGCCTCCGGTCGGATCTACGCCCGCAGCACCCGCGACCGCGCCCTGGCCGAGGCCGGTGCGGCGGCGGAACGGGCGCGGCTCGGTATGCGGCGGTCGCTGCTGGACGGCGTGCCGGTGAGCTGGAAGGACCTGTTCGACACCGCGGGCGTCGGAACCGAATCCGGCACCGCGCTGCTCAGGGGCCGGGTGCCGGACGCCGATGCCGAGGTGCTGCGCAATGCGACCGCGGCGGGGCTCGTCTGCCTCGGCAAGACCCACATGACCGAACTCGCCTTCTCCGGCCTCGGGCTGAACCCGGTGACCGAGACGCCGCCCTGCGTGAACGACCCCGAGGCGGTGCCCGGCGGCTCCTCCTCGGGCGCGGCGGCCTCCGTGGCCTTCGGGCTGGCGGCGGCGGGCATCGGCTCGGACACCGGCGGCTCGGTGCGGGTGCCCTCGGCCTGGAACGACCTCGTCGGGCTCAAGACGACCTCGGGCCGCCTCTCGCTCACCGGCGTGGTGCCGCTCTGCGCCCGGTTCGACACCGTCGGCCCGCTGTGCCGGACGGTCGAGGATGCCGCGCTGCTGCTGGCGATCCTCGAAGGCGGCAAGCCCGCGGACCTGACCGGCGCCTCGCTGGAAGGCCGTCGGCTCATGGTGCTCAAGACCACCGCCTTCGACGGGCTGCGGGACAAGCCGAAGGAAGGCTTCGAGCGCGCCATCGCGCGTCTTGCGGCGGCCGGAGCGGTGATCGAGGAGCACGAACTGCCCGAGGTGGAGGCCGCGATGGCCCTGTCGCCGACGCTTTACGCACCCGAGGCCTATGGCACCTGGAAGACGGAGATCGAGGCGCATCCGGAGCGGATGTATCCGCCGGTACTGGAGCGGTTCCGGGGCGGCAAAGGCATCGAGGCCGCCGATTTCGTCGCGGCCTGGCAGGAGTTGGAGCGCTTGCGCCGCGCCTATCTCGCCGCCACCGCCGAATTTGACGCGGTCCTCGTGCCGACGGTCCCGATCATGCCGCCGAACAAGGCCCTGCTCGAGGAGGACGCCGATTTCTTCGTGGCGGAGAACCTGATGACCCTGCGCAACACCCGGATCGGCAACCTCATGGGTCTCTGCGCTCTGACCCTGCCCACCGGCGTGCCCTCGGCCGGGGTGTCGCTGATGGCCCCTCCGATGGCCGAGGAGGCCTTGCTGCGCCTCGGGGCGGCGGCGGAGGCGGCGCTGGCCTGAGCCACGGTCGGCCTCGCCGGGCTCCGGCCCGGCGATCTGGCCGAAAAGACACAAGCCCCCGGCGGAGTGTCACATTTTCTGGACCAAACCGGGCAGCGTGGCTAATCTGTCACCAAACGGGGCGTCACGACCCCGACCCCGAGGCAGTTTACAGCAAGCGAGCGCATGACGTTCCCCGACAGGTTTTCGGACCTACCCGAATACGCCTTTCCGCGTCTGCGGAAATTGCTGGCCGAGTCCGAGCCGGGCGGCGACGTCATTGACATGACGATCGGCGAGCCGCGCCATGCCATGCCGGACTTCCTCGAAGACGTGCTGACGCAGAACATCGCCGGTTTCGCGAAGTATCCGCCCAACGAGGGCACTCCGGAGCTGCGGGCTGCGATCGCGGGCTGGATCGGGCGCCGCTATGGCGTGACGGTCGACCCGGACACGCAGATCATGGCTCTGAACGGCACCCGCGAAGGGCTGTTCAACACCGCGCTGGCGCTCAGCCCGGAGACCAAGCGGGGCAAGGCGCCCGTGGTGCTGGTGCCGAATCCGTTCTACCAGGTCTACGCGGTTGCCGCGCTGATGGCCGGGGCCGACCCCGTCTTCGTGCCTGCCACGGCCGAGACCGGTTTCCTGCCCGATTACACCGCCCTGCCGGCCGAGCTGCTGGACCGTGTGACGCTCGCCTATGTTTGCTCGCCCTCGAACCCGCAGGGTGCGGTCGCGGACGAGGCCTACTGGCGGCGGCTGCTCGACCTGGCCGAGCGCCACGATTTCCGGATCATGGCCGACGAGTGCTATTCCGAGATCTACCGTGACGCGCCGCCGCCCGGCGCGCTCCAGATGGCGCAGGCCACCGGGGCGGACCCGGAGCGGGTGGTGATCTTCCACTCGCTCTCCAAGCGGTCGAACCTGCCCGGCCTGCGCTCTGGCTTCGTCGCCTCCGGCCCGCAATGCATGGCGCGCATCCGCCAGCTCCGCGCCTATGCCGGGGCGCCGCTGCCGCTGCCGCTGCAGCGGGTGGCCGAGCGGGTCTGGGCGGACGAGGCCCACGTGGAGGCTTCGCGCGCGATCTATCAGGAGAAATTCCGCCTCGCCGACGAGATCATGTCCGGCGTGGAGGGGTATCAGGGGCCCGAAGGGGGATTTTTCCTCTGGCTGCCGGTCAGCGATGGCGAGACGGCGGCGAAACAGGTATTCGAACAGACCGGCGTGCGGGTTCTGCCCGGCGCCTATCTGGGTCGCGACGTGGGTGGAGACAATCCCGGCAAGGGATATGTCCGGGTCGCGATGGTTGCAGGGATGGACGAGTTGCGGCGCGGGTTGCTGGGCCTGCGTGACTGCCTCTACGAAAAATAAGGACGAAAAGATCCGATGGCTTCATATCAGACAAGACAGCGTGACCCCCTTCTCGACAGCTCCATGCAGGAAGCCATCGAAAGGCGTGGACGGGAGCTGGTCGGGATCATGCTCCTTGGGCTGGCCGCTGCAATCGCGGCGATGCTTGCCTCCTACGCGCCACAGGATCCGTCCTTCTTCTCCGCCACCGACGCGCCGGTGCGCAACCTGCTGGGCCGGTTCGGCGCCTCCATCGCCGCGCCGCTCTTCATCGTCGTGGGCTTCGGAAGCTGGGCGCTGGCGGTGATCGCCATGGCTTGGGGCATCCGCCTGCTGGCCCATTGCGGGACCGAGCGCGCGCTCGGCCGGCTGCTTTTCGCGCCGATCGCGGTGGCCTGCGCCGCCGTCTATGCCTCGACCGTCGTGCCCAGTTCCGAATGGACCCACAGCTTCGGCCTCGGCGGGCTGTTCGGCGACACCGTGCTGGGCGCCACGCTCAACATGCTGCCGATCTCCGCGAGCTTCGGCGTGCGCCTGCTGGCCGTGCCGGTCGGGCTCGGCGCCCTGTCGATGCTGCTCTTCGTGACCGGTTTCACCTTCGACGAGCTGCGCCGGATCGGCCGTTTCCTGATTGTCGGCGTGATCCTTCTCTACGCGGGCCTGCTGCGCGCCGCGGGCGTGGGCTTCGCCGGGACGGCCGTGCTGGCCCGGGGGCTTGCCGAGAAGGGCGGCGAACAGCGGGCGCGGCTTGCCGAACGCCGTGCGGCGCGCGTCGAGGACCGGGCCGAGCGCCGCCAGAGCGAGCCGGTGCTGTTCGAGGACGACGACTACGACCTGCCGCCCGAGCCGCCCCTGCGCGCCGAACGTCCCGCCGCCGGCAAGCTGCTCGGTTCGGTCACCAAGCTGGTGCGCCGTGCCCCCACGCCGGAGGCCGCCTTCGTCGCCGAGCCCGCCGCCGCGGACTATGACGACGAGGATCTCTACGAGAACGCCGAGGATGCCGGCCCTAGCGAGGAGCGGATCAAGGCGCGGATCGCCGATGCGCTCCGGGTCCGCGCCCGCGCCATCCCGCGTCCCGCGGCCCCGAGCACGATCGGCCGGGCCGAGCCGCCGGTGGTGCGCCGCCGCGGCCCCAATCCGCTGATCCTCAAGGTGCCGGGCGCCGTGCCTTCCGCGCCGATGGCCGAGATCGACGACATGCCGCCGCCGGCCATGCCGCCGATGCAAGTGCAGACGCTGCCCGCCCAGCGTGCCCCGCAGCCGCAGCCCGTCGAAGCGCCGGCCCCCGTCGCGCCCCGCGCGCCGCAGCCCGCGCCGAGCGCCGCCCGCCCGCAGGTCGCGCCGACGATCTACGAGCGCGGCACCCCGGTCGCGTCGCTCGACGACGAGCCGAAGGCCGTGGTTCAGCATCCGATCCGCAAGGGGTCCGAACCCTCCCGCCAGGCCCGTGCCGAGGCGCAGCCCTCGCTGGAGCTGGAGCCCGCCGAGGCCGAGCAATACGAGATCCCGCCGCTGTCGCTGCTGACCAGCCCGACCTCGGTCGAGCGCCACGTGCTCTCCGACGAGGCGCTGGAGGAGAACGCCCGGATGCTCGAGAACGTGCTCGACGATTACGGCGTGAAGGGCGAGATCGTCTCCGTCCGTCCCGGCCCGGTCGTGACCATGTATGAGCTGGAGCCCGCGCCGGGCCTCAAGGCGAGCCGTGTGATCGGCCTGGCCGACGACATCGCCCGCTCGATGTCGGCGCTCTCTGCCCGTGTCTCCACCGTGCCCGGCCGCTCGGTGATCGGCATCGAACTGCCCAACGCCAACCGCGAGAAGGTGGTGCTGCGAGAGATCCTCTCGGCCCGCGAATTCGGCGACACCTCGATGCCGCTACCGCTCGCGCTCGGCAAGGACATCGGCGGAGCGCCGGTCGTGGCCAACCTCGCCAAGATGCCCCACCTGCTGATCGCCGGGACCACGGGCTCCGGTAAGTCGGTGGCGATCAACACCATGATCCTTTCGCTGCTCTACCGGCTCAGCCCGGAAGAGTGCCGGATGATCATGATCGACCCCAAGATGCTGGAACTCTCCGTCTATGATGGCATCCCGCACCTGCTCTCGCCCGTCGTGACCGACCCCAAGAAGGCCGTCGTGGCGCTTAAGTGGGTCGTGGGCGAGATGGAGGACCGCTACCGGAAGATGTCCAAGATGGGCGTGCGCAACATCGAGGGTTACAACAGCCGCGTGAAGGATGCGCAGTCCAAGGGCGAGATGTTCTCGCGCACCGTGCAGACGGGCTTTGACGACGAGACCGGCGAGCCGGTGTTCGAGACCGAGCAATTCGCGCCCGAGCTGCTGCCCTTCATCGTCGTGATCGTCGACGAGATGGCCGACCTGATGATGGTCGCCGGCAAGGAAATCGAGGCCTGCATCCAGCGCCTGGCGCAGATGGCCCGGGCCTCGGGCATTCATATCATCATGGCCACGCAGCGTCCCTCGGTCGACGTCATCACCGGCACAATCAAGGCCAACTTCCCGACTCGGATCTCCTTCCAGGTGACCTCCAAGGTCGACAGCCGGACGATCTTGGGCGAGATGGGCGCCGAACAGCTCCTCGGCATGGGCGACATGCTCTACATGGCCGGCGGCGCCAAGATCACCCGCGTCCACGGCCCCTTCGTGAGTGACGAGGAGGTCGAGGAGATCGTGAACCACCTCAAGGCCTTCGGTCCGCCGGACTACGTGGGCGGCGTGTTGGACGGCCCCGACGAGGACAAGGAGAGCGACATCGATCTCGTCCTCGGCCTCGGCGGCAATACCGACGGCGAAGATGCGCTCTACGACCAGGCGGTCGCGATCGTCATCAAGGATCGCAAGTGCTCCACCTCCTACATCCAGCGCAAGCTGGCAATCGGCTACAACAAGGCCGCGCGCCTCGTGGAGCAGATGGAAGAGGAAGGGCTGGTCAGCGCGTCCAACCACGTCGGCAAGCGCGAGATCCTGGTGCCCGAACAGGCCTGATCCCCCCTCCCCTGCCCGGCGCCGGGATTACCCCGGCGGCGGGCCTGTGCTATCGTCTCCATCGACCAGGAGGGGAGGCCCATGACGGAAGTCGGCGACTACAGGGCGATCCTGGCCTATCTCGACAACGAGGGCGACCGGTGGAACGCCAACGAGCCCCTCGGAACCTCTGTCTTCATCTCCTACCGCTTCGCCACCGGCTCAGACCTTCCCGGCCTGCTGGCGGACGAAAACCCCTACGGCGCGAAATCCTTCCGGAGCTACACCGCGGCCGAGGAGGCCGCGTTCCGCAAGGCGCTCGGCCTTTACGAGGCGATCGCGGGGGTGCGCTTCGTCGAGACGACGGACGAGACCGCCATGGTGCTGGCCTATGCGGCCGACGTCGACGCCGGCAACCTTGCGGGCTATGCCAGCCTGCCTTTCACGAACATCGACAGCGGGGCCTTCGACAACCCCAAGGATTTCGTGATGAACCTCGACAAGAACGAGATGACCAGCGGCCACGGCTTTACCACCGTCCTGCACGAGCTGGGCCACACACTCGGTCTCGGCCATCCGTTCGAGGGGACATATACCCTGAAGTCGTCCGTCGACAGCACCGACAATACGGTGATGTCCTATAACTACACCTCCGATCCCCAGACCGAGCCGAGCCCGTTTGACGTGCAGGCCGTCCAGCATATCTACGGCACGTCCGAGGCCCTGAATGGCTGGCGTTACGCGCTTGAGAGAGGGGTCTTCACCGCCGAAGGGACCAAGCGGGGGGAGCAGGTGGTCGGGTTGCTCCACATCAAGAACCACATCGACGGCAAGGGCGGGGCCGACAAGATCTGGGGCTGGGAAAAGGCGGACCGGCTCGAGGGCGGCGGCGGCAACGACCGGCTCATGGGCAATGGCGGCGCCGATGTCCTGCGCGGCGGGGCAGGCAACGACACGCTTCTGGGCGACCGGGAAGGTCGAGGGCCGGCTCTACGATTTCAACGACAGGCTCTTCGGTCAGGACGGCGACGACACGCTCAAGGGCCATGACGGCAACGACTTGCTCGTCGGCGGCAAGGGCGACGACCTGCTGATCGGCGACGACGGGCAATTCTGGTGGGTCAACGATGACATCCTGCGCGGCGGCGCAGGCCGGGACGACCTGCGCGGAGGCGGGGGCGAGGATACGCTCGACGGTGGCAAGGGCACCGACACTTTGCGCGGCGGCGCGGACGACGACACGCTTTCGGGCGGCGCGCAGAAGGACAGGCTTCTTGGCGAGGCGGGCAATGACAGCCTCTCTGGCGACGCCGGAAACGACCGCCTGATCGGCGGCGGCGGCACCGACACGCTGGGTGGCGGCAGCGGCGCCGATGTCCTGATCGGCGGTCGGAATGCCCGCGACACCTTTGTCTTTACCCGGCAAGATTTCGGCGCGACCGACCGGATCACCGATTTCGAGCTCGGGATCGATCGGATCGACATCGCGGCGACCGGCTTTTCCACGTCACATGCCCGCTTCGTGAAAACGGGAGGCGGCTCCGACAGCTTTGTCCGCTTCGGGGCCGACCTGGAGATCCGGATCATGGATGTGGCAAAGGCCGAGCTCACCGGCCTTGCGGACTGGCAGATCTTCATCGATGCCTGACCAGCAGGGAGGTGGCCGGCTTCCGCCGTTCACGCCGCTTTGAGAGCGCGCACTCTGGTAAGCGCCCCCGGGAGATCATACTCAGATGTCATGATGAAACGTCTTGCTTCCATTCTCGCACTCGCACTCACGCTGACGCTGGCTGGCCCCGCCTCGGCGGAGAAGATCTCGCTGAACGCGCTGTCGAACTACCTCAACGGGTTCGAAACCGCCTCGGGAGAGTTCACCCAGATCAATGCCGACGGCACGATCTCGACCGGCAAGGTCTATCTCCACCGGCCCGGGCGGGCGCGGTTCGAGTACAACCCGCCGGACAATTCGCTGGTGATGGCCGGCGGCGGGACGGTGGCGATCTTCGACCCCAAGTCCAACGCGGGCTCCACCCAGTATCCGCTGCGCCAGACGCCGCTCAGCATCATCCTGCAGAAGAATGTGAACCTCTCCCAGGCGCGCATGGTTGTCGCCCATAGCACCGACGGCAAGACGACGAGCGTGGTCGCACAGGATCCGGAGAACCCCGAATACGGCACGATCCGACTGGTGTTCACCCCGGACCCGATCGAGTTGCGCCAGTGGGTGATCACCGACGGCGCGGGTGACCAGACCACTGTCATCCTTGGCGAGCTGAAGACGGGAACCCGAATGCAATCGTCGCTGTTCGACATCCCCCGCGAAGAAGCGCGCCGCAACTAGCAGCGCGCCGGCAGGCCTGCGGTCAGAGCTTGCCGCAGGACCGGAGCTGACGGTCGTAGACGAGCGCCCGGTCGCCGACCCGCGCGGCCACGTTCACCAGCCACCCCTTCGAATTGTAGCTCTGGCGGGAGTAGCCGCTCCAACCCTCGTGATAGGCGAGGTACTGGCGGCGCGCATCGGTAAGCGGAATGCCGTTCCTCGATCGTGTCTTGTTCATGTACCAGCCCATGAAATCGGTGGCGTCGCTGATGTCGTCACGCTTGGCCCGGCGATTGCGGGTCTCGGTCTTGTACTGATCCCAGGTGGCGTCGAGCGCCTGGGAATAGCCGTAGGCCGAGCTTTGACGACCCATCGGGATCACGCCCAGTTGCCATTGCAGCGGGGTACGGGCGTCGCCGTCGAACTTGCTTTCCTGGTGGATAATCGCCATCTGCACCGGAACCGGCACACCCCACTTCCGCTCGGCCTTTCGCATGGCGCGCAGGTATTGCGGGCGCTGGTCGACAATGCTGCAGGCATTGTCGAGGTTATTGGGAGATACCTTGTTACCGCCCCCGCAGCCCGCAAGAACCGCCAGGAGAAACAAGGCGCATAGAGATCTGATCATCCGCCTGTCCGATCCGATTTGTTTTTTGATCTGCTCGTTTTTTTCCAGTCTAGGCGAAATCGCATCCGGGGTGAACGCAGAACAGGTAGACCGAACAGCACAATTTTTCGTGGGTTGTTACAGAAGGATTGCCAGCGCGACCGGGTAGACGGCGATCGAGAGAAGCGTGGAGACAACCACGAGACCTGCCACGGACTCGCTGTCGGCATCGTATTTCTCCGCGAGCAGGTAGGCGGTCACCGGGACCGGCGTGATGATCTGGATAATCAGCACCGCCATCGGCACCGGCGGCAGGCCAAGAACCAGCCCCGCGGCGATCCCGGCGCAGGCGGAGACCACAAGCTTGACCAGCGAGAGCCCGAACGAGCGAAACAGTGCGCCGGGGTGCAGGCGGCCCATCGCCACACCGAGCGTCAGCAGCATCAGCGGGATCGCCATCTGCCCGATCAACTCCAGCGAGTTGGTCAGCCATTGCGGGGTCTGCCACCCCTGCCAGAGAAACAGCCCGCCAAGCACTGACGCGATCAGCATAGGTTCGCGCAGCACGCGGGCCGGGTTCGTGCCGCCGGAGAACAGCAGCAGGCCGAAAGTGAACATCCCGATCGTCGTCACCGCCAGCACCGCCACGCCGAGGCCGAGCCCCTCCTGCCCGAAGGCAAAAAAGGCCAGCGGCAGGCCGAGATTGCCGGTATTTCCGAAGATCATCGGCGCGAGCAGGCTGCGCCGGTCGAACCCCGCGAATCGTAGGAATGCCGCAAGCACGATCGCGGCCAGCACGTAGCCAAGCGTCGCGGCGAGGGAGATCGCGGCCAGCGAGGCCGGGTCCGCGGGCGAAGTCATCAGGGCGGTGAAGATCAGGCAGGGGACGGCGAGCGTCATCGCCAGGCGGGTGATGAAGGAAACCGGATAGTCCCATCCCATGCGCGTCCAGCCATAGCCCAGGGCGGCCAGGAGGAACACGGGAGCGGTGATTTCAAGGACTGTGACGAGGGCGTTCACACACTGTTTCCCATGATTCTGGCACTGGCGGATGGACTCGCGCCCCGCAAATTCGTACCACATTTACCGTGGGGACTTTGTGTATGCATAAGAGTAAAGCCAAATATCACTTGGGCCAAGTTGTTCGGCACCGCAAACATCCTTTCCGGGGTGTGGTCTTTGATGTCGACGCGATCTTTTCCAACACCGAAGCCTGGTATGATGCGATTCCGGAAGAAAGCCGTCCGGAAAAGGAGCAGCCGTTCTATCACCTGCTGGCCGAGAACGATCAGAGCTACTACGTGGCGTATGTCTCGGAACAGAACCTGGTGCCGGATTATTCCGGGGAACCTGTCGATCATCCCGACCTTCCGGATCTGTTCGGAGAGTTTCGCGACGGCATCTATCCGCTGCACTTCCAGCTGAACTGACTGGTGCGAACACTGTGGATTATGGCGCGCGCCATGATGGTGCGCGATCAGTGCGCGACTCTGCTCTGGCGCTGGAAGTATCCTTGATTTCTGTGGGTTTAGCCAAACGCGACGTTGGGCTGGCCGAATGGCTGGGCTGTGGGCTGTAGCCGGGCCTTTTCTGGCGGTCGCAAGCCATGCAGGACCGCGTATCCATCGTCAGGTTCCTCCAACATTCATCCGAACGGTCGTCGGCTTTGGGTCCGCTCCGTCACGTGAACGCGGCTTCGGGCCGGCGCCATCGACGCGTGCGATGCCGAAAGTTTCCCCTTCGGCTGGAAGAGGGCGATCCGGACGGAATTGCCGGATCGAGGGTTTCGCGGAACAGCTGAAGTGGGTCTCCCCGAAGGCAGGACCTCGACGCCGCGCTTTGGGTGGGGGCTGAAAACACGCGGCGTCGAGGGAAGCCTTTTGGAGCTACACCTATAGGATGCCGACGATTCGGGGCATTCCTGCGGTGTGATTGCGGCGACAGCGTGGCGTACATCTTCAAAGCATTGGGTCATGAGGATGTCTCCAGTCGGAACTGCAGTCGGTTGCGACCCTTGTGGTGTTCGTAGTGAAGATCCTTGGCAAGTTCCCGGATCATCAGCCATCCGAACCCGCCCTCCGGAAGATCGTTCAGTTCGACCGAGAGGTCGTGTGGGTGGCTTGCCGGCAGCCGCAGGTTCGGCATCGGAGCGCCGTCATCCTCCACGACCACGTTCAGACCGCTGGTGAGAATCGCGATCTCGACGCTGAAGACCCCCGAGATCGGTCCGAGATAGGAATGTTCCACGACATTGTTCATGATCTCGGCCAGCACGAGTTCCGCATCTACGCAATCCTTCGCCGAGAGCCCGTGCAAGGCGAGGGAACGGACGATCCTTCGCAGGGCGCGGCGTACATCGTTCGGCGTGTCGCCGACGATCTCGTGGAGGTAACCGAGGCACCCGCGGCATGGTCGCTGCGTAACGCCGCTGCACTCGGCAGGAAGACCGGGCGCCGACGGCGTCGGGTCGGATGCAGCCGCACCGGGCGTTGCCGACCCTGCGCATGATGGCCCCAGCGTGCCGGATGCCCGCCGTCTTTCCATCAGGCGACGTTGCTCCCGCTGCCGCATACGTCGTCGGCGGACTGGTGAATGGTGAAGACCGAGTCCATCCGGGTCAGGCGAAAGACCTTGGAGACCTTGGGTGTCAGCCCGGCGAGTTCCAGCCTGCGGCCATTCCCGAGGAACTTCATGGCCGCCACCACCGCGCCCAGACCGGACGAATCGAGGAAATCGACCCGCTGGAGATCCAGCACCACCCGCTCCGGGCAATCGGCGCAGAGGTCCCGCATCCAGTCCTTGAACTGGATGGCGCAGGCAGCATCGATCCGCGTGGCCAGAACATCGATCCTGAGAACGTCGCCTTCCGTGCGAGTCTCGAATTCCATGCGCTCCTCCGGTGCGGCAGGTCCAATCGGCAACAAGGCTGGACGATAAACCTTACCATTCGGTATGCACGCGGCTGAAACGGGGAGGACGACATGCGTAACGTGGTGATTTCCGGGGCGGCGCGAACGGCGATGGGCGGCTTTCAAGGGGTGTTTTCCGGGCTCTCGGCGCCGGAGCTCGGCGCTTCGGCATTGAAGGCCGCGCTCGGGCAAGCCGGCGTGACGACCGTCGACGAGTTGCTCATGGGCTGTGTGCTGCCTGCCGGTCAGGGGCAGGCACCGGCGCGGCAGGCGGGCTTTGGCGCGGGCCTCGGCGAGGAGGTGCCGGCCACGACGCTCAACAAGATGTGCGGCTCGGGTATGAAGGCAGCGATGATGGCCTTCGACCAGATCGCCCTCGGCCAGTCCGACGTGGTCGCCGCGGGCGGCATGGAGAGCATGACCAACGCGCCCTACCTGCTGCCCAAGATGCGCGGCGGCGCGCGGATCGGGCACCAGCAGGTCCAGGATTCGATGTTCCTCGACGGGCTGGAGGATGCCTATGACAAGGGCCGCCTCATGGGCACCTTCGCCGAGGATTGCGCCGAGCACTTCCAGTTCACTCGCACGGGGCAGGACGATTACGCGCTCGGCTCGCTGTCGAACGCGCTGGCGGCGCAGGAGAGCGGCGCTTTCGACGCCGAGATCACGCCCGTGTTGGTGAGGGGCCGGAAGGGCGACGTGACGGTGAACGAGGACGAACAGCCCGGCGTGGCCCGCCCGGAGAAGATCCCGCATCTGAAACCGGCCTTCCGCAAGGACGGCACGGTGACGGCGGCCAATGCCTCGTCGATCTCGGACGGGGCCGCGGCGCTGGTGCTTGCCTCGGAAGACGCCGGCCTGCCGGTGCGCGCGCGCATTCTCGGGCACGCCAGCCACGCGCAGGCGCCAGGCTGGTTCACCACCGCGCCGGTCCCGGCAGCGCAGAAGCTGCTGCAGAAGATCGGCTGGGATGTCGGGGACGTGGATCTCTGGGAGGTCAACGAGGCATTTGCCGTTGTGCCGATGGCCTTCATGCGCGAGATGGGTATTCCGCGAGAGAAGATGAACGTGAATGGCGGGGCCTGCGCGCTCGGCCACCCGATCGGAGCTTCCGGCGCCCGGATCATGGTGACGCTGCTCAATGCGCTGGAGAAGCGCGGGCTGAAGCGGGGCCTCGCGGCGATCTGCATTGGCGGCGGCGAGGGCACTGCGATTGCAATAGAGAGGCCGTGATGCGGGTCGATTACACTGAGCTTGAAAAGACGATCCTGGCTCTGACCGAGGGCGAGGACGACGCGGTCGCGCTGATGGCCACGCTCGCCTGCGAGATCCACCATTCCGACGACCGGTTCGACTGGACCGGCTTCTATCGGGTGGTCGCGCCGGAACTGCTCAAGATCGGCCCCTACCAGGGCGGGCACGGCTGCCTGGTGATCCCCTTCGCGCGCGGCGTCTGCGGCGCCGCGGCGCGGACCGGAGAGGTGCAGCTCGTGGCGGACGTGGAGGCCTTTCCGGGGCACATCGCCTGCGCCACCTCCACCCGGTCGGAGATCGTGCTGCCGGTCCGGGATGCCTCCGGTGCGCTGATCGCCGTGCTCGACATCGACAGCGACCAGCCGGCGGCCTTCGACGAGGCCGATGCCGCCGGGCTGGAGCGGATCCTGAAGAAGGTCTTCGCCGGTGGCTGATCCGGTCCGCACCGGGGGCTGCCTCTGCGGCGGCGTGACCTACCGCGTCGCGGAGCCGCTGAGCTCGGTTTCGGCCTGCCATTGCAGCCAGTGCCGCCGCCAGTCCGGGCACGTCTGGGCCTCGGCGCAGGCACCTCTGGCTGCGGTGGAGATCAGCGGACCGGTGCGCTGGTATGCGGCGAGCGAGGCCGCGCGGCGCGGGTTCTGCCCGGACTGCGGGTCCTTCCTGTTCTGGCGGGCACTGGACGAGGAGACGATCTCGGTCTCGCTCGGCTCACTCGACGGGGTGACCGGGCTGCGGCTCGAGAAACATATCTTCTGTGCCGACAAGGGCGATTACTACGAGATCGCCGACGGGGTGCCGCAAGAGCCGTGAGCGACACCTACGATCCGCCTGCCGGGCCGCCGGTCGTGCTGCACATGGATGCGGAGCTACTAGTGGTCGACAAGCCCTCGGGGCTGCTGTCGGTGCCGGGGAAGGGGGCGCACCTGGCCGATTGCCTGCTGGCCCGGCTCGAGACGGCCTATCCCGGCACGCTCCTCGTGCACCGACTGGACCGCGACACGTCGGGGGTCATGGTGTTTGCCCGCACCAGGACGGCGCAGCGGCACCTGGGGCTCCAGTTCGAGCGGCGGCACATGTCCAAGCGCTACATCGCCCGGGTGCATGGCCATCCGGAGGCCGAGGGCGGGGTGATCGACCTGCCGCTGATCGCCGACTGGCCGAACCGGCCGAAACAGATGGTGGATCACGCGCGCGGCAAGCCGGCGCGGACGCGCTGGAGCGTGCTGGAGCGGGAGGCGGAGGCGGCGCGGGTCGCGCTGCTGCCGGAAACCGGGCGCTCGCACCAGCTCAGGGTGCACATGGCGGAGATCGGCCATCCGATCCTTGGCGATCCGCTGTATTTCGATGGGGTGGCGCCGCGGCTCATGCTGCATGCCGAACGGTTGGGGCTGCGGCATCCCGACGGCGGGGCGCCGGTGGAGTTCGTCGCGCCCTGCCCGTTCTGAGGGAGGGGGCTGTCTGCCCCCCGCGGGAATTGGAGCCAGGAGAAGGGCGGGCGCGCCGCCCCTCCTGGTCGGTCACTCGGCCGGGTAGCCGCCGACCGCCTTGACCTCGACGAAATCCTCCAGCCCCCAGGCGCCGCCCTCGCGGCTGTTGCCCGATTGCTTGATGCCGCCGAAGGGCGCGCCCGCCGAGCGGGACTTGCCGTTCAGATGGATCATGCCGGAGCGCAGCTTGCGGGCCATGCGCCGCAGGCGGTCGGGGTCCTGGGTCTGGGCGTAGTTGGTGAGGCCGTAGACGGTGTCGTTGGCGATGCGGACGGCCTCTTCCTCGGTATCGAAGGGGATCATCGACAGGACCGGGCCGAAGATCTCCTCGCGGGCGATCGTCATGTCGTTGGTCACGTCGGCGAAGACCGTGGGGCGGGCGAAGTAGCCGCGGTTCAGCCCGTCGGGCCGGCCGAGGCCGCCGGCCACCAGCCGCGCGCCTTCGTCGATTCCCTTCTGGATCAGGCCCTGCACCTTGTCCCACTGCATCTGGCTGACCAGCGGGCCGATGTGATCGCCGTCGTCGTGGGCATTCGCGACGCCGGTGTGCTCGGCCGTCTCGCGCGCGATCTCGACCGCGTCGTCATAGATCGAGCGTTCCACCAGCATCCGGCTCGGCGCGTTGCAGGACTGGCCGGTGTTTTCCATCATGTGGGCGACGCCGCGGCGGACGGCATCCTCGTCCGCATCGGCAAAGACCAGGTTCGCGCCCTTGCCGCCGAGTTCCAGGCTCACGCGCTTGATCGTGTCGGCCGCGGCCTTGGAGATCGCGATGCCGGCGCGGGTGGAGCCGGTGAAGCTCACCATGTCGATGCCTGGATGCGCAGAAAGCTGGCTGCCGACGCCGACGCCGTCGCCGTTGACCATGTTGTAGACACCCGCGGGCACGCCGGCCTCGTCGAGGATCTCGGTGAAGAGGATCGAGGAGAGCGGGGCGATCTCGGAGGGCTTCAGCACCATGGTGCAACCGGTGAGCAGCGCCGGGATGACCTTGAGCGTCACCTGGTTCATCGGCCAGTTCCAGGGCGTGATCATCGCCACGGTGCCGATCGGGTCCAGGATGATCCGGTCGTTCGGCGCATCGGGACGTAGCATCCGCACGAAGTCGAACTCCTTCGCGGCGCGGATGAAGTCCTTGATGTGGTAGCTGCCGGCGCCGACCTGGTCCTCGCGGGAGAGCTTGAGCGGCGCGCCCATCTCGGTGGTCATGGCCTGGGCCATGTCCTCGGCGCGGGCGTTGTAGATCTCGAGGATCTTCTCGACCACGGCAATGCGTTCGGCCGGGTCGGTCTGGGACCAGGTCTCGAAGGCGGCGTTGGCGGCGGCGACGGCGGCATCAGTGTCGGCCTTGTCGCCGAGCGAGATCACCGCGACCTCCTCCTCGGTGGAGGGGTCGATCACCGGAAAGTCGCGCGACGCGGCCGGGTCCACCCAGGCGCCGTTGATGTAGAACTGGCGTTTCTCGATCATGGGATATCCTTCCCGTCTTGAATTTTGCGACACACTGTCACCGCTTGAGGCGGGTCGCAAGATGGGGGTTTCTTTCCTGAGTCTGGAATATATCTAAGGGCGAGGCAGCGATATTCGCCAACGCGGACGCGATCATTTCCAATCATGAAGGAGACCCGAGCATGGGCCTGCGTATAAACGACATTGTGCCTGATCTGAAACTCACGACGAGCCAGGGCGAGATTGCCTCGTTCCACGACTGGATCGGCGACAGCTGGGCGATTCTCTTCTCGCATCCGAAGGATTTCACCCCCGTCTGCACCACCGAGTTCGGCGCCGTGGCGCAGCTCGCCGAGGAATGGGAAAAGCGGGGCACCAAGGTGATCGGCCTGTCGGTCGACGGCGTCGAGGAGCACAAGAAGTGGATCGGCGACATCGAGAAAGTGGCCGAGAGCCCGGTGACCTTCCCGATCATCGCCGATGACGACCTGACGATCTCCAAGCAGCTCGACATGCTGCCCGCCGACGCCTACCTGCCCGACGGCCGCACGGCGGCGGACAGCGCCTCGGTGCGGGTGGTTATGATCATCGCGCCGAACAAGAAGCTGCAGCTGACGATGACCTACCCGATGTCGGTGGGACGCAACTTCGCCGAGGTGCTGCGGGCGCTCGACGCGCTGCAGGCGACCTACCAGACCCCGATCGCCACCCCGGCCAACTGGACCATGGGGCAGGACGTGATCGTCGCCCTGTCGCTGGACGACGCGGCGGCCAAGGAGAAGTTCGGCGAGTTCGACGCGGTGCTGCCCTACCTGCGCAAGACGCGTTCGCCGGTCTGATCGCCACCGGCAAACCGGGTCGGTCCCGCTCCCCGCGGGGCCGACCTCACGACGAGGTCAGCGGGTCGGAGGGGGCGGGCATAGCGGCTTCGCGGAGCGCGGCGAGCCGGCGGTCCAGCCCGCGCGCCACATAGGCAATCGCGAGGCCACCGGCGAGGCAGAGCGCGAAGACCGGTCCGAGCCGGAGGACGAGCTGGCCGAAATCCATGCTCGCCAGCGGCGCGAACATTCCCAGGGCAAAGGCCGAGATCCAGCACGCGGCGGAGAGACCGCCGATAAGGCCCAGGCGGATACGGAAGGCGGCGGGATAGTCGCCGAGGCGCAGCAGCGGGCGCGAACCCAACCCGTTCAGGCCGATCCGCCCGATCGCCACGGCATTGGCCGTCAGCGTGCAGACGACAGCGAGCTTGACCATGAGCTTGGGCGTCAGGCCGCCGCCACCGGGCCCGAGCTTGAGCCAGAGCAGCGCGAGGCCACTGGCCCAGAGCAGCAGCAGCGCAAGCGAGATGATCAGATGGAAGTCGCGAAGTTGCCGAAGCTCCTCGGCCGACAATGGGCGCCGCAGGCTGCGCATCGCGGTCGCATCGGCCGCAAGGGCATAGAGGAGGCCGGGCACCAGACCCATGAAATGGATCCAGACGGCCATGTCTTTCGCAAATTCCGGCGTCACTTCAGGCTCCCGACTGGACCGCCCCTCCCACTGTCCCATCTCATCCCGCGACTGTGGCTCGAATATGGTCGGGGCGTGCCGGAAACCGCACGGTTGCGCCATTCCGGTCCGGGTGGCAGTCTTTGCGACAGCTTGGTGAGTGGATGGAGTGCCTTGTCAGCCAGAACCCTGGAGAAGCCGATGCCCGCCAGACGACGTTTCCTCGCCACCGGTCTCGCCGCCCTCGCCGCGCCGGGTCTGCTGCGTGCTCAGGAGGATTTCCAGCTCGACAAGTCGCTTCGGGCCCAGATCGTCCGGGTGCGGCCGGGCTTCACGGCCGGCGACATCCACATCGAGCTCGGGCGGCATTTCCTCTATTATATCGTCGCCCCCGAGCAGGCGATCCGCTACGGCGTGGCGATCGGCACCGAGGGGCGCAACCTGTCCGGGTCGGCTTATGTCGGGCGCAAGGCGGAATGGCCGAGCTGGACGCCGACCGCCAACATGATCCGGCGCGAGCCGCATGTATATGCCAAGTGGGCCTCGGGGATGCCGGGCGGGCCGGAGAATCCGCTGGGGGCGCGTGCGCTCTATCTCTATCGCGGCGGACGGGACACCATGTACCGCATCCACGGCACGCCGCAGCCCTGGACGATTGGCCGGTCGGTGTCGTCGGGCTGCATCCGGCTGCACAACGACCATATCGTCGATCTCTATGACCGGGTGCCGGTGGGGACGAGCGTCACCTTCCACTGAGGCGCGCGTGGCGGCCGGGGAGGGGGCTGTTTGCCCCCAAGCGCCTTGCGGCGCTCCCCCCGAGGGTATTTCCGGAAAAGTAAAGGGCCGGGGGCGGCCTGGTCAGTAGACCACGACCCGCGTTCCAAGCGGCACGTGTTCGTAAAGCTCCTCGACATGGGCATTCTGCAGCCGGATGCAGCCGGAGGAGAAGGAACGCCCGATGGTCCAGGGCTGCGGCGTGCCGTGGATGCGGTAGAGCGTGTCGCGGTTGCCCTGGTATAGGTAGAGCGCGCGGGCGCCGAGCGGGTTCTTCTCGTGGCCGCCAGGCAGGCCGCTGCGCCACTTGGCATAGACCTGCGGTTCGGCGGCGATCATGCTGGCGGTCGGGGTCCAGCTCGGCCATTCGGCCTTGCGGCGGACCTCGGCGACGCCTTGGAAATTGCGGCCCGGCGCGCCGACGGCGATGCCGTAGCGCATCGCCTTGCCGTCGCCGAGGGTCCAGAACAGGAAGTGATCCTCGGTCAGGACGTGGATCTCGCCCGCCGGGTATTCACTGGAGACCTTGACCACCTGCGGCCGGAATTTCTTCGGCAGCTTGGTCGAGGTCCGGGTCGCGGCGAATGCCGGGAGCGGCATCGCTGCCGATGCGGCGGCGCTTGCAAGAAAGCTTCTGCGACTGATCATTGGTGACTGCCCCTTCGTCATGATCGGTTTGCCCGGGGGATACAGGAAATTCGTGCGGCTTCGAAGGGCGCGCATGCATGAACCTGCAAGAGCGGGCGTGGGTGTTGCAGCAGTTCAATGCCCCCGGCAAGGCCGCCGGGCGCTTATTTGAACGCATGTTCAAAAAAGATTTGACGACTCCCCGAATCCCCGTCCTATACTGACCCCAAGGCTGAAAAGGCCGCGGTGTCCGCAACGGCACCAGGGGAGGACATCTTTTGACTGCGACCACAACGCCTGCGGGCGATCTGTGTTCTGTTCCTGCGCTCCTGAGGCGCAACGCGCGCGAGTTCGGCACGCGCACCGCGTATCGCGAGAAGGAATACGGGATCTGGCAGAGCTGGACCTGGGCCGAGACCCTGCAGGAAATCGAATGGCTGGCCATGGGCTTCCTGGCGCTTGGGATGGAGCGTGGGGATTACGTTGCCATCATCGGGCGCAACCGGCCGGATCTTTACTGGTCGATGGTGGCGGCTCAGATGTGCGGCGCGGTTCCGGTGCCGCTCTACCAGGACGCGGTGGCCGAGGAGATGGCCTATGTTCTGGAGCACTGCGGCGCGCGTTTCGTGGTCTGCGGCGACCAGGAGCAGGTCGACAAGGTCATCGACATCCAGGAGCGTCTCCACCAGATCGAGCATGTGCTCTACCACGACAAGCGGGGCATGCGGAAATACGACCACGAGCACCTGAACTGGCTGCGTGACATCCGCGACGAGGGCAAGGCCTCGCACTATCGCCACGAGGAGGAGCTGCACCGGCGCGAGGCGGAGCTGAGCTACGACAGCACCTGCGTGATGCTCTACACTTCCGGGACGACCGGCAAGCCCAAGGGCGTGGTTCTGTCGAACCGCAACATCATCGAGACCTCCAAGAATTCCTCCGAGTTCGACCATCTGCGGGCCGAGGACGAGATCCTGGCCTACCTGCCGATGGCCTGGGTGGGCGATTTCATCTTCGCCATGGGGCAGGCCTATTGGAACGGGTTCTGCGTGAACTGCCCGGAGAGCGCTGACACGATGATGACCGACCTCCGCGAGATCGCGCCGACCTATTTCTTCGCCCCGCCGCGGGTGTTCGAGAGCCAGCTGACCAGTGTGATGATCCGGATGGAGGATGCCAGCCCGGTGAAGCGGTGGCTGTTCCGGCACTACATGGCGTTGGCCCGGCGGGTGGGGCCCGCGATCCTGGATGGCAAGTCTGTAAGCCTGCTGGACCGGCTGCGCTACGCGCTCGGGGAGTTCGCCGTTTACGGGCCTCTGAAAAATGCGCTCGGATTCAGCCGTGTGCGGGTCGGCTACACCGCGGGCGAGGCGATCGGGCCGGAGATCTTCGATTTCTACCGGTCGCTCGGAATCAACCTCAAGCAGCTCTACGGCCAGACCGAGGCCAGCGTCTTTATCGCCCAGCAGCCGGACAACGAGGTGCGCGCCGATACCGTGGGCGTGGTGTCGCCCGGGGTGGAGATCCGCATCGACGAGACCGGCGAGATCTTCTACCGCTCGCCCGGCACCTTCGTGGAATACTACAAGAACCCGGAAAGCACGGCCTCGACCAAGGATGCCGAGGGCTGGGTCGCCACCGGCGATGCCGGGTTCTTCGAGGAAGGCAGCGGCCACCTGCGGATCATTGACCGGGCGAAGGACGTGGGCAAGATGGCCGACGGCAGCCTGTTCGCGCCCAAGTACGTCGAGAACAAGCTGAAGTTCTTTCCCGACATCCTGGAGGCCGTGGTTTTCGGCAATGCCCGCGACTACTGCACCGCCTTCATCAACATCGACCTGACCGCCGTGGGCAACTGGGCGGAGCGCAACAACATCGCCTACGCCTCCTATCAGGAACTGGCCGGGCACCCGAAGGTGCTCGAGACGATCCGGGCGCATGTCGAGGACGTGAACCGGTCGGTGGCGCAGGACCCGATGCTCTCGGCTTGCCAGATCCATCGCTTCCTGGTGCTGCACAAGGAACTGGACGCCGACGACGGGGAGATGACGCGGACCCGCAAGGTGCGGCGGCGAATCATCGAGGAGAAATTCGCCGACCTGATCGCGGCGCTTTACGATGGCTCGGAGAGCATCTTCACCACCACGGAAGTTACCTACGAGGACGGGCGCAAGGGCAGCATCTCGGCGACGCTGAAGCTGGTGGATGCCGCTACGGCGGAGGCTAAGCATCTGGAGGTGGCGGCGGAATGAGCAACAAGGGCAACACCCTTCCGGCAAAGGTCACGGTTCCAATCAGCCTTGTGGTGATCGTGCTGGTGCTGATCGGCGAGGCCCCGGCCGGAATCCGAGGAGCTCTGATCGGGGCGGCCTTTGCGATCCCGATCCCGTCACTGGTGAACCGTCCCATCAACGTCTGGATCCATGGTTTCCTGATAGCCTTTTCGATGTCGGCCGGCGCGGTGATCGCCGGGTTCCTTTGGGGGATCGGGGGGATATCGTGACGGACGGCTACGTGACCGAGGACGGCCGCCGGATTGGCGGCGTTCTGATGGAGATGCGCAACATCACGCTGCGGTTTGGCGGGGTGGAGGCGATCAAGGACATTTCCTTCGACATCCGAGAGGGGGAGATCCGGGCGATCATCGGGCCGAACGGCGCGGGGAAGTCATCGATGCTCAATGTTATCAGTGGCTTCTACCATCCGCAGGAGGGCGAGGTCTGGTACAAGGGGGCGCCGCGGCCGTCGATGAAGCCCTACGAGGTGGCCCGGATGGGCGTCGGCCGGACGTTCCAGAACATCGCGCTGTTCGAGGGGATGACGGTGCTCGACAACGTCATGACCGGGCGGCTGACGCATATGAAGGCGTCGCTCTGGGAGCAGGCGATCTGGTGGGGGAAGGCCGAGCGGGAAGAGGTTCAAAACCGGGAACAGGTTGAAAAGATTATCGATTTCCTCGAGATCCAGGCGATCCGCAAGACCCCGGTGGGGCGGCTTCCCTACGGGTTGAAGAAGCGTGTGGAACTGGCGCGGGCGCTGGCCGCCGAGCCGTCGCTGTTGCTGCTGGACGAGCCGATGGCGGGGATGAACGTCGAGGAGAAGGAGGACATGTCCCGCTTCATCCTTGATGTGAATGACGAATTCGGCACCACCATCGCACTCATCGAGCATGACATGGGGGTGGTGATGGACCTTTCCGACCGGGTTGTCGTGATGGATTACGGCAAGAAGATCGGCGACGGCACGCCGGGCGAGGTGCGCTCCAACCAGGATGTGATCGAGGCCTACCTGGGGGTGCCGCATGAGTGATCCCGGGCGTTTTGCGCACAAACCCCGGTCGAAACGACCGGAACCGCGGTCGTTTTCCATCGGAGCGGCCGTTGCGCCCCCCGAGTCCGGGGCTTTCGGGAAGCGAGAGGCCGCAATGATCGCCGGTCCGGTCGTTTCGACCGCCGGTTGCGACCGGAAATCCAGACAGACAGCGGAAGGTATGGCATGGAGTTGCTGAACAAGATCTTCGTAGCGCCCTTCGCCGAGATGGTGGAGGCGCCGGACTTCCTGATGCAGGTGCTCTGGGAGGGGCTGGTGTCGGGCGTGCTCTATTCGCTGATCGCGCTCGGCTTCGTGCTGATCTATCGCTCCAGCCGGATCTTCAACTTTGCGCAGGGCATCATGGTCGTGTTCGCGGCGCTGACGCTGGTGGGGCTGCACGAGATGGGGGTGCCGGCCTGGATCTCGGTGGTGCTGACGCTTGGCGTTATGTTCGGGCTGGCGGTCACGGTGGAGCGGGTGGTGCTGCGGCCGCTGGTCGGGCAGCCGGACATCATCCTGTTCATGGCGACCATCGGCATCACGCTGTTCCTGATCGGGTTCGGCGAGATCATCTTTGGCGGCGAGAACAAGCAGATGATCACCGAGGAGCTGGGAATTCCCACCGGCGATTTCGTGCTGGAGCCCTTCGGCGGGCTGCTGATCCTGCAGCATATCGACATCACGGCGGTGGTCGTGGCGGTGCTGCTGGTGACGGCGCTGCTGCTGTTTCTCAACAAGACTCGGATGGGACGGGCGATCCGGGCGCTGGGAGACGATCACCAGGCGGCGCTGTCGGTGGGCATCTCGCTGCAGACGGTCTGGGTGCTGGTCTGGTTCATCGCCGGGATCATCGCGCTGGTGACGGGCATCGCCTGGGGCAGCCGCGCGGGCGTGTCCTTTGCGCTGGAGGTGATCGCCTACAAGGCGCTGCCGGTGCTGATGCTGGGCGGGCTCGAATCGATCACCGGGGCCATCATCGGCGGGCTGATGATCGGGATGCTGGAGAAGATGTTCGAGATCTACTGGGGCGGGCCGCTGCTTGGGGGAAACACCGAGAGCTGGTTTGCCTATGTGCTGGCGCTGATCGTGCTGTTGTTCCGGCCGCAGGGCCTGTTCGGCGAAAAGATCATCGAGCGGGTGTGACGGAGACGAAGGCGGCCGCGCCGGAGGAGGCGCGGCTCTTTGGGAGGAGGATGACGTGGCAAAGCTGATAGCGATCCTGAACGTCGTGGCGTGGTCGGGCTTCTGGGCCTTCGGCTACCTCGCGCTGACAGGCGGGTCCGAGGCCGGCGGGCAGGTGGTCGTGGCGATGATACTGGCCGCGCTCGGTGCCGCGGCGGGGATCTGGGCCTACATGTGGCTGGTGCGGCACAGCGAGCGCACCGGCTACGCGCGGCGGCCCAACAAGGCGGTGCCGGAGCAGCTCCGGGAGCCCGAGAAATACGCCGATGCCGGGGAACCCTCCTGATGCTCTATCGCACTGCCGGCCAGTTCAAGACGTCCTACCGGACCGATCAGGCGCTGTTTCCGATCAGGCAGGATGCCTTCCTGCTCGGCGTGATCCTGATCTGCGCCTGGGTGGTGTTTCCGCTTACCGCGAGCGAGTTCACCTTTCAGACGCTGCTGACGCCGATCCTGATCTATTCGCTGGCCGCGCTCGGGCTGAACATCCTGACGGGGTTTGCCGGGCAGCTCTCGCTGGGGACCGGGGCCTTCATGGGGGTGGGCGCCTATGCCTGCTACAAGATGGTCACGCTGATGCCCTGGCTGAACCCGGTAGTGGCGATCCTGCTGTCGGGGGTGTTCTCGGCGGGCGTGGGGGTGATGTTCGGCATCCCGAGCTTGCGGATCAAGGGCTTCTACCTCGCCATCGCGACGCTGGCGGCGCAGTTCTTTCTGGTCTGGCTGTTCGAGAAATGGGCCTGGCTCTACAATTACAACGCTTCGGGCGCGATCCAGGTGCCGAACCTCGACATCTTTGGTCTGTACGTGTCCGGGCCGCAGGCCAGCTCGATCACGCAATACTACCTGGTTCTGACGATCGTCAGCCTGCTCACCTACCTCGCCATCAATCTGACCCGTGGCAATCTGGGCCGGACCTGGAAAGCGACGCGGGACATGGACATCGCGGCCGAGCTGATCGGGATCAACCTGATGCGCTCCAAGCTCACGGCCTTCGCGGTCTCGTCCTATATCGTGGGCGTGGCAGGGGCGCTGTTCGTGTTCATGTGGCGGGGGGCGGCGGAGCCGAACCTCTTCGACATTCCGCTGTCGTTCCGGGTGCTGTTCATCGCGATCATCGGGGGGCTGGGGTCGATCCTCGGCAACTACCTTGGCGCGATCCTGATTGTGGGGCTGCCGGTGGTGCTGAACACGGTGCCGCGGGCGCTCGGGATCGAGGTGGAATCGGCGCTGCTGGAGCATCTCAACATCATGATCGTGGGCAGCCTGATCATCTTCTTCCTCATCATCGAGCCGCACGGGCTGAACGCGCTGTGGCGGCTGATCCGGGAGAAGCTGATCATCTGGCCGTTCCCGCATTGAGGGGGGCGGCACGAGGAGACAGGTGACATCCGGGAGGAGCACCCGCGCAAACGAGACGTCGAACATGTTCATTCAGGGAGGAAAGACATGAAGACCTTTACCAAGCTGGCGATGGCCGGCGCGCTGAGCCTCGGGCTCGCCGCCCCGGTGCTCGCGGAAGGGATCTATACCCCGAACCTCAGCTATCGCACCGGGCCCTTTGCGGCGACGGGCATTCCGCTGATGAACGGGCAGGCCGACTACATGGCGATGCTCAACGCGCGCGATGGCGGCATCGGCGGCGTGCCGATCGATTTCGACGAATGCGAGACCGGCTATTCCACCGAGAAGGGCGTGGAATGCTACGAGCGGACCAAGGCGCAGGCCGTGGTGACCCAGCCCTGGTCGACCGGCATCACGCTGCAGGTTCTGCCGAAGACCAACACCGACAACATCCCGATCCTGGCGCCGGGCTACGGCTTCTCGCCGATGGCCAACGGCAAGGTTTTCCAGTGGGCGTTCAACCCGCCGGCCTCCTACTGGGACGCGGCCTCGATGATCATGCAGTACATCGCGGGCGGCGACATGGGCTCGCTCAGCGGCAAGAAGATCGTGCTGCTGCACCTCGACCATCCGTTCGGCAAGGAGCCGATCCCGGTGCTGGAGGCGATGGCGGCGGAATACGGCTTCGAGCTGGTGCCGATCCCGGTCGGCCTGAAGGAGATGCAGAACCAGTCCGCGCAATGGCTGCAGATCCGCCGCGAGCGGCCGGACAACGTGGTGATGTGGGGCTGGGGCGCGATGAACGCCGGCGCCATCACCGAGGCGGTCAAGACCAAGTACCCGATGGACCAGTTCATCGGCGTCTGGTGGGCCGGGCATGACGAGGACCTCAAGCAGGTCGGCGCCGACGGCAAGGGCTACAAGTCGATCTCCTGGTCGATGCCGCAGCCCGACGCGCCAGTGATGGCCGACATCAAGACCCACGTGGTCGATGCCGGGCTGAGCCAGCAGGAGGATCTCAACAGCGTGTTCTACCAGCGCGGACTGGTGATCTCGATGATCCTGGCCGAGGGCATCAAGGCCGCGCAGGATCATTTCGGCAAGGGCGAGATCAATGCCGAGGAGCTGCGCTGGGGGCTGGAGAACCTCGACATCTCCGCCGAGCGGCTGGAGGAGCTGGGGATGACCGGCATGGTGCCGCCGTTCAAGACCTCGTGCTCGGATCACACCGGGCATTCGGGCGGCTGGATGCTGGAATGGGACGGCGAAAAGTTCGTCCAGGCCAGCGACCTGCTGACGGCCGACGCGGCCTTCATCGCGCCGCTGGAAGAAGCGAAGTCCGTCGAATACGCCGAGGCGAACGCGCCCTGGCCGGTGAACGAGACCTGCGAGTGATCTGACGACCCCCGCCGGCGGCCATGGGTGGCTGCCGGCGGGATATGGGTATTTTAGCCAAGAAGAAGACCGAAATGCTGGATGCCGCCCCTGCCGAGAGCTCCGACCTGCTTCTGGAGGTGAACAATATCGAGGTGATCTACAATCACGTGATCCTCGTGCTGAAGGGGGTGTCGCTCAGCGTGCCTCGGGGCGGGGTGACCGCCCTGCTCGGCGGCAATGGCGCGGGCAAGACGACGACGCTGAAGGCGATCTCGAACCTGCTGCATTCGGAGCGCGGCGAGGTGACGAAGGGCTCGATCCGCTATCGTGGCGAGGTGGTGCAGGATCTGGACCCGGCCAAGCTGGTGAAGCGCGGGGTGATCCAGGTGATGGAGGGGCGGCACTGCTTCGAGCACCTGACGGTGGAGGAGAACCTGCTGACCGGCGCCTATACCCGCGGGGACGGCAAGGGGGCGATCGATGCCGACCTCGAGATGGTCTATTCCTACTTCCCCCGGCTGAAGGAGCGGCGCAGGAGCCAGGCGGGTTATACCTCGGGCGGCGAGCAGCAGATGTGCGCGATCGGGCGGGCGCTGATGAGCCGGCCGGAGACGATCCTGCTCGACGAGCCGTCGATGGGGCTGGCGCCGCAGCTGGTGGAGCAGATCTTCGAGATCGTAAAATCGGTCAACGAGGGGGAGGGCGTGAGCTTCCTGCTGGCCGAGCAGAATACGAACGTGGCGCTGCGGTACGCCCATTACGGTTACATCCTGGAATCCGGCCGCGTGGTGATGGACGGGCCGGCGGCGGAGCTGCGCGAGAACCCGGATGTGAAGGAATTCTACCTCGGGGTGGGCGACGAGGGGCGCAAGTCGTTCCGCGACGTGCGCTCCTATCGCCGCCGCAAGCGCTGGCTGAGCTGAGGCGCGGCGCGGGAGCGAGCCGGGGCAATCGCGGCCCGTCGGACCTGTCTCAGGCGAAGGTGGTCCAGTCACGCACCTCGCAGGTCTCCGGGAGGTGGGTTCCGGAGGCGGCCATGGCGTCGTCGTTGACCTGCCCGTCCGCGCCGGTGTCGAGCGTGTCGCCGAGGACATCGAAAGGCGAGCCGGGCGGTGACAGCAAGTCAAGTTCCGGGGGCGCGCGGATCTCGTTGGTCTCCTTCAGTTGCCCTCAGGGAAAAGAGTGCAAGCCTTGCATGTGTCGGAGAATTCCGCGGCATTTTCGCCGGGCGTGGGCGCCGAGGGGCGGATCTTCGGAGCGTTTGGGAGGCCATCGTGGCCTGTGTCGCAACGATTCTGCGGGCTTCCGCAGAGAGGTGCCCTGCACGGGCCGGGGAGCGGGAATACCCATGCAGGGAGTTGCGCCGGGCCCGTGCCGCCGTGATGATGGCGGCGGAGACGCAAGGCCCCGGCCTGCCGATGGCGGCCGCAGCGGGCAGCACGGAGGAAAGTGGTAGATGGCCAGACATTTCGACAAGCTGGAGACGCGGTCGGCGGACAAGCGGGCGGCGGCGCTGGCGGAGGCGCTGCCAAAGCAGATCGCGGCCGCCAAGGCGCTGAGTGGCTACGCGGAGACGCTGGCCGACGTCGATCCGGGCAAGATCGTGGATGTGGCGGCGCTCGCCGCCTTGCCGGTGCTGCGCAAGTCGGAGCTTGGGGCGAAGCAGTCGGCGGTGGTGCCGCTGGGCGGGTTCGCGGCGCGGCCGGCGCATGGGTTCGACAATATCTTCCAGTCGCCCGGGCCGCTCTATGAACCTGGCATGGTCAGCGCGCCGGACTGGTGGCGGCTGGGCCGGTTCCTCCACGCCGCGGGGATCGACAAAGGCGATATCGTGCAGAACTGCTTCGGCTATCACCTGACCCCGGCGGGCGCGATGTTCGAGAGCGGGGCGCGGGCCGTGGGCGCGGCGGTGCTGCCGGCGGGCACCGGGCAGACCGAGCTGCAGGTGCGCGCGGCGGCGGATGTCGGCACCACGGCCTATGCCGGCACGCCCGATTTCCTGAAGGTGATCCTGGAGCGGGCCGACGAGCTGGGCGTGGAGCTCCGGATCGCGCGGGCCGCGGTGTCGGGCGGGGCGCTCTTCCCGTCGCTGCGCCAGTCCTATGCCGACCGGGGGATCACCTGCGTGCAATGCTACGCCACGGCCGATCTCGGCAACGTCGCCTACGAATCGGAGGCGATGGAGGGGATGATCGTGGACGAGGGCGTGATCGTGGAGATCGTCACCCCCGGCACCGGCGATCCGGTGGGACCGGGCGAGGTGGGCGAGATCCTGGTGACCTCGCTCAACCCCGACTACCCGCTGATCCGCTTCGCCACCGGCGACATGAGTGCCTGGCTGCCGGGCGAGAGCCCCTGCGGGCGGACCAATGCGCGGATCAAGGGCTGGATGGGCCGGGCCGACCAGACGACCAAGGTGAAGGGCATGTTCGTGCGGCCGGAGCAGGTGGCGGCGCTGGTGGCGCGGCACAGCCATGTCCACAAGGCGCGGGTGATCGTGACCCGCGAGGACGAGATGGACAAGCTGCACGTGCAGATCGAGGCCGAGGGCGGCGACTGGACCGAATATGCCGAGGACGTGCACGACCTGCTGAAGCTGCGCGGATCGGTCGAGGTTCTGGCGCCGGGGGACCTGCCCAAGGACGGTGTCGTGATCGAGGATCGGCGGACTTACGACTGAAGCCGGGTCTTCCGCGCGCTGCTATTCAATAACCTGCGCCTCATGCTTACAGTTCGATGCAATGGCAGGTTTGCGGAGACAAGAATGAAAAGGCTGATGATGCTGCCCCTGCTCGCCGGGCTGGCTTGTACGGTCGCGCTGCCGGCGGCGGCCGACCGCGCGCTGGTGATCGGCGCGCCTGAGGCGCAGCGGCGCGGGTTGCTGCGAACCCCGGAGATCACCGACACCGCGGAGGCGCTGCGGCGCGCGGGGTTCGAGGTGATCACCGCCGATGCGGGCTCGATTACAGAGATGCGTGCGGCGCTGTCGACCTTCATGCGCGACCTGGCGCAGGAGGAGCGGGTGCTGGTGCACCTCTCGGGCAGCTTCGTCAGTGGCGGCGGGCGAAGCTGGCTGCTGGTGGAGGGGCTGGAGCGGATGCCGGACCTGGCGACGGCGGATGACGTGGGGCTCTCCATCGAGACGGTGCTGCAGATCGCGGCGCGGGTGCAGGGGCGGTCCGTGGTCGCGCTCGGCAATGCGACGGCCGTGGCCGGTCCGGGCGACGGGCTGAGCGCCGGCCCGCAGGTGGAGCCCCCGCAGGGGGTGACGCTGGTGCAGGGCGGCGCGGAACAGGTGGCCGATTTCGTCGCCAACCAGCTGCTGCAGGAGGGGCGGACCCTGCCGGAGGCGATCGCCGCGTCGAGCGGCGTCGCCGGGGCGGGGTTCCTGTCGGAGGCGGTGGAGTTCCTGCCGCTCGGGGCGGAGCGCCCCCCAGCGCCGCCGAATGCGGCCGAGGTGGAGCGGGCGCTCTGGCAGGCGGCGCAGGCGCAGGACAGCATGGCGGCCTACGAGGGCTATCTGCAGCGCTATCCGCAAGGGTTCTTTGCCACCGAGGCGCGCGCCGCGGTGGAGAAGATCCGGAACGAGCCCGACCGGGATGCGCGGCTGATCGAGGAGGCTCTGGAGCTGGACCGGGCCTCGCGCCGGGTCATCCAGGAGAACCTCGCCGTGCTGGGCCACGCGCCTGGCGGGGCGGACGGGGTCTTCGGGCCGGCGAGTCGGGCCGCGATCTCGCGGTTCCAGACGGCGAACGGATTCCCGTCCACGAGCTACCTGAACGAGCGGCAGATCGGCCGGCTGGCATTCCAGGCGGAGCGCCGGCAGGCGGAGATTGAGGCCGAGGAGCGCCGGGCCCAGCTCGAGCGGGAAAAGGCCGACCGGGAGACCTGGGCGGCGCTGAACGAGGGCGCGGACGAGGCCGGGCTTCGGACCTATCTCGACCGTTATCCGGACGGGCTGTTCGCGCCGATCGCGCGGGAGCGCCTGGCGCGGATCGAGGCGGAGGCGCAGGAGGTTGCGGCGCGGCAGGACCGGCAGGACTGGACCGCGGCGCGCAAGGCCGGCACGGTCACCGCCTATCGCGCCTATCTCGAGGCCCATCCGGATGGCGCGCGGGCCGAGACGGCGCGGGAGCGGATAGAGGCTCTTGAGGGCGCCGGCAGCGAGGCGGACAAGGCGGCGCAGGCGGCCGAAGCGGCGCTGCAGATGACACCGACCTCGCGGATGGTGATCGAGCGCCGGCTGGAGCAGCTCGGGCATGATCCGGGGCTGGTCGACGGCACGTTCGACGACGACACCCGTGCGGCGATCCGCCGGTTCCAGCGCAGCCGCGGGCTGCAGCCGACAGGCTATGTCGGCGAGGAGACTGTGGTCGCGATGCTGTCGGATTTCGGGAGCCTGTTCGGGACCGGGCGCTGAGGCGCCCGATCCCAACCGCGCCGGCTCAGGCGGCCAGCGCATCCTCGGCGCTGTGCAGGTCGTAGCCGAGCGCATCGGCCACGGCCTCACAGGTGATCTGCCCGTTCCAGACGTTCAGGCCGTTGCGCAGGTGCTTGTCGCGGCGCAGCGCCTCCTGCCAGCCGAGATCGGCCATGCGCAGGGCATGGGGCAGGGTGACGTTGTTGAGCGCGTAGGTCGAGGTGCGGGCCACCGCGCCGGGCATGTTGGCGACGCAGTAATGCACGATGCCGTCGACCTCGTAGGTCGGCTCGGCATGGGTGGTGGCGCGCGCGGTCTCGAAACAGCCGCCCTGGTCGATGGCGACATCCACCAGAACCGCGCCCTGCTTCATCGTCGCGAGGTCGGCGCGGGTGACGAGCTTGGGCGCGGCGGCGCCGGGGATCAGCACGGCACCGATCACGAGGTCGGCCTCGGCGATCAGCTCGGCCACGCGGGTCCGGGTGGAATAGGCGGTCTTGGCGCGGCTCTCGAAATGAGTGGCGAGACGCTCCAGCACTTCGGGGCTGCGGTCGAGGATCGTCACGTCGGCGCCGAGGCCGACGGCCATTTGCGCGGCGTTGAAGCCGACCACCCCGCCGCCAAGGACCACGACCCGGCCCGGCGCAACGCCCGGCACGCCGCCGAGCAGCACGCCGCGGCCGCCATGGGCCTTTTCCAGCGCCGTGGCGCCGGCCTGGATCGACATCCGCCCCGCGACCTGGCTCATCGGTTTCAGCAGCGGCAGTCCGCCGGAGGGGCTGGTGACGGTCTCGTAGGCGATGGCGGTCGCGCCGGAGGCGAGCAGCGCGCGGGTCTGGTCCGGGTCCGGCGCCAGGTGGAGATAGGTGTAGAGCAGCTGGCCCTTGCGCAGCATGGCGCATTCGGCGGCCTGCGGCTCCTTGACCTTCACGATCATCGCGGCTTCGCCAAAGACCTCGGCGGCACCGGGGGCGATCCGCGCGCCAGCGGCGCGGTAGGCTTCGTCATGTGCGCCGATGCCGAGCCCTGCGCCGGTCTCGACCAGCACGCTATGGCCGTGGGCCACCAGCTCGGCGGTGGATTCCGGCGTAAGCCCGACGCGGTACTCGTGGTTCTTGATCTCCTTGGGGACACCGATCTTCATGGCCCTGTTGCTTCCCTGTTCTGGTTGCGTGTGTCGTTCGATGCAAATGCAACAAGGATACCGGAGGCGGTTCCGCGGGAGTTTCGAATTTTGTGTGCATACTCCGGGCTGTGCGGTAAAATTTCCGACGTTGAGGGGAAATAGGTGAACCACATGCTGGACCGCTTCGATGCACAGATTCTTCGGGAGTTGCAGAGAGAGTCGAACATTCCCGTTGCGGAGCTGGCCGAGCGGATCGGGCTGTCCACATCGGCCTGCCACCGGAGGGTCAAGCTGCTGGAGGCGGGCGGGCTGATCGACGGCTATTCGGCGCGGGTGAATCCCAAGGCGCTGGGGCTCGATCTGCTGGTTTTCGTCGAGATCACTCTGACCTCCCAGAGCCAGGAGGCGATGAACGCCTTCGAACGCGCGGTGATGCTCTATGACGAGATACTCGAATGCGTGCTGACCACCGGGACGGCGGATTACATCCTGCGGATCGTGGCGCGGGACGTCGCCGATTACGACAACATCCACCGCAATTGCCTGGGCCGTTTGCCGGGGGTGTCGGGGATGCAGACCAGCTTCGCGCTGCGCTCGATCAAGGGGTGGCGCGGCTATCCGGTGCCGGGGTGAGGCGCGGGGCCGCGCGATGGGCGGCCCCGGCCGGATGCGGTCTCAGAGGAAGTCGAAATCCGAGCGGGACAGGTCGTCGAGCTGGGTGCCGAGCAGCGTGATCGTGTCTTCGCCGTCGCCGCCCTTGTCGTAGACGACCTTCTTGCCGACCTGATCGGCGTTGTTGACGAACTGCCGGAAGCTTTCGGCCTCGCCATTGCCCTTGCGGAAGCGCAGCGTGTCGGTGCCGATCTCGAAATCCGTCACCGTATCCTCGCCGATGTCGCCCGAGAAGACGAAGATATCCGCGCCGTCACTGCCGGTCATCGTGTCGACGCCGCTGCCGCCGCGCAGCATGTCATTGCCCGTGCCGCCGTTCAGCCGGTCGTTGCCGCTGCCGCCGTTCAGGCCGTCGTTGCCGGCCTGGCCCTTGAGCACGTCGCGCGCCGCGCCGCCGCCGAGGAAGTCGTTGCCGGACCCGCCGACGAGCGTGTCGTTGTTGTCGCCGCCGCGCAGGGTGTCGCGGTTGCGCCCGCCATAGAGCGTGTCGTTGCCGCCGAGACCGATCAGGGTGTCGTTTCCGCCGAGGCCGCGCAGCAGGTCGTCGTCATTGGTGCCGACGAAACGGCCGCTGGGCCCCTTGATGTCGAAGAAGGACATGTGGAGCGTGTCGGTGTCGCCGTCGATCAGCTTTCCGGAGGTGTCGGTGAAGACGACAGCGATTCGGCCGTCTGCCGTTTCGGTGAGCGAGGGGGCCGCCTGTTTGCCGATGTCGTAGGTGCTGACCTGCTTCTTGTCGATCTGCTTGCCATCGGCATCGAGCAGAAACAGGTCCACACCGGTGGTTCCGCCCGTGGCATCGTGCATCACGACCGCGAGGGCGATCATGCCGTTCGACAGGCCGAGCATGTCGATATCGGCGACGTCATAGGCAATGCCAAGCTTGCGGCTGACAATCGTGTTCTGGAACTCGATCTGGCCGAAGTCGGTGAGGATGTCGACATGCACGTCCGAGGTGCCGTCGCCGGTGCGTTCCGCGTAGGCGATGGCAAAGCCGCCGCCGGTGAGCGCGGCCAGTTCCATGTCGCCCTTGCGGGTGTCGGGATCGTTGTAAATCCAGAATTCCAGCGGCGCATAGACGCCCGGAATGCCGGTCGGCGCGCCGAAGTATTCATCGGTGATGGTGATCACGATGTCATAATGGGTGTCGCCGACCAGCGGGTCCCGCGAGGTGAAGGCGCGCACGATGTCGCCGTTCTCCAGCTGCACCATGTCGGGGTTGCCGACGAGATCGAGGCTGTGCCGGTTGGAATCGCTGGTGCCGTCGCCGCTGTCGGTGCCATTGGCGCTCAGCGTGTAGAAGTAGGATTCGGGGGCGCCCGCATTGAAGTCGACGGCGAAACCGATGCGGTTGTTGGAGAGCGCGACCATCTCGAGCAACTGCGGATCGTTGTCGGGATCGTTGCCCGGTTCGTCGATCACCAGGTCGCGGGTCACGACGCGGCCGGACGGCTCGCCGTCCGAGTCGTAGGTCTTCACGAAGACATCGTTGTCGTGATCGTGGTCGCCGTATTCGGCGCGGTGGGTCCATCCGATCGCGAAGCCGCCGTCATCGAGCGCGACGACCTGCGGGCTGTCCTGTGTGAAGGGCTGCCAGTCGTTTACCTGGAAGGCGTCGCCGAGGGGCTTGCCGCTGGAATTGAAGATCCGGGCGAAGATCGCGCCGTCGACGTCGTCGAATTCTTCGGTCGGGCGACCGAGGGTTTCGGTCCAGACCACAAGAAGCCGGCCGTCGGCCAGCGTGGTGATATCGGGGGAGGTGCCGGACGGGGTATACCCTACGGAACCCACGAGAACTTCTGGGTTGGATCGTTTCAACTGCATCTGTGCCTCTGCCTTTTGCGCTATGCCAATTATCTTTTTCCAAAGGCGTAGCAGGGGTGATTCGGCCGGTCAACGGAGAGGCTGCAGCGGGGTGCGGCTGGTGGGATCGGGGTCACGCTTCGGGAATCTGCCGCCGGCCGTCGCGCTCCGGGGCCTAGGGCCGTGACGGTCTGTGACGGGGGCCGTGACGGTCTGTGACGGGGGCCGTGACGGGGGAGCGGGCGCGCAAAAGAAAGAGGCCGCGGAAATTTCCACGGCCTCTGATCTGGTCTTCAAGCTGCGCTGATCAGCCCTGGCGGGCCTTGAAGCGGCGCTGGGTCTTGTTGATGACGTATACGCGGCCCTTGCGGCGCACGATACGGCAATCCCGGTGCCGCGATTTCAGCGAGCGGAGCGAGTTGCGGACCTTCATGGTCTTCCCTTTCCTCTGTCGCAGGCGCTGAGACGGCGCCGTTTGTTTCGCCAGCGAGCCGTTTCCGGCCCGAATTCAATGGTGGGCGGTACTGGGATCGAACCAGTGACCCCTACGATGTCAACGTAGTGCTCTACCGCTGAGCTAACCGCCCGCCTTCGCCGAATCGTGCCCGCCGTGTCCCGCTCCACAAAGGAAAAGAACGCGGGTCGTTTCCGCGTCGGTGGAGGGGCGTATAAAGCGAAGCCCCGGCGGGTTCAAGGGCTTTTGGCAGAGGAAAATTTGTCGCTATATGGTCTGCAAGGAGACAGCATGGCGATACTTCCCTACAGACTGGACCTGCCGAAGGAGCATACCACGGGCGTGGTCTTTGCCTCGCCGCACAGCGGGCGCGATTACAGCTGGGATTTCCTGAGGAAGTCCGTGCTGGACGAGATGTCGATCCGCTCCTCCGAGGATGCCTTCGTCGACCGGCTGTTCAACACCGCCCCGGGCCTCGGTGCGCCGCTGCTGGCGGCGCTGGCGCCGCGGGCCTATGTGGATCTGAACCGCGGGGCCGACGAGCTCGACCCGGCGGTGGTACGCGGCGTGCGGGCGGTGACTCACAACCCGCGGGTGACCTCCGGGCTGGGGGTGATTCCCCGGGTGGTCGCCAACGGTCGGGCGATCTATCGCGGCAAAATAGAACTGGCGGAGGCGCGGGAGCGGATCTCCGAGGTCTGGCGGCCCTACCACGGCCAGCTCCAGCAGCTGCTCGACGAGAGCAAGGCGCAGTTCGGCCGGGCGATCCTGATCGACTGCCATTCGATGCCGCACGAGGCGGTGCTCTCCATGCCCGGCGCCCTTGGACGCCGGCCGCAGGTGGTGCTGGGCGACCGGTTCGGCGCGGCCTGCGCACCGGATGTGATCGATGCGGTGGAAGCGGCCTTTGTCCGGGCCGGCCTGCGGGTGGTGCGCAACGCGCCCTTCGCGGGGGCCTTCATCACCCAGCATTACGGCAAGCCGTCCCGTCGGCAGCACGTGGTCCAGGTAGAGATCGACCGGGCGCTTTACATGGACGAGCGTGCCGTCCGGCCCAGCCAGCATTTCAGCGATTTCCGGGCGATGCTGAAGGGCATCATCGAAGAGATCGTGGAGATCGGACGCGCGGCATCGCTCCCGCTCGCGGCCGAATAGGGCATAGCGCTCCAGTCGATTGTTCTATCCGGTGATCAACGGCTCCCGCCAGCTTACCCGCCCCCGTGCCGGGGCGGAAAAGCTGTTGGGCGTCGCAGGCCTTCGGCCTGCAGGCCGAGACGGCCGCAAAGCCGATTTCCAGCGGGCATCTCCCTCGGGCGAGAGCGCGACCGCCGCGCCGCAAGGCGCGGCCCGGCCCAACCGGGGGAGACGCCGCAAGGCGTCGAGCCCGGGCGGGAGCCCCTGGCCGTTTGCCGATGGCGTGGCGGTCAGCGCAGGGAGCGCCCCTTGAGGATGGCCTCCGCGCCGAAGCGGGCGCGAATTCGGTCGGTGGCGCGTTCGGCGCGGGCGCGGCGCTCGGCGGCGGGGTCGAGCAGATCGCCGGAGAGGTCGGCCTGGGCCTCGGGCACCAGGTCCGACAGGCCGACGCCGATCAGCCGGAACGGCCCCGGCTCCTCGACCTGGTCCAGCAGGCTGCGCGCGGTGCGGTAGATCCGGTCGGCGACCTGGGTGGCGTCCTCCAGCGCGCGGCGCCGCGTGAGCAGGGCGTGGCTCGCCCGTTTCAGCTTGAGCGTCACCACGCGCCCGGCCGATCCCCTGGCCTTGGCCCGGTCCGAGACCTTCTCGGCGAGGCGCCAGATATGACCGTCCAGCAGGTCGCGGTCGGCGGTGTCCTCGAAGAAGGTGGTCTCGCTGGAGATCGACTTGACCGGGGCGTTGCGGGTCACGCGGCGGCGGTCCTCGCCGCGCGCCAGGTGCCAGAGCCGGTCGCCCGAGGCGCCGAACCGGGCATGCAGGTCCTTGCGGTCCCAGCGGAGCAGGTCGCCGAAGGTGCGGATGCCGGCGCGGTCGAGCGAGGACTGGAAGGCCTCGCCCACGCCCCAGATCAGGCGCACGGGCTGGTCGCGCAGGAAATCGGCTGTCTCGGCCTTGCCGATCACCGCGAAGCCGCGGGGCTTGTCGAGGTCGGACGCGACCTTGGCCAGAAACTTGTTGTGGCTGAGCCCGATCGAGCCGGAGAGGCCCAGTTCCTGCTCCATCCGGCGCACCAGCCGGGCCAGCATCACCGCGGGTGGTGCATGGTGAAGCCGCGCGGTGCCGGTGAGGTCGATGAAGGCCTCGTCGAGCGACAGCGGCTCGATGGCCGGGGTCAGCTCCTCCATCATCCCGCGGATTGCACGGGAGGCCGCGGCGTAGGCCTCTCCCCGCGGCTTGATCACCACGGCCTGCGGGCAGAGCTTCAGCGCCTGGAACATCGGCATCGCCGAACGCACGCCGTAGGTGCGGGCGATATAGCAGCAGGTGGAGACCACCCCGCGCTTGCCGCCGCCGACGATCACCGGCTTGTCGGCGAGGCTCGGGTCGTCGCGCTTTTCCACAGAAGCATAGAAGGCGTCGCAATCCATGTGGGCTATGGCGAGGTCGAAGAGTTCGGGATGGGCGATCACGCGCGGCGAGCCGCAGGCCGTGCAGCGGCGGCCGGTCTCGAAACTGTGCAGGCAATCGCGGCAGAGCGCGGGCATGGCGCGGGGCCCTTAGCTGGGAACCTGTGGTGCAGACGGGATAGGGGAGGGGACGGACCGGGCGCAACGGATTTGTTCCGTGGGCGGGCTGGCGCCCCCTGCAGCCAGGCGCCTTGGGTTTGCCTCGTTGGCGGGGCGCGCTAAGTGAAGGCGGGACGGAAGGGAACGGATGGCGGTGATCGAGACGAGACCGGTGGCGCGGGACTGGACCGCCAGCCGCGATGTTCTGGGAGCAAAGATCGCCCTAATCTGCGGCGACCATCTGGTGAGTTACCTCAGGGACGACTTTGCGCATATCCCGAACCCGGGCCAATGGGATCTTCCGGGCGGCGAGAGCGAGCCGGGGGAGACGGCGCTCGACTGCGCGCTGCGCGAGACGCACGAGGAATTCGGCATCCGGGTCCCGGCGGCGTCGGTCGTCCATGCCGACCGGTTCCACAAGTATCAGCCGCAGCGGATCGCGGGCGTCTTCTTCGTCGCCCGCATCCCGCCGGCGCTGGTCGAGGCGATCGTCTTTGGCGAGGAGGGCCAGCGTTGGGAGATGATGGGCGTGCCCCGTTTCATCGCCCATCCGAACGCCGTTCCGGAGTTGTAGGGTGCGCTGTGCCACTGGTGGGAGGCGCTCGGCTGATCGTCGCCGCGCAGCAGCGCCGATGCCGCTCCCGCGCCACATCCGCTCCCGGTTTCCTGCAATCGGACCATTCGCGCCTTTTTGTTTTCACATGCGACCGGCATAGTCCTGCAAGATTTGCTGGCAGACGAAAGCGGTCCCATGCTCGAAGATATTCTTTTCTCCCTTTCTGGCGGCTCGGTGGTGGTGCTGCTTCTTGCGGCCTTCATTCTGCTCTGTGTCTTTCTCGGGGTGCGGATCGTGCCGCAATCCGAGAAATACGTGGTGGAGCGGTTCGGCCGTTTGCGGGCGGTGCTCGGGCCGGGCCTGAACCTGATCGTGCCGTTTCTCGACCGGGTCGCGCACAAGGTGTCGATCCTGGAGCGGCAGCTGCCCAACGCCACCCAGGATGCGATCACCAAGGACAACGTGCTGGTGCAGATCGACACATCGGTGTTCTACCGCATCCTCGAGCCGGAAAAGACGGTCTACCGGATCCGCGACGTGGACGGGGCGATCGCCACGACCGTCGCGGGGATCGTGCGGGCCGAGATCGGCAAGATGGACCTCGACGAGGTGCAGTCGAACCGCTCGCAGCTGATCGATCAGATCAAGACCAGCGTCGAATCCGCGGTGGACGACTGGGGGATCGAGGTGACCCGGGCGGAGATCCTGGACGTCAATCTCGACCAGGCGACGCGGGACGCCATGCTGCAGCAGCTCAACGCCGAGCGGGAGCGCCGCGCCGCGGTGACCCGGGCCGAGGGCCAGAAGCGGGCGATCGAGCTCAACGCGGATGCGGAGCTCTATGCCGCCGAGCAGGTCGCCAAGGCGCGGCGGATCCAGGCGGATGCGGAGGCCTATGCCACCGGCGTGGTAGCGGCGGCGATCCGCGATAACGGGATCGAAGCGGCGCAGTACCAGGTGGCGCTGAAGCAGGTCGAGGCGCTGAACAACCTCGGCAACGGCGAGGGCAAGCAGACCATCGTGCTGCCGGCGAATGCCGCCGAGGCCTTCGGTGACGCGTTCAAGATGTTGCGGGGGCGTGGCTGATGGTCTGGAGCACCTGGTGGGCCTGGGTGATCGCCGGGCTGGTGCTGGCGATCCTCGAGGTGCTGGCGCCGGGATGGATCTTTCTGGGCTTCGCGGTGGGGGCGCTGGCGACCGGGCTGCTGCTCTGGGTCGGCGGGCCGCTCGGGGCGATGATGGCCGGGTCGCTGCCGCTGCTGTTCCTGGTCTTTGCCGTGCTCTCGCTCGTGGCCTGGCTGGCGCTGAAGCGGATATTCGGGCTGTCTGGCGGGTCGGTGAAGACGTTCGACGAGGACATCAACGAGGATTGAGCCTCATTGGGGCAGAGGATCGCGCTGGCGCGCGATTGGCTCCGGCGGGATATTTCCGGACAGAAGACGCCGCGGTCGTGCCCGGCAAGGGGGGGCGTCCGCCACGGGCGCGGGGACGCGCCGCAGGCGCGCCCGGCCCCAAGGGGGCGAGGCGCGGCAGCGTCGAGCCGCGAGGGGAGCCCCCTTTGCCGGCCCGATCAGGCGTTGGCGCGGAGAGCCTGCGGGCTGTTGAGCTCGGCGACGATGGCCTGGGAGGCGGCGCGCGGGTCCTCGGCCTGCCAGACCGGGCGGCCCACCACCACGTGATCGGCGCCGTCCGCAACCGCCTGCGCCGGGGTGGCGACGCGTTTCTGGTCGCCGAGGTCGGCGCCGGCGGGGCGGACGCCCGGCGTCACGATGAGCTTGCCTTCCGCTTCGGGAAGGGCGCGGATCAGGGCGGCTTCCTGCGGCGAGGCGATCACCCCGTCGGCCCCGGCGGAGAGCGCCCGGGCGGCGCGTTCGAGGACGATCTCCGGCAGGTCGCCGGGCCGGATCAGGCTGGCGTCGAGGTCGGCACGGTCGAGCGAGGTGAGGATGGTGACGGCGAGGATCCTGAGCTCGCTCGCCCCCTTGCCTTCCTGCGCGGCGCGCACGACATGGGGGTCACCGTGGACGGTCAGGAAATCGAGGTCGAATTGCGCGAGCCCGCGCACGGCCGCCTCGACGGTCGCGCCGATGTCGAAGAGCTTCATGTCGAGAAAGATGCGCTTGCCGTGTTCGGCCTTGAGTTCGTTGGCCAGTGCCAGCCCGCCGCCGGTCAGCATGCCGAGGCCGATCTTGTAGAAGGAGACGGCGTCGCCGATTTCGGTGGCCAGTTTCAGCCCTGCGAGGGCGTCGGGGACGTCGAGGGCGACGATCAGGCGGTCGTCGGCTGCGGGCTGTGGCATGGCGGTTCTCCGGTTGATCGGGGCCGTCATGGCGCTGCTTTACATGCGGGTCAAGCCTGTGGCGGCGGTGGCCGGGGGACTGTCTGTCCCCGTTGCGGCCCATGCGGCCGCGCTCTCGCCGGGGAAATTTCCGGGCAGGAGAGGGCTGGGGGCACGAAAGTTGCTGTGTGAAAAATGTGACAGTGCGGCTTGAGCCGGGCGGTTTCGCTTCCCATATCGCTGACGAGGCCTGCGACATCGCCGTGCCGCCGGACGGGCGGCGAAATCCTGGCAGGCGCTTTGGAAAAGGAGAGACCGATGAACATGGAGAAGTTCACGGAGCGGTCGCGCGGGTTCCTTCAGGCTGCGCAGACCATCGCGATGCGGGAAGAGCACCAGAGGCTGGTGCCGGAGCATCTGCTGAAGGCCTTGCTGGATGACGAAGAGGGGCTTGCGGCCAACCTGATCAAGCGGTCGGGCGGCGCGCCGGAGCGGGTGCGGGAGGCCGTGGAAGCGCAGCTTGCCAAGCAGCCGAAGGTGTCGGGCGACGGGGCGCAGGTCTATCTGGACCAGAAGATGAGCCGCGTGCTGGACGAGGCCGAGAAGATCGCCACCAAGGCGGGCGACAGTTTCGTGCCGGTGGAGCGCATCCTGACCGCGCTGGCGGTGGTGCGTTCGGGCGCCAAGGAGGCGCTGGAAGCGGGGGCGGTGACCGCGCAGGCGCTGAACGCCGCGATCAATGACGTGCGCAAGGGCCGGACCGCCGACACGGCGAGCGCCGAGGAAGGCTATGACGCGCTCAAGAAATACGCCCGCGACCTGACGGCGGCGGCGCGCGAGGGCAAGATCGACCCGATCATCGGCCGCGACGACGAGATCCGGCGCACCATGCAGGTGCTGAGCCGGCGGACCAAGAACAACCCGGTGCTGATCGGCGAACCCGGCGTCGGCAAGACGGCGATCGCCGAGGGCCTTGCGCTGCGCATCATCAACGGCGACGTGCCGGAGAGCCTGCGCAACAAGACGCTGATGGCGCTCGACATGGGCTCGCTGATTGCCGGCGCGAAGTACCGCGGCGAGTTCGAGGAGCGGCTGAAGGCGGTTCTGGCGGAGATCACCGCCGCGGCGGGCGAGATCATCCTGTTCATCGACGAGATGCACACGCTGGTGGGCGCGGGCAAGGCGGATGGGGCGATGGACGCCTCCAACCTGCTGAAGCCGGCGCTGGCGCGGGGCGAGCTGCACTGCGTGGGCGCGACGACGATCGACGAGTACCGCAAGCACGTCGAGAAGGACGCGGCGTTGGCGCGGCGGTTCCAGCCGATCATGGTCGAGGAGCCGACGGTGGAGGACACGATCTCCATCCTGCGCGGCATCAAGGAGAAGTACGAGCTGCATCACGGGGTCCGGATTTCGGACAGCGCGCTGGTGGCGGCCTCGACGCTCAGCCATCGCTACATCACCGACCGGTTCCTGCCGGACAAGGCGATCGACCTGATGGACGAGGCGGCGAGCCGTCTGCGGATGGCGGTGGATTCGAAGCCGGAAGAGCTCGATGCGCTCGACCGCGAGATTCTGCAGAAGCAGATCGAGGCGGAAGCGCTCAAGAAGGAGGACGACCAGGCCTCGCGGACCCGGCTGGACAAGCTGGAAGAGGAGCTGTCGAACCTTCAGCAGCGCTCGGCCGAGATGACCGCGCGCTGGCAGTCGGAGCGCGACAAGCTCGATTCGGCGCGCAACCTCAAGGAGCAGCTCGACCAGGCGCGGGCGGAGCTGGATATCGCCAAGCGCGAGGGCAACCTGGCCAAGGCCGGGGAGCTGTCCTATGGCGTCATCCCGCAGCTCGAGAAGCAGCTCGCCGAGGCTGAAAACTCCGAGGACGACGTGATGGTCGAGGAGGCCGTGCGGCCCGAGCAGATCGCCGAGGTCGTGGAACGCTGGACCGGAATTCCGACCACGCGGATGCTGGAGGGCGAGCGCGAGAAGCTCTTGCGCATGGAAGAGGAGATCGGCAAGCGCGTGATCGGCCAGCGGCAGGCGGTGACTGCGGTGGCGAATGCGGTCCGCAGGGCGCGTGCCGGGCTCAATGAGGAATCGCGGCCGCTGGGCTCGTTCCTGTTCCTCGGGCCGACCGGTGTCGGCAAGACCGAGCTGACCAAGGCGCTGGCGGAGTTCCTGTTCGACGATGACAGTGCGATGGTGCGTATCGACATGTCGGAGTTCATGGAGAAACACGCGGTGGCCCGCCTGATCGGTGCGCCTCCGGGCTACGTGGGCTATGACGAGGGCGGTGTGCTGACCGAGGCCGTGCGGCGCCGGCCCTACCAGGTGGTGCTGTTCGACGAAGTCGAGAAGGCGCATCCGGACGTGTTCAACGTGCTGCTGCAGGTGCTTGACGACGGTCAGTTGACCGACGGGCAGGGCCGGACGGTGGATTTCAAGCAGACGCTGATCGTGCTGACCTCCAACCTCGGGGCGCAGGCGTTGAGCCAGCTTCCCGATGGGGCGGATGCCTCGGAGGCCAAGCGCGACGTGATGGATGCGGTGAAGGCGCATTTCCGGCCCGAGTTCCTGAACCGGCTGGACGAGACAATCATCTTCGACCGGCTCAGCCGGCGCGACATGGACGGGATCGTCGATATCCAGGTCGGTTTGCTGGAGAAGCGTCTGGCGCGGCGGGGCATCTCGCTGGATCTGGACGAGGCGGCGCGGAAGTGGCTGGCCGACGAGGGCTACGACCCGGTGTTCGGCGCGCGTCCGCTGAAGCGGGTGATCCAGAAGGCGCTGCAGAACGAACTGGCCGAGATGATCCTGGCCGGCGACGTGGCCGAGGGCGATACTGTCACGGTTTCTGCCGGGGCGGAGGGGCTGATCGTGGGCGACCACATCGGCTCGACAAACCGGCAGCCGCCAGAGGATGCCGTGGTTCACTGATCGGGAGCGCGCTGCCGCGCGCTGCCTCCGGCGGGGGTATTGCAGCCAGGAAGACAGGCTGGGCCTTGCTGGTGGGGTCGGAGAGAAAAACGGGGCGCGTCGCTGCTGCGGCGCGCCCCTTTTCGTGAGATGGCGGCAGGGCCGCTCGGACTCAGCCCTCGGGCAGGATCACCTTGTCGACGACGTGGATGACGCCGTTGGAGGCCTCGATGTCGGCCTGCACGACCATGGCGTCGTTAACCTTTACGCCGTCGCGGCCATCGACCATGAGCTCACCGCCGTTCACCGTCTTGGCGGTCACGGTCTGGCCGGCAAGCTCGCTCGACATCACCTTGGCCGGAACGACGTGGTAGGTGAGGATCGAGACCAGCTGGTCCTTGTTCTCCGGCAGCAACAGCGACTCGACCGTGCCTTCGGGCAGCGCGGCGAAGGCTTCGTCGGTCGGCGCGAAGACGGTGAACGGGCCTTCGCCCTTCAGCGTGTCGACCAGGCCGGCGGCGGTCACCGCGGCGACGAGGGTTTCGAAGGAGCCGGCGCCGACGGCGGTGTCGACGATGTCCATGCTGTGGCTGCCGGCAAAGGCCGGGGCGGAAAGCATGGTGGCGGAAGCGAGGGCGAGGAAAGTTCTGCGAATCATTTTGGTCATCTCCGTAGCCAATGTTGTTTCCAGTTGGTTCTGGCACGCCCGTCTGGGACGTTATCAGGGCTACGGTGGGAGACGCCGTCTGGATGTTCGGGAACGGGTAAAAGAACGCCGGGCATGGGCTTGATCCGGAGGTTCTGCGCGCTAAGCCCGGGGCTTTCGCAGAATCAAGTCACCTTTTGATGAATGGACGTGATCTCCGCGAGACTGCCCCGCGCGATGGCGCGGTGGGCCGACGCGGTGACGAGTGCCAACTTTCGCGTGAGATTTCGTTTCGGAGGGGCGCGGGATGCTTTGGAATATCGTACAAGGGGGAAAGCGCAACAGGAGGGCAGAGATGGCCGGACGCTGGAAAAACGATCTCACCTGGTCGCAGGTGACCCCGAAGGTGGCCTGGCTGAACCGTCGCCAGGTGATCGCCGCTGCCGCCGGTCTGGCTGCGGGCGGGATCGCCGGCGTGGCGCGTGCCGGGCTGGCGGCGAAACCGTCGCAATATTCGACCGTCGAAGAGCCGACGAGCTACGAGGCGGTGACGTCCTACAACAACTTCTACGAGTTCGGTACGGGCAAGGAAGATCCGGCGCGCAACGCGCACATGCTGACCACCGACGGCTGGCAGGTGCAGATCGACGGGTTGGTGGACAAGCCCGGTACCTGGACAATGGACGACGTTCTGGCCGGCACGACGTTGGAGGAGCGGATCTATCGCTTTCGTTGTGTCGAGGCCTGGTCGATGGTCGTGCCCTGGGTCGGCTTCGAGCTGGCCGACATGCTGAACCGCGTGGGTGTGCAGCCTTCGGCGAAATACGTGGCCTTCGAGACCGCGCTGAGGCCGGAAGAGATGCCGGGCGTGCGCACCCGCGTGATCGACTGGCCCTATGTGGAGGGGCTGCGGCTTGACGAGGCGATGAACCCGCTGACGATCCTTGCGACGGGACTCTACGACGAGCCGATGCCGAACCAGAACGGCGCGCCGATCCGGCTGGTGGTGCCGTGGAAGTACGGCTTCAAGTCGATCAAGTCGATCGTGCGCATTACCCTGACCGACAGCGAACCCCCGACGAGCTGGAACAAGTCTCAGCCGCGGGAATATGGCTTCTATTCCAACGTGAACCCGGAAGTGAGCCATCCGCGCTGGAGCCAGGCTTCCGAGCGTGAGGTGGGCGGCGGGTTGCTGGCCCGGCGAAAGCCGACGCTGATGTTCAATGGATACGGTCAGGAGGTCGCGTCGCTCTACGACGGGATGGACCTGGCGAAGTACTACTGACGGTGACGCAGACCGTCTCGACATTGACCTGCCCGCGCTGCGGCCATCGCAGCCGGGAGGACATGCCCGGGAATGCCTGCGTCTGGTTTTACGAATGCCCGGCCTGTGCGGCGCTGCTGCGGCCGCGCCCCGGCGATTGCTGCGTCTTCTGTTCCTACGGGGACGTGCCATGCCCGCCGGTTCAGGAAGGACAGGGGTGTTGCACCTGATGGACCCGATCAATTCCGCGCTGCGCCGCGTCCCGGCCTGGGTGCTGTATCCGCTTGGCGCGCTGCCGGTGATCTGGCTGTTCTGGGCCGGCATCCGGGGTGACCTCGGCGTCGATCCGGTGAAGGCGATCGAGCATCGGCTGGGGCTCTGGGGCTTGTGGCTGCTGATCGCGACGCTGGCGATCACGCCCCTGCAGCGCCACGCGGGGCTGCGGCTGGTCCGGTTCCGCCGGGCCATCGGCTTGCTCGGGTTCTATTATATAGCGGCGCACCTGGCCGTCTGGCTGGTGCTGGACGTGCAGATCCCCGCGCAGATCTGGGGCGACATTCTCAAGCGGCCCTACATCACCATCGGCATGGTCGCCTTCGTCTTGATGATCCCGTTGGCGCTGACCTCGAACAACTGGGCGCTGCGCCGGCTCGGCGGAGAGCGGTGGCGGCGGCTGCACCGGCTGACCTACTTGGTGGTGCCGCTCGGCGCGGTGCATTTCGTCATGGTGGTGAAGGGCTGGCAGGTCGAGCCGTTCTACTATCTGGCCGCGATCCTCGGCCTGCTGGCGCTGCGCCTGCGCCCCGGCCGGTTGCTCCGCTCCCGGTCCGCGGCCCGGACCTGAGGGCGGCCCACTGGGTGCTTGCCCGCCACGGGGGAACGTGGAACCGTGGCGCGCGATGACTGACCCGGAGGATCGCCCATGTTCGCCACCGCCTATCTTCACATCGGCACCGGCAAGACCGGAAGCTCGTCGATCCAGGCGACGGCGCATCAGTCCAGGGATCTCCTGCGCGAGTTCGGCTATCACTACCCTTCCGGCATCCGGAACCACTTCCTTCTGGGCCAGTCCTTCGTCGACAACCCCGCGCCGAAGCGGAACCACTGGCGCGACGGGCGGACGTCGGACGAGGTTCGCGCCGAGGCGCTGGAATACCGCGCCCGCATCGAGGCGGAGATGGCGACGGCGGAAACGCCCAACCTGATCCTGTCCAGCGAGAGCTTCGTGACGCAGGACGCACTGTCCTTCGAGCGGTTGGTGGATTTCCTGCTGACCAAGGCGCGGCGCGTCGTCGTGATCTGCTATCTGCGGCACCCCGCGTCGCTGGTCTTCAGTGGCGTGCAGCAGCACATCAAGATGGGAAACATGCAGCTGAAGGACTTCACGCCCGACCGGAACGTCCGGCGCTGGTCCGAGAAGCTGGAGCAATTCGGCCCCGCGCTGGAGAAATGCGAGCTCGTGCTGCGCCCCTTCGATCGCACCCAGCTTCAGGGTGGCGACGTGGTGCGGGATTTCTTCGGCATTCTCGGACTGGAGGACAGCCAAATCGGCCAGCTCAGCCGGACCGACACCAACGAGAGCCTGAGCCACGAGGCGGTGCTGCTGGCGGATGCACTGAACCGGATAGAGCCGGTGCTGATCGAGGGGCGTCCGAATCCGGAACGGGCGCGGGCACCCGGCGCCGTGTTCAGCCGGATCCGTGGGCAGCGGTTCTTCCTGCCACCCGAGACGCGGGAGGCGATCATGGAGATCGCGGGGCCCGAGGCGGACCTGCTCCGCGAGCGGTACGGGCTCGACCTGCCGGCGCCGTCGTTTCCGCCGGAGGCGGATCTCTGGGGGCCGGAGACGGTCGAGGACATCGCCCGGGAACTCAACCGGCTTAAGAGAGAGAACGAGCGGCTGCAGGCGCAGCTCGCCAAGCGGAAGCGGGGCGCGAAGAAGGCGGGGGCTGCCTGACTCGGCCCGTTCAGGCCGGATTCGGACGACTCGCGAAGGCGACTCGGCGGATGTTCCGGCGGATTCTGTGGGCGAGTCTGTGGAGAAGTCCGAAATCGCCCGAAAATCGCCCCGCCGCACCCGATCCAGATGGGCGTCCGCAGGCTTTTCTGACGGGGTGGGTGAAAAAATGGGTGCCCAAGTTATTGTTTTTAATGGATATTCAAAAAGAGATGCAAAAACTGTCATCTTCATGTAAAAAACCCCTTGCGGCCTGCGGGTAGTATCCGTAGAACCCCCTTCACCGGCGGCGCTGAGGCG